>JAEWOJ010000121.1 GCA_023399815.1 Pseudomonadota bacterium | reverse complement strand
TCCGCTTCCAGGCCGGCATAGACGGCGTAGTTGTGGCGGTCGGCGTGCACTTCATTGGTGGGGGTGAAGCCGGCGAAGCCCTGCGCACCGGTGCCGGTGTAGGAGTTCAGTTCGCCCGGGTTCTGGTCCCACTTTTCCTTGCGGTATTCACCACCGAAGGACAGGGTGACCGGATAGGCCAGGCCCCAGTCCAGCGACTTGGTGAAGTCGGCATTGAAGATGTCCTGCTGGTACTTCAGCGTGCCGTCGTAGAACGAGCGCGGGCTGGTGGCACCCAGGCTGTAGTTGATGCTGTTGCGCGTGTTGAAGTCCAGGGTGTTCTCGCCGTGGTTCAGGCTGAGGTCCCAGGTCCAGCCGCTGTCGGTGTTGCCCTTGACGCCGGCGACCAGCGAGCGGTCCTTTGAGTACTGGTTGATCTCCGGCACGTAGCCGTCCGGGTAGATCTGCGACAGCAGCGCGGTCTGGCCGCTGTGGTTGGGCGAGCGGTAGAACGCGAACGAGGTGATGTCGCGGTTGCTGAGCAGCGCGCTGGCGTAGCCGGTCACGTGGTCGCTGAAATCGAAGCTGCCGTTGAGCGAGGCCGCGGTGGCATCCACGCGCGGGTCGCCGACGACGAAGGTGGTTTCACCGATGGCCGGGAAATTGCCGGTGTTCGGAGTGGTGCCACGGTACGGGCCGGCGCGGTTGCTTTCGTCCTGCTGGCTGATCTGGCCGGCCACGTGCACGCGGCCACGGCCGTTGGCGAACTCGACGCCGGTGTCGCCGGAGAGCTGGTACTTGTTGCCGTCACCGGCCGAGTACTGGCCGTAGTCCACGGCCAGGCTGCCGCCACTGCCGCTGCCCTTCAGCACGATGTTGATGACGCCGGCGATGGCGTCCGAGCCGTACTGGGCCGAGGCGCCGTCACGCAGCACTTCCACGCGTTCGATGGCGGCGATCGGGATGGCGTTGATGTCCACCGCCGAGGAGCCACGGCCGATGGTGCCGTTGACGTTGATCATCGCCGAGGTGTGCTGGCGCTTGCCGTTCACCAGCACCAGCACCTGGTCGGGCGAGAGGCCGCGCAGCTGCGCCGGGCGCACGCCGCTGGTGCCGTCGGTCAGGGCCGGGCGCGGGAAGTTCAGCGAGGGCAGGGCGCGCGACAGCGCGGTGGCCAGTTCGCCGGAACCGGTGGACTGCAGGATTTCCGGGGTGATGATGTCAATCGGCGACTGCGACTCGGCGACCGTACGGTCGGCCACGCGGGTACCGGTGACGATCACCGTATCGAGGGTGTTGGCGGCGGTGCCGGTCTGCTGGGCAGCAGCGGCGAACGAAGCGCCACCGAGTGCGACAGCGATGGCGGCGGCGATCAGGCTGGTCTTGCGGTTCATCGGGGTGGGGCTCCGGTTGGCGGGAACTGGCACCGGAATCGACATCACGGGGGTGAGGCGGACGACGGTTGTTGCGGTGCGCAATACAGCAATTAACGGGAATTTAAGCAGCTGTCAAATGCGCGTCATGTGAAAAAACGTTGCAAAAGCAAGCATTTAGCTGTGGCGGGCATTGGCGGGGGAGGGGCCCGGGAGGCGCGCGGACTCGACGAGGGAGAGATGTGGAGCGACCGCGTCGCTTCCCGGGGCGCGTCAAGTATTCGTTAACGCTAGAATTGCGTCGCAGGAACAGTGCTCACCAGCACATTCCATTCGGTTATATGGACGCCTTCCCCCATGATTTCGCTTCGTAATTTCGCCTTGCGCCGCGGCGAGCGGCTGCTGTTGTCCAATGTCGACCTGACCCTGCACGCCGGTTACCGGGTGGGTGTGGTCGGCCGCAACGGTGCTGGCAAGTCCAGCCTGTTCGCGGCGGTGAAGGGCGAGCTGGAGGCGGACAAGGGCGACGTCGACCTGCCCGGCAAGGTGCGCATCGCCAGCGTCGCCCAGGAAACCCCGTCGCTGCCCGATCCGGCGCTGAGCTTCGTGCTGGGCGGTGATACCGAGGTGGCCGCGGTGCTGGCCGCCGAGGCCGACGCCACCGCCCGCGAGGACTGGGAAGCCGTGGCCGAGGCGCATACGCGCATGGCCGAGCTGAACGCCTATGACGCCGAAGCGCGCGCCGGCAAGCTGCTGCACGGCCTGGGCTTCCCGGCCGAGACCCACCACCGCGCGGTGTCCTCGTTCTCCGGCGGCTGGCGCGTGCGCCTGAACCTGGCACGCGCACTGATGATGCCCAGCGACCTGCTGCTGCTCGACGAACCGACCAACCACCTCGACCTGGACGCGGTGTACTGGCTGGAACAGTGGCTGCTGAAGTACCCGGGCACCCTGCTGCTGATCTCGCATGACCGCGAGTTCCTCGACAACGTGGCCACCCACACCCTGCACCTGCACGGTGGCGGCGCCAAGCTCTACCCGGGCGGCTACACCGATTTCGAGCGCCAGCGCGCCGAACAGCTGCGCCAGCAGCAGATCGCGCACGAGAAGGAACAGGCCGAGCGCGCCCACCTGCAGAGCTTCATCGACCGCTTCAAGGCGCAGGCCAGCAAGGCCACCCAGGCGCAGAGCCGGATGAAGCGCCTGGCCAAGATGACCGGCACCGAAGCGGTGCGCGCCGAGCGCGAGTTCCGCATCGAGTTCTCCGAGCCGGCCAGGCTGCCGTTCTCGCTGATCCGCCTGAACCACGTCGATTGCGGCTACGGCGCGGACGCGGTGATCCTGGAGGACGTGGATTTCGGCCTGGAAGCCGGCCAGCGCGTCGGCCTGCTCGGCCCCAACGGCGCCGGCAAGACCACGCTGGTCAAGACGCTGGTGGGCGACCTGCCGCCGTTGACCGGCGAGCGCAGCGCGCACCCGGACATGAAGATCGGCTACTTCGCCCAGCACACGGTGGAATCGCTGCGCGAAGGCGCCACGCCGATGGACCACTTCCGCGAGATCGACCCGGACGGCGTCAACCAGAACTTCCGCGACTTCCTCGGCAAGTGGAACTTTCCCGGCGACCGCGCGTTCGAGCCGGTGGACGGTTTCTCCGGCGGCGAGCGCGCGCGCCTGGCGCTGGCGCTGATCGCCTGGCAGCAGCCGAACGTGCTGCTGCTCGACGAACCGACCAACCACCTCGACCTGGAAATGCGCGAGGCGCTGGCCGAGGCCCTGAGCGTGTTCGAAGGCGCCATCGTCATGGTCTCGCACGACCGCCACCTGATCGGCCTGGTCTGCGACACCTTCTGGCGCGTGGCCGACGGCGTGGTCGAGCCGTTCGCCGGCGACCTCGACGAATACGCCGCCTGGCTGCGCACCCGCGCCACCGCGCAGGGCGCGCGCAACAAGGCCGACCGTGCGGAAAAGGAAAAGGTGGAGAAGGCCGCCGTCGCGCCGGTGCAGGTCGCGCCGGCGCCGGCCGCGGCGAAGAAGCCGGTCAACCCACACAAGCTGGAAGCGGCCGAGAAGAAGGTCGAACAGCTCGGCGCATCCCTGGCCGACGTCGACCGCCAGCTGGCCGATCCAGCCAACTATGCCGACGCCGCGAAGATGGGCCGCCTCGGCAGCGAGCGCGAGGTGCTGGCGCAGCAGCTGGAGCAAGCCGAGACGGCGTGGATGGAGCTGCTCGACGCGTAGCGCGCACCCCACACCCGTAGGAGCGACGCCAGTCGCGACCGCGGCCTCCCCGGGGGAACGCCCCTCGCGACTCGCGTCGCCCCTACACGTCGCTCCTGCAGCGCGTCCTGCGCCTCCTGCAGGTCGGGGCAACGCCCCGACGCTCCGTGCATCGGGCCCGGAATCGTCAGGGACGTGACCCCGACCCACGGCTACAGATGGACGGCTGGGCCCTGCAACTCCTCCTGCGCCTGCAGCCACAGGCGGAAGCGTTTGAGCGGCTCGCGTTCCTGCCGCGAGCGCAGCCGGGTCAGCCAGTAGCGTCCCAGGCCCAGGGTCTGCGCGAAGGGCTGCAGCAGCCGGCCGTCGGCCAGGTCCTGCTCGAACATGCGCAGCGGCAGCAGGGCGACGCCGGCGCCCGCGGCGGCGGCGCTGGCCAGCGCCAGCGAGGAATCGAACACTGGGCCGCGCGCCTCCACCCCGGTCACGCCGGCGGCCTGCAGCCAGCGCTGCCATTCGTCGTTGCGATAGGAGCGCAGCAGCGGCATGCCGGCGAGGTCGCGCGGCTGCTGTAGGCGCCGCGCCAGCGCCGGCGCGCACAGCGGTGCGAACGGCGCATCGACGATCGGTGTGCAGTCCTGCCCCTGCCAGTCACCGTCGCCGAAGCGGATCGCCAGGTCCAGTCCTTCGCCGGCCAGGTCGATGCGGTTGTTGTGGGTCTGCACGCGCAGTTCGATGTCCGGGTGCGCGGCCTCGAAATCGCCCAGCCGCGGCAGCAGCCAGCCAGTGGCGAAGGTGCCGACCACGCCCACCGTCAGCACCTCGCGGAAGCGGCCGCCGGTGAAGCGGTCCAGCGCGATGGCGATGCGGTCGAAGGCCTCGGTGAGCACCGGGTACAACGCCGTGCCCTCGTCGGTGAGCGCCACGCCGCGCGGCAGGCGGTGGAACAGCGTGACCTGCAGGCGGTCTTCCAGCGTGCGGATCTGGTGGCTCAGCGCGGCCTGGCTGACGCACAGTTCCAGCGCCGCGCGGGTGAAGTTGAGGTGGCGCGCGGCGGCCTCGAAGGCGCGCAGGGCATTGAGCGGGAGCTGGGGGCGAATCATGCCTGAGCCATAACAGGGAGTGATGGGTGCCCCCATTATTCCCGCATGGCGCAGCGGGAAAACGGCCTGATCCACTGATATATGTAATGGCTCCCCCTGGTTTTTCGTGCTGGTGAAGGGCTGCCGTGGCTTCCGATAATCGGTGCCACCCGATGCCCAAGGAGCGTTTCATGATCGCCCGTCGCCAGTTCCTCGCCCTGGGGAGTGCCGCGCTTGCTGGCGCCATCGCCGCGCCCGCGCTTGCCCGGGTGGCCGCCACGGCGGCACCCGTTGCGGCGACTGCCGGCTTCGCCGCGCTGGAGGCCGAAAGCGGTGGCCGGCTGGGCGTGTGCCTGTGGAACCCGGCCAGCGGCGCCCGCTTCGGCCACCGCATGGACGAGCGTTTCCCGATGTGCAGCACCTTCAAGTTCCTGCTCGCGGCGGCGGTGCTGCACCGTGCCGAACGCGGCCAGCTGTCGCTGGACCGGCGCGTGCCGGTGCGTGCGTCCGATCTCCTCGGCAACTCGCCGATCACCGGCCGCCATGTCGGCAAGGACCTGAGCGTGCGCGACCTGTGCCGGGCGACTATGATCGCCAGCGACAACGCCGCGGCCAACCTGCTGCTGCCGCTGGCCGGCGAACCGGCCGGCCTGACCGCCTTCCTGCGCGGGCAGGGCGATGCGGTCACTGTCACCGCGCGCTACGAGCCGGAAGCCAACCTGTTCGTGCCGGGCGACCCGCGCGACACCACCAGCCCGGCGGCGATGGCCGGCAACCTGCAGCGCTTCGTGCTCGGCGACGCGCTGGGCGAAGCCGCGCGCCGGCAGCTGGCCGACTGGCTGATCGACAACGAGACCGGCGGCGCGCGCCTGCGGGCCGGCCTGCCCACGGGCTGGCGGGTAGGCGACAAGACCGGCAGCAATGGCCGCGACACCACCAACGATATCGCCGTACTGTGGCCGGCGGGCGACGGCTCGCCCTGGGTACTGACCAGCTACCTGCAGGGCGCGCCCTTGGACGATGACGGCCGCAACCGCATCCTGCGCCGCGTCGGGGAGATGGCCGGCGTCCACCTGCGCTGATGGGCGATGCGGCGCGCCGTCCGCCCGTCCGCAACGGCGCGTGCCGGGCTTGCCCTGTCCACGGGCGGGCGGCTAGGGTCCATGGCATGAAACGCTCTTTCCTTGCCGGTCTCCTGCCGTTGCTGTTTTCCGCCATGCCGTCCAGCGCCTCGGTCCCGGTTGTTTCCAACGGTCCGGAGATGACGCCCGCCGCCGGTTTCCTGGCGGCGCTGGCGCGGCATTGCGGGCAGGCGTTCGCCGGCCGGGTGGTGGCGAACCGGCCGGCCAGCGCCGCGCCCGATCCGTTCGAGGGCAAGGCGCTGGTGATGCACGTGCGCGGCTGCGAGGCGCCGGAGCAGGAGCTGCGGGTGCCGTTCCATGTCGGCGAGGACCGCTCGCGGACCTGGGTGGTGACCCGCGTGGGCGAGGGCCTGCGCCTGAAGCACGATCACCGCCATGCCGACGGCAGCCCGGACACGGTCACGCTCTACGGCGGCGACACGCGCGCCGCGGGTACCGCGCTGCGTCAGGAGTTCCCGGTGGACGTCGAATCCGTGGCGATGTTCGAGCGCGAAGGCATGACCGGATCGGTCCGCAACACCTGGGCGATGGAAGTGGAGCCGGGCAGGCGCTTCCTCTACGAACTCTCGCGCCCGGACGGCCGCCTGTTCCAGGTCGAATTCGACCTGGCCCACCCGGTCGATGCGCCGCCGCCGTGGGGTGTCGACGCGGCCACGGAAAAGGGCGCCTGACGGCGCCCTCCGGCGTTTCCCGCGGAATGCGGCGTCAGCGCGCGCCGAAGCGCGCGCGGCAGCCGGCGTTCACCCACAGGCTGTTGCCGTTGTAGCCCCAGTTGCGGCCTTCCACGCACTGCGTGCTGGACAGCTGCTGGATCAGCACCGGGCGACCCTGGCGGCGGTCCCAGGCGCATGAGCGCATGCGGTTGCCGTCGCTGCTGCATTCGATGCTGTAGTTCGAGCCGCCCTGGTTGCCGCCGCCCCAGCTGCCGCCGCGACCCTCGGCGAACTCGGCGCGGCAGCCGTCGCTGACCCATACCGCGCCGTTGCTGCTGCCCCAGCTGCGGCCCTCGACGCACTGCGACTTGGACAGCTGCCGCACCAGGGTGGCGCGGCGCCAGTCGGTGCGGCACACGCGCTGGCGGTTGTCGTTGCTCTCGCAGCGGACGGTCTGGCCGGTGCCGGCATTGCTGCCGCCCCAGCCGCCGCGGCCTTCGGTGAACTCGGCGCGGCAGCCCTCGCTGACCCAGACCGAGCCGTTGCCGCTGCCCCAGTTGCGGCCCTCGATGCACTGGGTCTTGGACAGCTGCCGGACCAGGGTGGCGCCGCGCCAGCCGGTGGTGCAGACGCGCTGGCGGTTGTCGTTGCTCTCGCAGCGGATGGTGCCGCTGTTGCCGCCGTTGCTCCAGCCGCCGCGCCCCGGGCCGAAGTCGGCGCGACAGCCGTTGCTGACCCAGACCATGCCGTCGCGGCTGCCCCAGTTCTGGCCTTCCACGCAGCGGGTGCTGGACAGCTGGCGGACGACGACCGCATCGCGCCAGCCGGTGTTGCAGGTCTGCTGGCGGTTGTTGACGCTCTCGCAGCGCACCGCCGCCACCGTGCCGGGACCATTGCCGTAGGCCGATTGCGCGGCGGCGCCGGGGGCGAGGAAGGCGCCCGGCAGGAGGGCGGAAAGTCCGGCGAGCAGAAGCGGGCGGTTCATGGCGGCGTCCCTGTTCAGGTTTGGATGGGCGAACTATAGGAAGAGCCTCGCTTAAGCGGGCGTGACTATGCGGCGGATTTGCCCCGTTCGGCGGCCGGCCGCAAAATAACCGGCTTGCTGGCACGTCCGGTGCCGGTCTTCCCCCTGCGGAGCTTTCCATGCGTACCCATTTCTGCGGCCTGGTCGACGAGACCCTGATCGGCCAAACCGTGACCCTCGCCGGCTGGACCGACGTGGCCCGTAACCAGGGCGGCGTCTGCTTCATCGATCTCCGGGACCACGAGGGCATCGTGCAGGTGACGGTGGAGGTGGACAACGCCGAGGTGTTCGCCGTGGCCGCCGGCCTGGGCTACGAGGACGTGCTGCAGGTCGAGGGCGTGGTCCGCGCCCGCCACGCGATCAACGACAAGATGCGCACCGGAAAGGTGGAGGTGATCGCCAGCCGCATCACCGTGCTCAACAAGGCCGCGCCGCTGCCGTTCCATGCCCACGAGAACCCGGGCGAGGACACCCGCCTGAAGTACCGCTACCTGGACCTGCGCCGCCCGGAAATGCAGCGCATGCAGCGCACCCGCATCAAGCTGGTGCAGGCGCTGCGCCGCCACCTCGACGCGCGCGGCTTCCAGGACATCGAGACCCCGATCCTGACCAAGGCCACCCCGGAAGGCGCGCGCGACTTCCTGGTGCCGGCGCGCATGCACCCGGGCGAGTTCTACGCGCTGCCGCAGAGCCCGCAGCTGTTCAAGCAGATCCTGATGGTGGCCGGCTTCGATCGCTACTACCAGATCGCGCGCTGCTTCCGCGACGAGGCGCTGCGCGCCGACCGCCAGCTGGAATTCACCCAGCTGGACATGGAATTCGCCTTCGTGCGCGAGCGCGACGTGCAGGACTTCGTCGAGGAGATGATCCGCGCCATCTTCAAGGAAGTGGTGGACGTCGAACTGGCCGCGCAGTTCCCGCGCATGACCTGGGCCGATGCGATGCGCCGCTATGGTTCGGACAAGCCGGACCTGCGCATCGACCTGGAACTGGTGGACGTGGCCGAGCTGGTCAAGGACAGCGAATTTGCGGTGTTCACCGCCGCCGCCAGCGATGCCGACGGCCGCGTGGCCGCGCTGTGCATCCCCGGCGGCGCGACGCTGAGCCGCAAGCAGATCGACGAATACGCCGCGCACGCCGCCAAGTACGGCGCCAAGGGGCTGGCCTACATCAAGATCGACGAGGCCGGCGAGATTTCTTCGCCGATCCGGAAGTTCTTCAGCGAGGACGCCTTCGCCGCGCTGCTCCGGCACGTGGGCGCCGGCAACGGCGACATCGTGTTCTTCGGCGCCGGCGCCTACAACAAGGTCTCCGACTTCATGGGCGCGCTGCGCCTGAAGGCCGGCAGGGATTTCGGCCTGGTCGCCGGCGGCTGGCGTCCGCTGTGGGTCACCGACTTCCCGATGTTCGAGTGGGACGAGGAGGAGCAGCGCTACGTCGCCCTGCACCACCCGTTCACCGCGCCGGCCGTGGACGACGTGGACGACCTGCGCGCCAACGCCCGGATCGCGGTGTCGCGCGGCTACGACATGGTGCTCAACGGCAACGAGATCGGCGGCGGCTCCATCCGTATCCATCGCCCGGAAATGCAGAGCGCGGTATTCGAGCTGCTCGGCATCGGCGCCGAGGAAGCGCGCGCCAAGTTCGGCTTCCTGCTGGACGCGCTGAACTACGGCGCGCCGCCGCACGGCGGCATCGCCTTCGGCATCGACCGAATCGCCGCGCTGATGGCCGGCACCGAGTCGATCCGCGACGTGATCCCGTTCCCGAAGACCACCGGCGCCCAGGACCTGATGACCGACGCCCCGTCGCCGATCGCCGACGCGCAGCTGGCCGAAGTGCACGTGCGGGTGCGGGAGAAGAGCGACGCCAGGAACTAGAAGCCAGGAACTGGAGACTAGAAACCAGGAACTGGTGAAAAGCTGGCAAGCCCCTGGCTTTTGCATTTACTGGTTCCTGGTTCCTCTCCACTGGTTACTTGCTCCCATGTCCATCCGCCGCGCCACTGCCGCCGACGCCGCCACGCTGTGCGCGCTGGCCGAACGCACCTTCGTGGAGACGTTCGGCCACCTGTATCCGCCGCAGGACCTGGCCGATTATCTGGCTGGCGCCTATCCGGTGGACCTGCAGCGCCGGCAGCTGGAATCGGGCGATTACGCCGCGTGGCTGCTGGAGGTCGAAGGCGAGGCGGTCGGCTTCGCCTTCGCCGGTCCCTGCGGCCTGCCGCACGCCGAGGTCCGGCCCGGCGACGGCGAACTGAAACGGCTCTACGTGCTGCGCGACCACCAGGGCGGCGGCTGGGGCGGCAAGCTGTTCGCGCAGGCCGAGCGGTGGCTGCTGGAAGGCGGGCCGCGCACGCTGTGGATCGGTGTCTGGTCGGAGAACTTCGGCGCGCAGCGTTTCTATGGCCGGCACGGCTTCGGCAAGGTCGGCGAATACGACTTCCCGGTCGGCCGCGTGCGCGACCGCGAATACATCCTGCGCCGCTCGCCCTGACTTCCCCTATGGTGCTGCCGTGGCGCCGGGTTGTGCCGGAAAGATCGCAACGGGGCGCGCTTCACCCGCCGTTGCGGAGCCTTCGGCTTCAATCCCGGCATGATCGACGGCGCCGCTCCGGCGCAGGATGGAAGGCATGACGCATCGCGTGCTGCTGCTGCATGGCATCTGGAACGCACGGGCCTGGGTAGGGCCGCTGGCATGGCGCCTGCGCGCGCGCGGGTTCGAGGTCGCCGCCTTCGGCTACCCCAGCGTGTTCGGCGGTCCCGACGTGGCGGTGCCGTCGCTGATCGAGCGTCTGCGCGGGCAGGACAGCGTCTCCCTGGTCGGCCACAGCCTCGGCGGGCTGGTCGCGCTGGAAGCATTGCGGCAGGCGCCCGAACTGGACGTGCCGCGCGTGGTCTGCCTGGGCTCGCCGCTGTGCGGCAGCGGGACCGCGCGCACCCTGGCCGGGCATGGCTGGGCGGCGGCGCTGGGGCGCAGCGGCGGGCTGCTGCTGCACGGCCTGCCCGAATGGCATGGCCAGGCGCAGGTGGGGCTGGTGGCCGGCAGCGTGCCGCACGGCCTGGGCGCCCTGATGGGCGCGCTGCAGGGCGACTCCGACGGTACCGTGGCGCTGGCCGAGACCCGGCTGCCGGGCCTGGCCGACCACTGCGTGGTGCCGGCCAGCCACAGCGGGCTGGTGCTGTCGCCGGAGGTGGCCGACCTGACCGCCGCCTTCCTGCGCGACGGCCGCTTCCGCACAGGGGGCGCACGCCGGGCCGCATGACCGGCTCCAGCGTGGGGATCGGGTAGAATCCGCCCCCTGTTCCCGACAGATGTACGGTAGATCCCCATGGGTAGAGGTCCTTCCATCGAAGCCCGCAAGAACGCGTCCGACGCGAAGCGCGGCAAGATTTTCACCAAGATCATCCGCGAGATCGGCGTGGCCGCGCGCGGCGGTGGAGGCGACCCCAACAACAACCCGCGCCTGCGCGTGGCGATGGACAAGGGCCTGGCCGCGAACATGTCCAAGGACGTGATCGAGCGCGCCATCAAGAAGGCCACCGGCGAGCTGGAAGGCGTCGAGTACGAGGAAATCCGCTACGAAGGCTACGCGCCGGGCGGCGTGGCGGTCATTGTCGACTGCCTGACCGACAACCGCGTGCGTACCGTGGCCGACGTGCGCCATGCCTTCTCCAAGTGCGGCGGCAACATGGGCACCGAGGGTTCGGTGGCCTTCATGTTCAAGCGGCTGGGCGTGCTGAGCTACGCGCCGGGCGCCGACGAGGAGAAGATCACCGAGGCGGCCATCGAGGCCGGCGCCGATGACATCGTCGTCTATCCCGACGATGCTTCGATCGACGTCATCACCGCACCGGAGAATTTTTCGGCGGTGAAGGACGCGATGGAAGCAACCGGGCTGGCCGCCGACCATGCCGAGATCACCTTCCGCGCCGACAACGACATCGCCGTCGCCGGCGATGTCGCGCTGCAGGTGAAGAAGCTGCTGGACATGCTCGAGGACCTGGACGACGTGCAGGACGTGTATTCCAACGTCGACCAGGCCGGCCTGGAGCAGGCCTGACGGCGCGCCCGCGTCCCGTCACGTGAGACGGCGGCCGGCGATCATGGCCGCCGTTCCTTCCCGGCCGCCACGGCAATGACCCGCATCCTCGGCATCGACCCCGGCTCGCAGCGCACCGGCATCGGCATCATCGACGTCGATGCCGGCGGGCGCAGCTGCCACGTCCACCACCAGCCGCTGGTGCTGCTGGGTGCGGAGACCTTCGCCCTGCGCCTGAAGCGGCTGGTGCAGGGCGTGCATGCGCTGATCGACGAATACCGGCCGCAGGAAGTGGCCATCGAGAAGGTGTTCATGGCCAAGAACGCCGACTCGGCGCTCAAGCTCGGCCAGGCGCGCGGCGCGGCGCTGTGCGCGGTGGTGCTGCGCGACCTGCCGGTCAGCGAGTACGCCGCCACCGAGATCAAGCTGGCCGTGGTCGGCCGCGGCGGCGCGGAGAAGCAGCAGGTGCAGCACATGGTCGGACTGATGCTCGGCCTGCAGGGCAAGCTGCAGGCCGACGCCGCCGATGCGTTGGCGGTGGCCATCACCCATGCGCATGTGCGTGCCACCGCCAATCGGCTGGGGGTGGATGCACGCATGGCCTGGAGTCGCAAATGAACCGGTTGCAGACCAGGCCACTTGAGCCCCTCTCCCTCTGGGAGAGGGGTTGGGGTGAGGGATGGCGAAGCGGAGATGGTCAACGCCTCGTGCAGCAGACAGAACCCCATTGCTTGCTTTCGGCGCTGCGCACCGCCTCACTCCGTGCCCCGGCCCCGCGCAGCGCGCAGGGCGTTCGGGCGTGTAGGCGCCAGTGGCGCATGAGCAACACTCCCTCACCCCGAAGGGAGAAGGGAACAACAGCAGGAGCATTCCCATGATCGGTCGCCTGCGCGGCATCCTCGCCCACAAGGCCCCTCCGTGGCTGGTGATCGACGTGGGCGGCGTCGGCTATGAACTGGAGGCGCCGATGAGCACCTTCTACGACCTGCCCGACATCGGCCGCGAGGTGGTGCTGTTCACCCACTATGCGCAGAAGGAGGACAGCGTGTCGCTGTACGGCTTCCTGCGCGAGGGCGAGCGGCGCCTGTTCCGCGACGTGCAGAAGGTCACCGGCATCGGCGCGAAGATCGCGCTGGCGGTGCTGTCCGGGGTCAGCGTGGACGAGTTCGGCCGGCTGATCCAGGCCGGCGACATCACCGCGCTGACCCGCATCCCCGGCATCGGCAAGAAGACCGCCGAGCGCATGGTCGTCGAACTGCGCGACAAGGCCGCCGACTTCGCCGGCGGCGGTTCGCCGATGGTAGGCGGTGCGCTGGCCACCGATCCGGTGTCCGAGGCGACGGTGGCGTTGCAGCAACTGGGTTACAAACCTGCCGAGGCGGCGAAGATGGCGCGCGATGCGGCGGCCGAGGGCGACGACGTCGCCACGGTGATCCGCAAGGCGCTGCAATCGGCGCTGCGCTGACGCATTTCCTCCCGGGCGACCGAGATCATCATGTCCCACGCTGCTTCCAAGCCTGAAACCTCCGGCCACCACGGCAGTCCGGGCGCCGCCGGCGGCCTGGCGCTGATCGTCGGCGCCATCGGCGTCGTGTTCGGCGACATCGGCACCAGCCCGCTGTACACGCTCAAGGAGGCGTTCTCGCCGCACTACGGCCTGGACAGCGGCCACGACACCGTGCTGGGCGTGCTGTCGCTGGCGTTCTGGGCGCTGATCATGGTGGTCACGCTCAAGTACGTGACCATCATCATGCGCGCCGACAACGATGGCGAGGGCGGCATCATGGCGCTGATGGCGCTGGCCCAGCGCACCCTGCGCAACGGCTCGCGCTCGGCCTACGTGATCGGCATCCTCGGCATCTTCGGCGCCTCGCTGTTCTTCGGCGACGGCGTGATCACCCCGGCCATCTCGGTGCTGGGCGCGGTTGAGGGCCTGCAGGTGGCCGCGCCGGCCCTGGGCCACTTCGTGGTGCCGATCACCCTGGTGGTGCTGGCGGCGGTGTTCGCCGCGCAGCGCTTCGGTACCGAGAAGGTGGGCAAGGTGTTCGGCCCGGTGATGATGCTGTGGTTCCTGTCGCTGGCGACCATCGGCATCTGGAACGTGGTTGCCGCGCCGGAGGTGCTCAAGGCCTTCAACCCATGGTGGGCGGTGCGCTTCTTCATCGAGCACGGCTGGCACGGCGTCTTCATCTTCGGCGCGGTGGTGCTGGCGGTGACCGGCGGCGAGGCGCTGTACGCGGACATGGGCCACTTCGGCGCGCCGCCGATCCGCCATGCCTGGTACTTCTTCGTGCTGCCGTGCCTGGTGCTGAACTACCTGGGGCAGGGTGCGCTGGTGCTGCGCCGGCCCGACGCGGTGGTCAACCCGTTCTTCGAGGCGATCCCCGGCTGGGCGCTGGTGCCGATGATCGTGCTGGCGACGATGGCGGCGGTGATTGCCAGCCAGTCGGTGATCACCGGCGCGTTCTCGGTGTCGCGCCAGGCCATGCAGCTGGGCTACATCCCGCGCATGCGCATCAAGCACACCTCGCACGACACCATCGGCCAGATCTACATCCCCGGCATCAACTGGGGGCTGGCGGTGATGGTGTTCGGGCTGGTGCTGGCGTTCCGCAGCTCCAGCAACCTGGCCGTGGCCTACGGCATCTCGGTGTCGGCGACCATGTTGATCGACACCCTGCTGCTGGCGCTGGTGGCACGCGCGCTGTGGCCGCGCGCGCAGCGCTGGATACTGGCGCTGTGCGTGGTGTTCTTCATGATCGACCTGGGCTTCGTCGTCGCCAACGGCGCCAAGCTGCTGCAGGGCGCCTGGTTCCCGGTGGCGCTGGGCATCGTGCTGTTCACGATGATGCGCACCTGGCGCCGCGGCCGCGAACTGCTGCGCGACGAAGTGCGCAAGGACGGCATCCGCATCGACACCTTCCTGCCGGGGCTGATGCTGGCCCCGCCGGTGCGCGTGCCAGGCACCGCGGTGTTCCTGACCACCGACCTGACGGTGGTGCCGCACGCGCTGATGCACAACCTCAAGCACAACAAGGTGCTGCACGAGCGCAACGTGTTCCTGCACGTGGAGACCCTGCCGGTGCCGTATGCGGCGGCGGGGCAGCGGCTGAAGATCGAGCCGGTGGGCGACGAGTTCTACCGCATCCACGTCCGCTTCGGCTTCATGGAGACGCCCGACGTGCCGCTGGCGCTGATGCGTTCCTGCGACCATGGCGGCATCTACTTCGACCCGATGGACACCACCTTCTTCGCCAGCCGCGAGACCATCGTCGCCAGCGCCAACCGCGGCATGCCGATCTGGCGCGACAAGCTGTTCGCCTTCATGCACCGCAACGCCGCCTCGGCCACGGGCTTCTTCCGCATCCCCGGCAACCGGCTGGTGGAGCTGGGCGCGCAGATCGAGATCTAGCTCCTCCCGGCGCGCGCCGGAATGCACGCTCCTGCCCCCTCCCTTGCGCGCGCAGCGCGCAGGGGAGGGCCGGGGAGGGGTTGCCTTTTTGCCCGAACCGACCGAGAACCTCCCATCAACGCTGGCGGCGTGCATCCGGACACGAAGCACCCCTCCCCAGCCCTCCCCTTGCGCTTCGCGCAAAGGGAGGGAGTAAAAGCCGCCGCGTCCGGCATAATCCACGCATGACCGAACCCCGCATCATCGCCGCCGCGGCCACCCGCGAGGACGACGCCGCCGACGCCAGCATCCGCCCGAAGCGGCTTGCCGACTACCTCGGCCAGCAGCCGGTGCGCGAGCAGCTGGACATCTACATCCAGGCGGCCCGGTCGCGCGGCGAGGCGCTGGACCACGTGCTGATCTTCGGCCCGCCCGGGCTGGGCAAGACCACGCTGAGCCACGTGATCGCCAACGAACTGGGCGTCGGCCTGCGCGTGACCTCCGGCCCGGTGATCGAGAAGGCCGGCGACCTGGCCGCGCTGCTGACCAACCTGCAGCCGCACGACGTGCTGTTCGTGGACGAGATCCACCGCCTCTCGCCGGTGGTCGAGGAAGTGCTGTACCCGGCGATGGAGGACTTCCAGATCGACATCATGATCGGCGAGGGCCCAGCCGCGCGCTCGATCAAGCTCGACCTGCCACCCTTCACCCTGATCGGCGCCACCACCCGCGCCGGCCTGCTGACCGCGCCGCTGCGCGACCGTTTCGGCATCGTGCAGCGCCTGGAGTTCTACTCGGCCGAGGAGCTGACCCGTATCGTGCGCCGCTCGGCGGCCATCCTCGGCATCGACTGCAGCGCCGAGGGCGCCGGCGAGATCGCGCGGCGTTCGCGCGGCACCCCGCGCATCGCCAACCGCCTGCTGCGTCGCGTGCGCGACTACGCCCAGGTCCGGGCCGGCGGCCATATCGACCAGGACGTGGCGCAGGCGGCGATGCAGATGCTCAAGGTCGATCCGGAAGGCTTCGACGAACTGGACCGGCGCCTGCTGCGTACCCTGGTGGAATACTTCGACGGCGGCCCGGTCGGCATCGAGTCGCTGGCCGCGGCGCTGTCGGAAGAACGCGGCACGCTGGAAGACGTGGTCGAGCCCTACCTGATCCAGCAGGGCTTCCTGGTGCGCACCGCGCGCGGGCGCATGGCCACCCACAAGGCCTACCGGCACATGGGCCTGAAGCCCAAGACCGCGCCGGCCGACCTGTTCGCGGAGCCGCACGGCGATGAGTGAGGCACGGTTCAGTTGGCCGACACGCATCTATTGGGAAGATACCGACGCTGGCGGCGTGGTCTACCACGCGCGCTACGTGGCGTTCATGGAACGCGCGCGCACCGAATGGATGCGGGCGATGGGCTATGGGCAGGAAGCCATGCGCAGCGGCGATGGGCAGGTGTTCGTGGTCCGCGCGATGACGCTGGACTTCCTCAAGCCGGCCCGGCTGGACGATGCGCTGGAGGTCACGGTGGAACTGCTGCAGTGCCGCCGCGCCAGCCTGGTGATCCGCCAGGCGGTGCTGCGCGACGGCCAGCCGCTGGTGACCGCGCAGGTGCGGCTGGCCGCGGTCGGCGCCCGCGATTTCCGCCCGCAGGCCATGGACGACACGCTGCACGCCATGCTCAAACAATTCGAAACCCAACACGCGCAAGACTGAGGAACATCGGATGATCGCTTTGCTTCTGGCCCTGCAGGCCACCGTGACCGAGGCGCTGCCGGCGGACGTCAGCGCCGCCGCGGCGCAGACCGTGGCCGGCGCCAGCCATGGCGGCATCAACTACCTGGACCTGATGCTCAAGGCCAGCATCCCGGTCAAGCTGATCGTGCTGCTGCTGCTGGCCGGCTCGTTCATCAGCTGGGTGATCATTTTCCGCAAGGCGCGCGTGTTCAAGGCCGCCGACCGCGCCGCCGACGACTTCGAGAACCGCTTCTGGTCCGGCGCCGACCTCGGCAAGCTGTATGCGTCGGCCGCCGACCGCAACCGCGCCGTGGACGGCCTGGAAGCGATCTTCGAGTCCGGCTTCCGCGAATACAGCCGCTTGAACGGCCGCCGCGGCCTGGACAGCCGCACCCAGCTGGAAGGCACCCAGCGCGCGATGCGCACCACCTTCGCGCGCGAGGTCGACGGGCTGGAGCGCAACCTGGAGCTGCTGGCCAACATCGGCTCCAACGCGCCCTACGTGGGCCTGGTCGGCACCGTGTTCGGCATCATGGTGACCATGCACGACATGATCAGCAGCGGCGAGCAGGCCGGCATCGCCTCGGTCGCGCCGGGCATCTCCGAAGCGCTGTTCGCCACCGCCATCGGCCTGTTCGTGGCGATTCCGGCGACCTGGGCCTACAACCGCTTCACCACCCGCGTGGAACGGCTGTCGGTGCGCTACGAGACCTTCGCCGAGGAGTTCAGTTCGATCCTGCAGCGCCAGTCCGGCGCCGACGAGTGATGCGGGTCCCCCGCAACCGCCCGCGCATTTCCGCGCGGGGATCCAACAGGAACAGCCCCCCATGATTTCCGGCATTTCCCGGCGCAAGCGCCGCAAGCTCAAATCCGAGATCAACGTCGTGCCGTACATCGACGTGATGCTGGTGCTGCTGATCATCTTCATGGTGACCGCGCCGCTGCTGACGCTCAGCTTCGAGGTCGACCTGCCCACCTCCAACGCCAAGGCGCTGGAGAGCAAGCAGGACCCGGTGATCGTCTCGGTGCTGGCCGACGGCCAGTTGAGCCTGAAACTGCCCGACGCCAAGAATCCCGAGCGGATGGATGCGGCCACGCTGCAGGCACAGCTGGGCGCGATGGCGGCGCAGGACAGGAACCTGCGCGTGATCGTCGCCGCCGACCGCGCCGTGGCCTATGAAAAGGTCGTGGCCGCGATGGACGTGATCAAGGCGGCCAGGATCGAGAAGGTGGGTCTGGCGACCGATGCACACTGACGTCCTGCCGCCACTGCGCAACCCCGACAACGAATGGGGCATGCCCGTCGTACTGGCGTTGCTGGTGCACGTGCTGGTCGCGCTGGTGTTCATCGCGGCGTGGTTGTGGTCACCCTCGCGCAGTACCGAGGCGGCGGCCGGCGACCCGACGGTGGAGGCCAGCCTGCAACTGTCCGCCGCCGAGGCCGCGGCCGCGCGCAGCGCGCTGCGCGCCTCGGAGAAGCTGCCGCCGCTGCCCGGGCCGGTGCAGGACGTGCAGCCCGAGCCGGTGCCCGAGGACACCATTCCGCCGCCGCAGCCGATTCCCGAACCCCGGCCGCAGGATGCGCCGACGCCGCAGCAGCACAACGCGCAGGAGCGCATCGCCCAGCCGGATACGGTCGACCAGGAGCGGGTCAGCGCGCTGGCTATCGCCGAAGAGAAAGCCAAGCAGGAACAGGAAGCCAAGCGCCGCCAGGAGCAGATCGACCTGACCGAGCGCAAGCGCGTGGAAGAGGCCGAGCAGAAACTGCGGCTGGCCAAGCAGCAGGAAGAGGCCGACCGCCAGAAGAAGCTGGCTGACGAGCAGCGCAAGGCCAACGAGGCCAAGGCCGAGCAGGAGCGCCAGGACAAGATCGCCGAGATCCGCCGCAAGCGCGAGCAGGCCGAACGCGAGGTCAAGCTCGCCGAGCAGCGCCAGCGCCAGGTGGCCGATGCCCAGGCGCGCGCGCAGGCGGCTGCGTCCAGCGCCTCACCCAGCAGCGGCACGCCGCAGGCGTCGCCGGGGCAGGGCGGCACCAGCAACGACCTGACCGCCAAGTACGCCGCCGCCATCCAGCAGGCCGTGCTCAACCAGTGGGTGCGTCCGGACAGCATCCCGCGCGGCCAGCGCTGCCGCCTGACCATCCGCCAGCTGCCCGGCGGCGAGGTGGTGGAGGTGCAGTTCGCCGCTGGTTGCCCGTACGACGATGCCGGCCGGCGCTCGGTCGAGGCGGCGGTGCTGCGCGCGCAGCCGCTGCCCTACCGCGGCTTCGAGTCGGTGTTCCAGCGCACCCTGAACTTCACCTTCGAGGCGCAGGACCGCTGATACGCGGCGGTTTCACTCCGTCGTCGGGACCCATGGGTTCCAATTCCGCCTGTTCCCGGCGTCGATGGCGGTGCCGGGGCTGGATTTCACGGGATTTTCGTTCACGATTGCGAAAATGTTCATCCACCTGCTGCTATCCCTGTCCCCTGTTCATCCGATCGTTGAGCACCCCATGAAGAAACCGCTTCGCTGGCTGGCCGCCCTGACCGTACTGCTGTTGCCCCTGGTGGCGATGGCGCAGCAACGGGGGCTGGAGATCGACATCATCGGCGGCAACGCGTCGGCGCTGCCGATCACCGTGGTGCCCATGCCCTACCAGGGAACGGCCGGCGCGCCGCAGACCGACGTCGCCGCGGTGGTGCGTTCGGACCTAGACCGTTCCGGCCAGTTCCGCACCCTGCCCGAGGCGCAGATCGTGCAGCGCCCGACCCGCGGCAGCGAGGTACAGTACCCGACCTGGCGCGCGCTCAAGCAGGACTACCTGGTCGTCGGCCGCGTGCTCGACGCCGGCGCCGGCGCCTACCGCGTCGAGTACGAGCTGTTCGACGTGGCCAAGGGCGAGCGCATGCTGGGCCTGGCGATGACCGCCCGTTCCAACGCGATGCGCGACGTCGCCCACCAGATGGCCGACGCTATCTACGAGAAGATCACCGGCGTGCGTGGCGCGTTCTGGACCCGCATCGCCTACGTCACCGCCAGCGGTCGCGGCGACGCCATGCGCTATGCGCTGATGGTGGCCGATTCGGACGGCTACAACCCGCAGACCATCGTGCGCTCGGCCGAGCCGCTGCTGTCGCCGTCGTGGAGCCCGGACGGCAACCGCCTGGCCTATGTCAGCTTCGAGCGCGGCAACTCGGCGATCTACATCCAGAACATCGCCACCGGCGCGCGCGAACTGGTCGCCAGCTTCCGCGGCATCAACAGCGCCCCGGCGTTCTCCCCGGACGGCAACCGCCTGGCGCTGACGCTCTCGCGCAGCGGCAACCCCGAGATCTACGTGATGGACCTGGCCAGCAAGCAGCTGACCCAGCTGACCAGCCACTTCGCCATCGACACCGAGCCGACCTGGAGCGCGGACGGCAGCATCATCTATTTCACCTCCGACCGCGGCGGCCGCCCGCAGATCTACCAGGTGCCGGCTTCCGGTGGCAGCGCCAGCCGCGTGACCTTCCAGGGCAACTACAACGCCAAGGTCTCCGTGTCCTATGACGGCAAGAAGCTCGCCATGGCGCAGGGCAGCGGCAATACCTACAAGATCGCACTGATGGACAGCAGCCTAGGCTCGCCGCGCTGGAGCACGCTGTCGCCGGGTTCGCTTGACGAATCGCCCAGCTTCGCCCCCAACGCAAGCATGGTGTTGTATGCCGCCCGCGAGGGCGGGCGTGGAGTGCTGTATGCCGTATCGGCCGACGCGCGGGTCCGCCAGCGCCTGGTCCTGGCGGACGGCGACGTGCGCGAGCCCGCATGGGGCCCGTACCGTACCGCGCGTTGATAAAATGTTAATATCCGACTCGCATTAAACCCCATCAATGGCCCAGGAGCCTTTAGGTATCGCCATGAACAAGTCCACTCGCGTATTGCTGGTTTCGCTTCTTTCGGTTGCCGCGCTGGCCGGCTGCTCGAAGAAGGTGAAGGAACAGCCGGCCCAGCCGGTCGACACCACCCCGACCGCGCCGGCGACCGGCCCGTCGACCTCCGGCCTGTACGGCCCGGGCGACCTGGACACCGATGCCTGCCTGCGCCAGCGCGTCGTCTACTTCGACTTCGACAAGGACGAAGTGAAGTCGGAGTTCCAGGCCATCATGGCGTGCCACGCCAAGTACCTGCGTGACCGTCCGTCCTCGCGCATCACCCTGCAGGGCCACACCGACGAGCGCGGCAGCCGCGCCTACAACCAGGCCTTGGGCGAGCGTCGCGGCAATGCCGTGAATTCGGCCCTGCAGGCCAACGGTGGCTCGGCCTCGCAGCTGACCGTCGTGTCCTACGGCGAAGAGCGCCCGGTCTGCACCGAGTCGAACGAGTCCTGCTGGTCGCAGAACCGTCGCGTCGAAATCGTCTACACCGCGCAGTAATCGATGCGTACCGGCATCAAGACGATGATGCTCGTGGTGGCGGCAGCCCTCGTGGCTGCCGCACCCGCCCATGCGCAGCGGCAGAGCCTGGCCGACCGTGTCGGCGCGCTGGAACAGCAGGTCCAGAACAGCCAGGCCAACACCGACATGCTCAACCAGCTGCAGCAGCTGCGCAGCGAGATGCAGGCGTTGCAGGGCACGATCGAGCAGCTCCAGCACGAGAACGAACAGCTCAAGCAGCGCAGCCGGGACCAGTACCTGGACCTGGACGGGCGCCTGAACCGCCTCGAGAGCGGTGCGGTGCCGGCGGGTACGCCCGCGTTGCCGGCGTCCCCCGAAGCCAAGCCGGCGGCGGCGGCCGAGAAGCCCCCGACCGTGCGCGGCGATGCCGGCGCGGTCGCCGCGGCAGGCGACGAGCGGACCGCGTACAACGTGGCCTTCGACGCGCTCAAGGCCGGCAGGTACGATGAGTCGGCGCGTCTCTTCCAGGGGTTCCTGGAGCAGTATCCCAACGGCGTCTATGCCCCCAACGCGCTGTACTGGCTGGGCGAGAGCTATTACGCCACCCGCAATTTCCAGCTGGCCGAGGCGCAGTTCCGCGACCTGGTCGCCCGCTATCCGACCCACGACAAGGCGGCCGGCGGCCTGTTGAAGCTGGGGCTGGCCCAGTTCGGCCAGGGCGACGCGGCGAAGGCCGAGCAGACGCTCGAACAGGTCGCTTCGCGTTTCCCCGGCAGCGACGCCGCACGGACCGCGCAGGACCGCCTGCAGTCGATCCGGCTCGGCCAGCAGATCCGCTGAGTCTCGCGGCAGGTTTTCCGTCGAGCCGGGCCATGCCCGGCTGCTTTCGTTTGCGGCATCGCAGCCGCCGCCCGTCCTTCCAGAAGTTTCCGCCATGACCGCCGTTTCCCCGTCCAGCGCCGCCGCCACGCCCAGCGAGATCGTGCAGTCGCCGTTGCCGCGGCTGAAGATCACCGAGATTTTCCTGTCCCTGCAGGGCGAGGCCGATGCCGCGGGCTGGCCGACGGTGTTCGTGCGCCTGACCGGCTGCCCGCTGCGCTGCGGCTACTGCGATACCGAATACGCCTTCCATGGCGGCCAGTGGCGCGACATCGACGACATCGTCGCCGAGGTGCTCGGCTACGGCGTGCGCCACGTCTGCGTGACCGGCGGCGAGCCGCTGGCGCAGAAGCGCTGCCTGGTGCTGCTGCGCCAGCTGTGCGACGCGGGGCTGGAGGTCTCGCTGGAGACCTCCGGCGCGCTGGACGTCGGCAGCGTCGATCCGCGCGTATCGCGCGTGGTCGACCTGAAGACGCCCGGCTCGGGCGAACTGGCGCGCAACCGGATGGAGAACCTGCCGCTGCTGACCGCGCGCGACCAGGTCAAGTTCGTGCTCTGCGACCGCGGCGACTACGAGTGGGCCCGCGACATGGTCGCCGCGCAGCGCCTGCACGAGCGCTGCATGGTGCTGTTCTCGCCGTGCAAGGATCGGCTCGGCGCCCGCGAGCTGGCCGACTGGATCGTCGCCGACCGCCTGCCGGTGCGCTTCCAGATGCAGCTGCACAAGCTTCTCTGGAACGACGAGCCGGGCAGGTGACCTGCCCGTCGTTCCCACACTCGCACCGGCGCGGGACAGCGTGCTGGCGTTCCCTCCCCAACCGGAATATCACTCCATGAAGAAGGCAGTCGTGCTTCTTTCCGGCGGCATGGATTCGGCCGCCGTCGTCGCCATGGCCCAGGAACAGGGCTTCACCGTGCACGCGCTGAGCGTGCGCTACGGCCAGCGCCACACCTCCGAGCTGCACGCCGCCGCCCGCGTGGCGCAGGCGCTGGGCGTGGCCGCGCACAAGGTCGTGGACGTGGACCTGCGCAGCATCGGCGGTTCGGCGCTGACCGCCGACATCGACGTGCCCGACGCCGGCGGCGAGGGCATCCCGGTCACCTACGTGCCGGCGCGCAACACCATCATGCTCTCGCTGGCGCTGGGCTGGGCCGAGGTGCTGGGCGCCAACGACATCTTCTGCGGCGTCAACGCGGTCGATTATTCCGGCTACCCGGATTGCCGGCCCGAGTTCGTCGCCGCCTTCGAGGCCCTGGCCAACCTGGCGACCAAGGCCGGCGTGGAAGGCGCGGGCATCCGCATCCACGCGCCGCTGCAGTACCTGAGCAAGGCGCAGATCGCCAGCGAAGGCGCGCGGCTGGGCGTGGATTTCGGCCTCACCGTGTCCTGCTACCGCGCCGACGCGCAGGGCCGCGCCTGCGGCCATTGCGACGCCTGCCGGTTGCGCGCCGACGGGTTCGCCGCGGCCGGCCTGGCCGATCCGACGCACTACGCCTGAATTCCGGTTTCGGGCGTGTTGCGCTAGAATGCGCACCCCGGCGCCAAGCCGGGTATTTGTTTGGGCCGTTAGCTCAGTCGGTAGAGCAGAAGACTTTTAATCTTTTGGTCGAAGGTTCGAATCCTTCACGGCCCACCAATGACTGCAGGAAGCCCCGCCTCGCGCGGGGCTTTTTGTTGCCGCCGTCCGTGGCGGCGGCGCGGTGGGCCGGCGGTTTCCGCGCCGGCCGGATGGACGCGCTGGCCCGCTGCCGGTTGGCAGTCGCCGGTGCCGGTCCTACCATGGGCGCAGGTCGCCGATGGCGAGGATCGTGTTCGGGGGCGTGGGGGACGTTTGAGCAGCCAAATCACCCAACTCCTGCATCGCTGGCAAGCGGGCGACATGCAGGCGCGGGAACAGTTGTTCGAAGCCCTGTATGCGGACCTCATGCTGGTCGCGCGCAGCCGGCTGTTCAACCACGCCGGCGGGACCCTGCAGCCGGCGGCGCTGGTCAACGAGTCGCTGCTGCGCCTGCTGGGCGCAGAGGCGGACTACAAGGACCGCGCCCATTTCATCGCGGTGGCGGCGCTGAAGATGCGCTCGGTGCTGGTGGACCACCTGCGCGCCCGCTCGGCGGACAAGCGCGGCGGCGATCTCGTGCAGCTGACCCTGTCCCATGCCAGCGAGGTGCAGGCCGGGGACGACGACGGCCATGACGTGATGGCGCTGCACCAGGCGCTGAACCAGCTTTCCGAGCTGGAACCGCGGGCGGCGAGCATGGTCGAGCTGACCTATTTCGGCGGGATGAGCCGCGACGAGATCGCCATGGTGCTGGGCGTGTCGCTGCCGACCGTGGACCGCGACCTGCGCTTCGCCCGGGCCTGGCTCAACCGTCAGCTGGCCTGATGGCGACCGGGGATACGGCGGGCGACGCGGCGCGCTGGCGACAGGTCCGCGACCTGTTCGACGCCGTCTGCGACCTGCCGGAAGAGCAGTGGCGGCAGGCGCTGGACGAACGCTGCGGCGAGCCTGGGCTGGTGGACGAGGTGCTGCAGCTGCTGCGCTCGCAGACCGATGGCCTGCGCCGGGTCGGCAGCCGGCTGGATACGGCCCTGGCGCGGATGCTCGCGCCGGAGCTGGGCGTGGGCCAGCGCCTGGGGCCGTGGCGCCTGACCGAGCGCATCGCCCGCGGCGGCATGGGCACGGTGTTCAAGGCCGAGCGCGACGACGGCGTCTACCGGCGCACGGTGGCGATCAAGCTGCTGCATGGCCTGCCGGGACCGGACGAGGTGGAACGGCTGCAGGCCGAGCGGCAGGTGCTGGCCGGGCTGCACCTGCCCGATGTCGCCCAGCTCTACGACGGCGGCACCACCCCCGACGGGTATCCGTACCTGGTCATGGAGTTCATCGACGGGTTGCCGCTGGACCGTCATTGCGCCAGCCACGCGCCGGGCCTGGAACAGCGGCTGCGCCTGTTCCTGGGCATCTGCGCGATCGTCCGGTCCGCGCACGAGCGCCTGGTGCTGCACTGCGACCTGAAGCCGGGCAACGTCCTGGTCCGGGCCGATGGCCGGCCGGTACTGCTGGACTTCGGCCTGGCGCGCCTGCTCAGCGATGCCCGCGACCGGCAGGAGGCGGGCTTCTGCACGCCCGCCTATGCCAGCCCGGAACTGATCCGTGGCGAGCAGGTGGGGGTCGCCGGCGACGTCTACAGCCTGGGCGTGCTGCTGGTGGAACTGCTGTCCGGACGCGCCTGCGCCCGCGGCCTGCGGGACATCGACACGCCGGTGACGCCGCCTTCGGCCAACGCCCCGGAAGACCTGCGCTGGCGCAGGGCGCTGCGCGGCGACCTCGATGCCATCGCGCGCAAGGCCTGCGCGCTGGACGTCGCCGACCGCTACCGGTCGGTGGAGACCTTGATGGCCGACGTGACGCGCTACCTGGAGCGCCAGCCGGTGACGGCCCGCGACGGCGGCCGCGCCTATCGGCTGGTGCGCGGCATGCAGCGCAACTGGCGCGGGTTGGCGGCCGGCGCAGTGGCGGCTGCGGTGGCGATGCTGTTCGTGGCCGGGGTGATGCAGGCGCGGCGGCAGGCCGAGGAGGAGGCGGCCGTCGCCCGGCAGGTCGGCGATTTCATGGTCGGCGTGTTCGAGACCGCCGATCCGTTCCTGCGCACCGAGCGCGGGCAGCAGGAACTGTCCTCGCGGCAACTGCTGGACAACGCGGCGCTGCGGGTTTCGCACGACCTGGCCGATGCGCCCGCGCAGCTGGCCCGGATGCGCGCGGTGCTGGGCACCGCGTACCGCAATTCCGGGGTCTCGCATCGGGCGGAGGCATTGCTGCAGCAGGCCTACGACGGCTTCATGGACCCGCGCGTGGGGCGTCCGGTGGATGCGGCGGCGGTGCTGGCCGAGCTGGCCGTGCAGAAGACGAAAGATGGCGACGGGGTGAAGGGCAATGCGCTGGCCGAGCGCGGACTGGCGCTGCTGCCGCGCACCGGGGCCGTGGCGGTGCGGGCCCGGCTGTATGGCGCGAAGGGGCTGGCAATGGTGAACCAGCAGCACTTCGACCTCGGCGAAGAAGCGTTCGATACCGCCATGGCGCTGTACGCGAAGCTGCCGGAGGGCAGCGCCGCCACGGAAAGGTTGGCGTTGTCCTACAACAAGGGATTGCTGTACCTGCGCTGGGGGCGGCGGGCAGCGGCCGAGCGCGAATTCCGCCAGGTGCTGGCCGGCCTGCACGGCCGGCGCACCAGCATGACGCTGGCCGCGGAAATGCGGCTGGCGCAGCTCCTGCGGGAGCAGGGGCAGTACCGGAAGGCGCTGCCCCTGCTGCAGTCGGGCATGCGCCATGCGCAGGAACTATACGGACCGGAAAGCAGCTTCGTGCTGCAGCAGCACGACGGGCTGGCCGACCTGTACCGCGACTCGGGCGACTACGCGTCGGCCGAGCGCCAGTACCAGGAGCGCCAGCGCCTGAGCGCGATCATTGATGGCGTCGATTCGGTGGAATATTCGATGGGCCTGTTCAACTACGGCGACCTGCAGGAACGCCGCGGCGACGTGGCGCAGGCCGAAGGGCTGTACCGGCGCGCCTGGATGATCCGCAGGCAACGGCTGGGCGCGAAGTCGCCGACCACTCTGCGCGCGGAAGTGGGCCTGGGAGCGCTGCTGATGCGGCAAGGGCACATGGACGAGGCGGGCTGGTTGCTGCTGCAGGCCGACGAAGGACTGGATGCCGCCTTGCCGCCGGATGCGCCGGGGCGCATCGAAGCGCGCCTGTACCGCATCGGCTGGCACATCCGGCAGGGCGACGTGGAACAGGCGCGGGCGCTGCTGGAGCGGCTCAACGCGCGGGTGCCGACGATCCTGCAACTGCAGCTGATGCGCACGCGCGCGGACCTGGCCGAACGGCGCGGCGAAGGCGTCGCGGCGCTGGCGCTGCGCAGGGCCGCGCTGGAGTTCTCCCGCTCCCTGCATGGCGAGGACAAGGTCGAGACCGCGCTGTGCCGCACCGAACTGGCCGAAACCCTGCTCCGGCTCGGGCAACGGCAACCGGCGCTGGAGGCGCTGCGGCGGGCGGCCGCGACGCTGGAGCGCCAGCAGGCCGAAGGCGCCCCTGCGCGGCGCCAGGTCGAGGGGCTGATGCTGCTGGCGGGAGGCGAGACGTGAACCCGCCTCAGCCCTGCTCGCGCACGATCTCCACCAGCCGCTGGCCGTAGCGGGTCAGCTTGCTGCCGCCGATGCCGCCGACCCGGCCCAGCGCGTCGAGACTGGTCGGGCGCTGTTCGGCGATGTTGCGCAGGGTGCTGTCGTGGAAGATGACGAAGGCCGGCACGTTCTGTTCCCGCGCCAGCTCGGCGCGCAGGCCGCGCAGCGCGTTGAACAGGGCCAGGTCTTCCGGCTGTACCGCCACGCCGGTGCGCGGGGTGCCGCTGCGGTCGCGCTCGCCGCGCGTGGCGGGCGGTTCGCGGCGCATCATCACCTGGCGGCGGCCCTTGAGCACGTCGCGGCTGGCGTCGGTCAGGCGCAGGCCGCCATGCGCTTCCGGGTCCACTTCCAGCAGGCTGGCGGCGACCAGCTGCCGGAACACGCCACGCCAGTTGCGCGCGTCCAGGTCCTTGCCGATGCCGAAGGTGCTGAGCCTGTCGTGGCCGAGCTGGCGCACGCGCTCGCCATCGCTGCCGCGCAGGATGTCGATCAGGTGGCCGACGCCGAAGCGCTGGCCGCTGCGATAGACGCAGCTCAGAGCCTTCTGCGCGGGAACGGTGGCGTCCCAGGCGGCCGGCGGCGTCAGGCAGTTGTCGCAGTTGCCGCAGGGATGCGGGTAGGTCTCGCCGAAGCCGGCCAGCAGCACCTGGCGGCGGCACTGCATCGACTCGCAGTAGCCGAGCAGGTGGTCGAGCTTGGCGCGTTCCAGGTGCTTGCGCTCCTCGCCGGCCTCGCCCTGTTCGATCATCTGCTTGAGCAGCACCACGTCGCCCAGCCCGTAGCACAGCCATGCCTCGGCCGGCTCGCCGTCGCGTCCGGCGCGTCCGGTTTCCTGGTAGTAGCCTTCCATCGACTTGGGCAGGTCGGTATGCGCGACGAAGCGTACGTCGGGCTTGTCGATGCCCATGCCGAAGGCGATGGTGGCGCACATCACGATGCCGTCCTCGCGCAGGAAGCGGCGCTGGTTGGTCGCGCGCACCTCGGCGGGCAGGCCGGCGTGGTAGGGCAGGGCGTCCAGCCCTTCGCTACGCAGCATGTCCGCGGTTTCCTCGACCTTGCGCCGCGACATGCAGTAGACGATGCCGGCCTCGCCGCGATGGCCGCGCAGGAAATCCAGCAGCTGGCGCTTGGCGTTGTCCTTCTGCACCACCGTGTAGCGGATGTTGGGGCGGTCGAAGGAACTGATGAAGTGTTCGGCCTGCGCCAGGTCCAGGCGCTCGGCGATCTCGCGCTGGGTGGGCGGGTCGGCGGTGGCGGTCAGGGCGATGCGCGGGATCTGCGGCCAGCGCTCGTGCAGCACGGTCAGCTGCCGGTATTCGGGGCGGAAATCGTGGCCCCACTGCGACACGCAGTGCGCTTCGTCGATCGCGAACAGGGCGATGCGGCTGCGCTCGAGCAGCGACAGGAAGCGGCCGGTCAGCAGGCGCTCGGGGGCGACGTAGAGCAGATCGAGTTCGCCGGCCAGCAGTTCGCGCTCGACGCGGCTGGCGGTCTCCGCATCCAGCGTCGAATTGAGGAACTCGGCGCGCACGCCGAGCTGGCGCAGCGCCTCCACCTGGTCCTGCATCAGCGCGATCAGCGGCGAAACCACGATGCCGCAGCCCTCGCGCAGCAGCGCCGGGACCTGGTAGCACAGCGACTTGCCGCCGCCGGTGGGCATCAATACCAGGGCGTCGTTGCCGGCGGTGACGTGTTCGACGATGGCCTGCTGGTTGCCGCGGAAGGCGTCGTAGCCGAAGACGCGCTTCAGCAGTTCGTGGGCGGGGGATTGCATGCCGCATAGGATACCGCGCGGCCCGTGCCCGGCTTCCGGGAAAGCGCCGCCGATGCGTGGGGAAAACCTCGTACCTGGGGTAGGTCGGGGAGAACGGAGCCTGGATGCCCGAACCCTCTTGCCTCCGTCGCCCTCTCCCCAACCCCTCTCCCGGTGGGAGAGGGGCTACGGCAGCAGGTCGGGGCCATGTCCTCGACACTCGATGCCCCGGATGTCGGCACAGCCTCGGCCTGCTGGTCGAAGTGATGCGGCGATACGTCTGGAGGAAAGCCCCCTTGAGTCAAGGGGGCGCGCCGAAGGCGGGGAGATCTGGCAGGCAGATGAAGCAGGGTCCACGGTTCCGCGTGCGGAACCGTGGAAAACCCACAGGGGCGAAGGCCCGAAGGGTTTACTGCAGCAGCGAGCGCAGCATCCAGGCGTACTTCTCGTGGGTCTGCAGGCGCTGGGTCAGCAGGTCCTCGCTGGGCGCGTCGCCGGCCTTTTCGGCCAGTTCCAGCACCTTGCGCGCGGTGCGGCACACCGCCTCGTTGCCCTGCACCAGCTGCCGCACCATCTCGCGCCAGTCGGCGCTGTCGGTCAGGCCCGGTTCCTCGGCGATCGAGGTCAGCGTCACGAACTCGCGGTACGAGCCGGGCGCGTTGAAGCCCAGTGCGCGGATGCGCTCGGCGATCTCGTCCAGCGCCGTCCATTGCTCGGTGTACTGCGCCTCGAACATGGTGTGCAGCGAATTGAACATCGAGCCGGTGACGTTCCAGTGGAAGTTGTGGGTCTTCAGGTACAGCGTGTAGGCATCGGCGAGGAAGTGCGACAGACCGTCGGCCACCTTCTTGCGATCGGCATCCTTGATCCCGATATCGATGCCCGGCACCGACGGCGCGGCCACCAGCTTCTTCTTGCCGGCTTCGGGTTTGCTGCTGCTCTTGGCTTTTGCCATGACGCTTTACTCCTTGGCGGGTTGAATGGCTTCACAATAGCGCCATCGGGACACTACCGGTATTTCAAGTTTTCACGTTGAACGATTGATGAGCGCTATCGAAAAGGACACCGCCGCGCGCCTGCGCGACGCCCGCAAGGCCATCGACGGGGCGATGAGCCGCGACCGCGGGCGGTTGCTGGGGCTGTGGTCGCGCTGGCAGGGCAAGCCGGCCGATGCCGCCGCCGAAACGGCCTTCCGGCAGTTGCTGGAACCGTCCCGCGACCAGCGCCGGCAGCGCGCGGCGCGGCCGATCGCCATCAGCATGGACGACGCGCTGCCGATCGCGCGTGAAGCCGAGCGCATCACCGCGCTGATCCGCGACCACCAGGTGGTGGTGATCGCCGGCGAAACCGGCTCGGGCAAGACCACGCAGCTGCCCAAGCTGTGCCTGGCCGCCGGGCGCGGCGAGGCCGGCATGATCGGCTGCACGCAGCCGCGCCGCATCGCCGCGCGCGCGGTGGCCACGCGGGTGGCCGAGGAGCTGCAGACCGAGCTGGGCACGGTGGTCGGCTACCAGGTGCGCTTCACCGACAAGGTGGGCGAGGACAGCCGCATCAAGTTCATGACCGACGGCATCCTGCTGGCCGAGATCGCGTCGGACCGCTGGCTGTCGCGCTACGACACGCTGATCATCGACGAGGCGCACGAGCGCAGCCTCAACATCGATTTCCTGCTCGGCTACCTCAAGCAGCTGCTGCGCAGGCGCCCGGACCTGAAGCTGGTGGTGACCTCGGCCACCATCGACACCGAGCGTTTCTCCCGCCATTTCGACGATGCGCCGGTGGTGAGCGTCGAAGGCCGCACCTGGCCGGTGGAAGTGCGCTACCGGCCGCTCGACGAGGTGCGGCCGGCACCGGCCGTGGAAGCCAAGGGTGGCGGCCGCGGGCGCGGCGACGATGCCGGTTCGGACCCGGTGTCGATCAACGACGCCATCGTCGCCGCGGTCGACGAAATCACCCGCGGCGACCCGCGCGGCGACGTGCTGGTGTTCCTGCCCGGCGAGCGCGAGATCCGCGATGCGCACCAGGCACTGGAACGCCGCAAGTACCGCGAGACCGAGGTGCTGCCGCTGTACGCACGGCTCTCGGCCAAGGACCAGGACCGGGTGTTCAACCCCGGCCCGAAGCGGCGCCTGGTGCTGACCACCAACGTCGCCGAAACCTCATTGACGGTGCCGCGCATCCGCTACGTGGTCGATCCCGGCCATGCGCGGGTCAAGCGCTACAGCCCGCGGCAGAAACTCGATCGGCTGCACATCGAGCCGGTGTCGCAGGCCAGCGCCAACCAGCGCAAGGGCCGCTGCGGACGCATCGCCGAGGGCGTGTGCTATCGCCTGTATGCCGAGGCCGATTTCCAGTCGCGCCCGGAGTTCACCGACCCGGAGATCCGCCGTTCCTCGCTGGCCGGCGTGATCCTGCGCATGTTGCAGCTGGGCCTGGGCAGGATCGAGGACTTCCCGTTCCTGGAGCCGCCGGACGAACGCGCGGTGGCCGATGGCTGGCAGCAGCTGGCCGAGCTGGGCGCGATCGACGGCGAGCGCAAGCTCACCGCCATCGGCCGGCAGATGGCGCGGTTGCCGGTGGACGTGAAGCTGGCGCGGATGCTGGTGGCCGCGCAGAAGGGCGGTTGCCTGCACGAGATGCTGGTGATCGCCTCCTTCCTCGGCATCCAGGACCCGCGCGAGCGGCCGCCGGAGGCGCGCGAGGCCGCCGACAACGCGCATGCGACATTCGCCGATCCGCGCTCGGAGTTCCTCGGCATCCTGCGCCTGTGGGAGGCCTATCGCGCCGCCCACGAGGAGCTGACGCAATCGAAGCTGCGCGACTGGTGCGGCCGCCATTTCCTCGGCTTCCTGCGCATGCGCGAGTGGCGCGAACTGCACCGGCAGCTGCGCCTGCTGTGCGAGGAACTGGGCTGGGACAGCGCCGGCGACGGCGCGTTCGCCAAGGCGCTGCTGGCCGCGCCGCCCGCCCTGCCGGCCGGTGGCGACGCGGAGGCCAGGCGCAAGGCCACGCGCGGCGAACTGCACAAGGCGGCGCGGCTGGCGCGCGAGGGCAGGCCCGAGGCGGTTGCGCCGGCGCCCGCCAAGGGACGCCAGGCGGCGGCTCCGGTGCAGGCCGACGCCGGCGTGCCCGAGAAAGCCCGCGTCGCCGCCTACCAGGCGCTGCACCGCGCGATCCTCGCCGGCCTGCCGACGCAGATCGGCCACCGCACCGACAAGGGCGATTTCCAGGCGCCGCGGCAGCGCCGTTTCCACCTGTTCCCGGGCTCGGCGCTGGCCAAGCGGCCGCCGCCGTGGGTGCTCAGCGCGACCCTGCTCGACACCCAGCGCGTGTGGGGCCTGACCAACGCCGCCATCGAGCCGGACTGGGCGATCGCCGAACTGCCGCACCTGCTGGCGCGCAAGCATTTCGACCCGCACTGGTCGCGCGCGCAGGGCCAGGTGCTGGCGGCCGAGCAGATCAGCCTGTTCGGGCTGGTGCTGGCGCCGCGCAAGCCGGTGCACTACGGCCGCATCAACCCCGGCGAAGCGCATGACATCTTCGTGCGGCAGGCGCTGGTGACGGGCGAGATCAACACCCGCGCCGGCTTCGTCGCCGACAACCTCAAGGTGCTGGAACAGGCGCGCGAGGAAGAGGCCAAGCTGCGCCGCGCCGGCATCGTCGCCGGCGAGGACTGGCAGGCGCGCTGGTACCTGGACCGCGTTCCGGCGGAGATCCATTCGGCCAGCGGGCTGGATGCGTGGTGGAAGGCGCTGCCGGCCGAGCAGCACCGCACCCTGCGCTGGACGCTGGCCGACTTGCTGCCGGGCGAGGGCAGCGAGCAGGAGCGCTACCCGAAGTACCTCGCGCTGGGCGACGCGCGGCTGGCGCTGCACTACCGCTTCGAGCCCGGCGCCGAGGACGACGGCGTCACCCTCGACGTGCCGCTGCACCTGCTCAACGCGCTGGACCCGGCGCGGCTGTCGTGGCTGGCGCCGGGCTTCGTCGCCGACAAGGCGGCGGCGCTGATCCGCAGCCTGCCCAAGGCGATGCGCCGCAACTACGTGCCCGCGCCCGATTTCGGCCGCGCCTTCGCCGAGGCCTGGCCGCAGCCGTCGGCCGACGACATCCGCGGCGAGCTGGCGCGGTTCCTGTCCAGGGCCACGGGCGCGGCGGTGGCGGCCACCGATTTCGACGAAGCCGTGCTGGAGCCGCACCTGCGGATGAACCTGCGGCTGCTGGACTTTGTCCCTCCCCTTGGCCGCGTAGCGGACGGGGGGAGGTTGGGTGGGGGGGCTTCGCGCGAAGCGCCGCCGAAGGTGCTGGCGATGTCGCGCGACCTCGACGCGCTGCGCGCGCGCTTCGGCGAGCGCGCCGGCGAGGCCTTCGCCGCGCGTGCCGGGCAGGCGCTGGCGGCCGAAGGCCTGCGTGGGTTCCCGGCCACCGCCATCCCCGAACAGGTGCCGGGCGAAGCCGGCGTGCCAGCGTATCCGGCGCTGGTGGACACCGGCGAGACGGCGGCGCTGCGCATCTTCGCCGATCGTGGCGAGGCGCGGCTGGCGCATCCAGGCGGCGTGCGGCGCCTGCTGGAGATCGCCCTGGCCGACAAGGTCAAGCAGGCCCGCAAGCAGCTGCCGGTATCGCCCAAGACCGGGTTGCTGTACGCGGCGATCGAATCGCAGGAACGCCTGCGCGGCGACCTGGTGGACGCGGCGATGAACGCGGTGCTGGCCGATGGCCTGGACGGGATCCGCTCGCCCGACGCCTTCGAGCAGCGCCGCGCCGATGCCACGAAGCAGCTGTTCGGCGAGGCGATGCAGCGGCTGAAGCTGGCTGAAACCATCCTCGGCCTGGTGGGCGAGCTCAAGCCGCTGCTGGAAGCGCCGCTGATGGGCTGGGCGCGCGGCAACCTCGACGACATGGAGCGGCAGCTGGCCGGCTTGATACACGCCGGTTTCCTGCGCGAAACCCCGGCCGATGCGCTGGCGCAGTTCCCGCGCTACCTGAAGGCGATGATCCTGCGCACCGAGCGGGCCAAGCGCGATCCGCCGCGCGACCAGGCGCGCATGCTGGAACTCAAGCCCTTCGTCGATGCGCTGGAGGACGCGCAACTGCATGGCCGCGCGACGCGGCCGGAATGGTCGGCGCTGCGCTGGGACATCGAGGAACTGCGGGTGTCGCTGTTCGCCCAGGAACTGGGCTTCCGCTCCGGCATCTCGCCGAAGAAGCTGGCGCAACGGGTCGCCGCGCTGCGCGGGTAGCCGGTGTAGGTGCGACGCCAGTCGCGACCGGGGCTTTCCCTGTGAAGCCCATTCGCGACTGGCGTCGCTCCTACAGTCGCTCCTACATGGAAGGTTTCCAGGGGCTGCAGGCCGAACCTACGGCGTTGCGCGGTACTGGTCGACGCAGCGCCGGCGCGCGGCGCTGACCTGCTCGTGGGCGTGCGAATGCTCGCGGGTGATGGCCTGGCGCAGGTTGGCCATGCGCGCCTGCAGGGCCTGGCTGCGCTGCGCGTCCGCCGCATTGGCGCGCTGCTCGTTGAGCATCGCCATCTGCTGCTGGTAGGTCGCCACGCGGTCGTTGGACGGACCGTAGATCGAGGCGGTGGCGCTGGCGATGCACTCGCGTTCGGCGGTGCGGTCGGTGCTGGCGACGGGGGGCGGCTCGGCATCGCTCTCGGGGGCGATGCCCGGTTCGGCCGTGGACGGGGCCAGGGCCACCGGCGGCGTCGCGGCCGGGCGCTCGTCGCGCAGTTTCATCGGCTGCGCACCGGCGTCGCAGGGATGTTCCGAATAGGCGGTTTCCCCGGACTTTCCCTTGCACTTGTAGACCTGGGCCGACGCACTGGCCGGCAGCAGGAGCAGCAGCATGAGCAACACGATGGCGGGCATGGCGAACCGGGATGGAAGCGGGCACGGCGCCCGCGGTGGTCGGGATGCCCGCGGTGGCGGGCGCGCGGAATCGGGAAGAGCGCCTTGCTTACTTGGTGCGACGGACCTTGGCGCGGGTGTTGAGGCCTTCGATCTGCATGTACCAGACATTCAACAGGCCCGGGGTGATCCTGACGACCGGCGCCTGCCTGCGCACGCCGGCGACGCTGGCATCGTCGGTCTGCTCCCAGACCTGGCCGTTGTCCAGCGTGTACTGGCGGCCCTTGCCGAAGCCGCGGAACTCGCCTTCCAGCCGCGCCTGGATCGGCTCCTTGGAACCGAAGTCGAAGAAGCCGCGGTTCTTCACGATCACTTCCTGGCGGCCTTCCTCGCGCGCCTGTTCCAGCGCGGTGGCGGTGGCGCGCTGCCCCTTGCCCTGCAGCCAGGCGTTGAGCGCGGCCAGTTCGCCGGCGGAGAGCTTGTCCAGGCCGGCGGCCTTGAATTCCTCGGCGGACATCTGCTGCTGCAGGTCGCCTTCGACGACGCGCTGCGCCTGGGCGGCGAACACCGGCACGAACGCCAGGGCGGCGGCGAGCAGGAGGGAATGGCGGGAGGGCTGCATGGGCGATTGTTCCCGTGGACGGTTGGGCGCTAGTGTAGGGGCATCCGCCTGCGATTGACCGCTGTGAACCGTTCCTCCCTTTCCGGCCTGGATGCCCTGCTGCAACGCCCGTCCTGCGGCGCGCTTTCCGACACCTTGCGGCAGGCCCTGCTCGCCGCGTGGCGGCAGCCCGACACCGACACGCAGCCGCGCCTGCCGTGGCCGGTGCTGGCCGACACCCTGGATTCGCTGGCGCTGCTGTCCGCCGACGAGGCGGTGATCGCCGCCGCGCTGCTGTTCGACCTGCCGGGCCTGCGCGCGCGCCTGCCGGAACTGCCGCTGGGCAATGCCGCCACTGCGGTGCGCGGCCTGCTGGACGGGCAGGACGCCGCCGACCAGGTGTGGGCGCTGCATGCCGGGCGCGAGGCCGGGCGCAACAGCGAAGGCCTGCGCCGGCTGCTGCTGTCCATCGTCCACGACCTGCGCGTGGTGCCGATCCTGCTGGCGCGGCAGCTGGCCTGCATGCGCGCGGCCGACAGGCTGCCGGACGAACAACGCCGTGCGCTGGCGCAGCTGACCCGCGACATCCACGCGCCGCTGGCCAACCGCCTGGGCATCTGGCAGCTGAAGTGGGAGCTGGAAGACCTGGCGTTCCGTTTCCTGGAACCGGACACCTACCGCCACATCGCCCGCGAGGTCGACGAGACCCGGCTGGCGCGCGAGCGCTACGTCGAGGCGGTGAAGCGACGGCTGTCGGCGGCGCTGGGCGAGCACGGCATCCGCGCCGAGGTCAGCGGCCGGCCGAAGCACATCTACAGCATCTGGCGGAAGATGCAGAAGAAGAAGCTGGCCTTCGACCAGCTCTACGACCTGCGCGCGGTGCGGGTGATGGTGGACGACATCGGCGCCTGCTACGCCACCCTGGGCGTGGTGCATGCGCTGTGGACGCCGATCCCCAGCGAGTTCGACGACTACATCGCCCGTCCCAAGGCCAACGACTACCGCTCGCTGCACACCGCGGTGATCGGCCCGGAAGGGCGCACCGTGGAAGTGCAGATCCGTACCCACGAGATGCACGCCCAGGCCGAGCTGGGCGTGGCCGCGCACTGGAAGTACAAGGAGGGCGGCAAGGGCGCGGAGAAGGCCTTCGACCGCAAGATCACCTGGATGCGGCAGCTGCTCGAACAGGCGCAGGACGCGGCCAACCCCGAGGACCTGGCCGGCGCGCTGGATGCCGAGCTGATCGAGGACCGGGTCTACGCGCTCAGCCCCAAGGGCGAGGTGATGGACCTGCCGGCTGGCGCCACGCCGCTGGATTTCGCCTACCACGTGCACACCATGGTCGGGCACCGCTGCCGCGGCGCCAAGGTCAACGGCCGCATCGTGCCGCTGACCTACCGCCTGCGCAGCGGCGACCGGGTCGAGATCATGACCGCCAGGGAGGCCGATCCGCGCCGTGACTGGCTGTTGCCGGCCAATGGCTTCCTCGCCAGCAGCCGCTCGCGCGAGAAGGTGCGCACCTGGTTCCACAAGCTCGACCGCGCGCGCAACGTGCAGGCCGGGCGCGAGCTGCTGGACCGCGAGCTCAAGCGGCTGGGCCTGCAGCAGGCCGACCTGATGGTGGCGGCCAAGCGCTTCCATGCCGACAGCGTGGACGACCTGTACATCCAGGTCGCGCTCGGCGACACCGGGCCCAACCAGGTCAGCCGCGCGCTGCTGGAGGCGGAGAAGGAAAAGAGCCAGCCGCCGCCGGCGACGCCGCCGCTGCCGCGGCCGACCGCGCGCCGCGAGAGCATCGGCCGTTCCGATTTCACCGTGCAGGGCGTGGGCAACCTGCTGGTGCAGCTGGCGCGCTGCTGCCAGCCGGTGGCCGGCGAGCCCATCGCCGGCTACCTCACCCGCACCCGCGGCGTCACCGTGCACCGCGCCGACTGCCCGGCGCTGGCGCGGCTGTCGGCCGCGCATCCCGAGCGCGTGCTGCCGGTGGAGTGGGGCCGCGCCGGCTCGGGCTACGAGGTGGACGTGATGGTCCGCGCGATGGACCGGCGCTGGCTGCTGAAGGACATCACCAACCTGATCGCGCAGGAGGACGCCTATGTGCTCGACATCAACAGCGACCCGCTGCGCGACAGCGGCCGCATGCAGCTGCGCCTGCGCCTGAAGGTGAGCGACTACGGCCAGCTGTCCACCCTGCTGGGCAAGCTGGACGCGCTGCCCGGGGTGGACGAAGCGCGCCGCATGGGCTGAGGCGCGGCGGCAGGCCGCGCGCCATGGCGGGCTGCTAGGCTGGCCGCATGCAGAACGGGCACCCCCACGCTCCACGATGGCTGTCGCTGGCCATCGGCCGCCTGCGCCTCTACGGGCGTTGGTGGGTGGCGCGTGGCTGGGACAGCCCGCGCGCCTGGCGTTCGATCGCCCTCGCGGTCGCCGTGCTGGCGCTGCTGCTGGCCGTGTTCCGGCAGCCGCTGGCCAACCTGCTGTGGCCGGAAACGAAGATCCAGCAGCTGCTCGACGACGGCCAGCGCGCATTGCGCCAGGGGCACCTGTCCGCGGCCGACGGCAGCGGCGCGCGCGAGCTGTTCGAGGCCGCGGCGGCGCTGGACCCGGACCGCGGCGACGTGCGCGACGCCCTGGCCGACACCGGGCGCAAGGCGCTGGAGCAGGCGCGGCAGCGGTTGGCGGCCGGCGACGTCCAGGCCGCGCAGGAGGCGCTCGCGCTGGCCCGGCAGCTGCAGGTGCCGCAGGCGCAGCTGGATGCCATCGCGCTGCACCTGCGCCATCAGGCGCGCGAACACGACACCGTCGACGACCTGCTGCGGCGTGCCGAGGCGGCGCAGGCGCAGGGCCGGCTGGACGATGGGCCCGACAGCGCCTTGCCCCTGTACCAGCGTGTGCTGGCAGTGCGCCCCGACCACCTGCAGGCCTTGCAGGGCAAGGACGATGCCTTGTCCGACCTGCTGGCCGCCGCCATGGCGGCCGCGCAGCGCAACGAACTGGAAACGGCCGCTCGCCTGCTGCGGCAGGTGGAGGGCTACGACGCCGGGCATTCGGAACTGCCCGCCGCCCGCGCCGCCCTGAACGCCGCGCTGGACCGGCGCCGCCACCAGGCCGGGCGCGATCTGGCGCGCGGGCGCCTGCACCAGGCCGCGGACGGATACCGGCAGGTGCTGGCGGTGGCCGACGACCCGGCGGCGCGGCAGGGCCTGCAGCGGATTGCCAGCGCCTGGGCCGGCGAGGCGGTGCGGCTGGCCGGCGATTTCCATTTCGACCAGGCCGGGCAGGCGCTGGAACAGGCGCGCGCGCTGGCGCCGGACAGTCCCGACGTCGCCGCCGCCGAGCAGGCGTTGCAGCGTGCACATGCCGCGCGCGCGCGGCAGACGCTGGAAACGCGGTTGCCGGCGGCCGAGCGCGAACGGCAGGTGCGCGCGCTGCTGGCGCAGATGGAGACCGCCGCCGCGCACGGGCAATGGCTGCTGCCGCCGGGCGCCAGCGCCTACGACCGCTTCAAGGCCGCGCAGGCACTGGCGCCGCGCGATACGCGGGTGAAGCAGGCCGGCGCCCGCATCCTGCCCGCCGCACGGACATGCCTGGACGGCAACCTGCAGGGCAACCGCCTGCAGGCGGCGCGCACCTGCCTGGACGCCTGGCAGGCGCTGGCGCCGGGCGATCCGCTCCTGCCCGCGGCCCGCCGCCGCCTGGCGCAACGCTGGCTGGCGGTCGGCAGCGAACGGCTGGGCGCGGGCGACATCGCGTTCGCCAGCCGCGCGCTGGAACAGGCGCGCGAACTGGACGCGACGACGCCGGAGCTGCCGGCGTTCGCCGAGCGGCTGGGCAGCGCGAAGCGCTAGGAACGTAGTGGACAGGAACCAGGAACCAGTAAAGGCAACAGCCGACTGTCTTCCTGCTTTCCTCTAGTTCCTGGTTCCTGACCACTGCGTTCCTAGCTCAAGAACACGCGCGCCACGGTCTCGCGCGCGGCGTCCATCGAGAAATGCCGGGCGATGTTGCGCAGGCCGTTTTCGGACAGCCGCCGCCACAGGGCTTCGTCGTCGTGCAGCCGCACCACCGCGTCGGCGAAGGCGGCGGCGCCATCGGCGACCAGCACGTCCTGGCCGTCGCGCAGGTGCATGCCCTCGGCCGCGCAGGGGGTCGCCACCACCGGCTGGCCATGGGCCATGCTCAGGTTGATCTTGCCCTTCACCCCGGCGCCGAAACGCAGCGGCGCCACCGCGATGCGGCCGCCGGCCATCCACGGCACCACGTCGGGCACGTAGCCGTATACCTGCACGCCGGGCCGGATGGCCGCCAGCGCCTGCAGGCTGCCGGGCACGTCGGCGCCGATGCAGTGGAACTGGATCTGCGGCAGGCGTTCGCGGACCAGCGGGAACACCTCGCCGATGAACCACTGCATCGCGTCCAGGTTCGGCGGATGGCGGAAACCGCCGACGAACACCAGGTCGTGCCGCTGCGCCCAATCCAGCCCGGGCCCGGCGACTTCGTGCAGGTTGGACAGCAGTTCCACCCGCACCTGCGGCGCGTCGGCGGCCAGCTGTTCCTTTTCGGCGGCGCTGACCAGCAGGGTGACGTCGGTGGCGGCCATCACCGCCAGTTCGCTGGCGCGGGTGCGCTCGGCGCCGCGCAACAGGCGCGGGTCGCCGGCCAGTTCGGCGCCGCGGCGCTCGCGCAGGTAGTGCAGGTCCACGGTGTCGAACACGGTGCGCGCCTGCGGGGCGTGGCGCCGCAGCAGCGGCAGGCACTCGTTGGCGACGTGGTGGCGCACCAGCATCGCCACCTGGAAGCGGCGGCCGTGCTCGCGCAGCCACGGGCCCACGCCCTTCATCCACGGCGCGTACCACACCTCCACCCCCAGCGCCTGCAGCGCCTCGGTGGCGACGCCGCCGTGCTCGCCGCGGGTCGGCAGGAACACCACGTGCGCGCCGCCGGCCAGCAGCATGCGGATCAGGTTGAACTGGCGCAGCGAGGCCGAATCGCGGTCCGGGCGCGGCACCGACTCGTCGATGACCAGGACCTGCCGCTGCCCGCGGTGCAGCAGCGCGGGGCCGGGAACGCCGCCGGCCGGCAGCTGCCGCGCCAGCGCCGCGCGCCACCTGTCGGCGAACACCTGCCGGTTGCGGACCTGCCAGGCCTTGATGCCGCTGCCGGTGTCGGTGCCGTGGCTGGTGCCCTCGTCGTGCACCACGCGGCTGGCCGGCTGCACCAGGACGCGGCGGCCGGCGGCGCGCACCTTGAACGCCAGGTCGGTGTCCTCGTAGTAGGCCGGCGCATAGCGCGTGTCCAGCCCGCCGAGTTCCTCGAACAGGGCGCGCGGAATGGCCAGCGCCGCGCCGGAACAGTAGTCGGCGTCGCGCAGGCTGGCGTAGCGCGGGTCCTCGGCCGACTCGAAGCGGCCATAGCTCCAGCAACTGCCGTCGTCGAACACGACTCCGCCCGATTCCTGCAGGCGGCCGTCCGGGTACAGCAGCTGCGCGCCGACCAGACCGGCATCGGGCACGCGCGCGAAGGTGTCGAGCAGGGCATCCAGCCAGCCCGGCTGCGGCACGGTGTCGTTGTTCAGCAGCACCACGTACTGCCCGCGCGCCAGCCGCAGGCCATCATTGCAGGCGGCGATGAAGCCGCCGTTCTCCGCGCGGCGGTGGTAGCGCAGGCCTTCGACCTGCGGCATCCACTCGCCCGTTTCGTCGCTGCTGCCGTCGTCGATCACCAGGATCTCGCAGGCCACTGCCGGCGGATGCGCGGCCAGCGCGCGCAGGCAGGCCAGCGTATGCCGGGCGTGGTTGTAGACCGGGATGACGATGCTGGCGACGGGCTGCCCGCTGGCGGGCACGGCGAACGGCGCGAACGGCGCGTCGGCGGGGACGAACAGCGGTTCGCGCCGGGGCGGCGGCAGCCGCCGCAGGTGGACGCCGACGCGCTGCAGGGTCGTGCGCCAGCCGCGGGTGCGCAGGCTGGCCAGGCCGCGGCGGATCAGGCCGACGATGCGATCGACGTGGTAGCGCGCATCGGCCGGGGACATCGACATTCGGTTGCAACTCCAGCTTAAGCGGGTAGGCGCCGGCAGCCGTGCCGTGGCGCAAGGCTGCGTTAGACTCGCCTGAACCTACATTCTCGCATCCCCGTGCCGCGACGCTACGATTCCGACGAACTGGACGACGATACCGACGATCTCGGCACGCTTTGGCGCAGCCGCCTGATCACCTGGGGCCTGGCGGCGGTGGCCCTCGGCCTGGGCTTCCTGATTCCCTACACGCTGTACCTGAACGCGCAGGTGACCCAGCGCTTCGGCGAACTGCGCTGGCAGATCCCGACCCGCGTCTATGCGCGGCCGCTGGTGCTGGCGCCGGGGCTGGCGATGGACGCCAGCACGCTCAAGACCGAGCTGGCGGCCTCGGCCTACCGCGACGACGGTGTCGGCAGGAGCCCGGGCACCTACCGGCTGCAGGACGGTCGTTTCACCATCTCCAGCCGCGGCTACACCGACGTGGACGGGCGCGTGGCGCCGCGCCAGGTCGAGGCGGTCGTCTCCGGCGGGCAGGTGGCCTCGCTGCGCGACGGCGCCGAGCGCAAGGCATTGAAGGCCGCGCGGCTGGACCCGGCGCGCATCGCCACGCTGTACGGGCAGAAGCAGGAGGAACGGCGGCTGGTACGCATCGCCGAGGTGCCGGAGCTGCTGGTCACCGGCCTGCAGGCGGTGGAGGACAAGGATTTCAACAGCCACCACGGCATCGACCTGAGCGGCATCGTGCGCGCGGTCTGGGTGGCGGTGCGTTCCGGCGGCAAGGTCCGCCAGGGCGCCAGCACCCTGACCCAGCAGCTGGCACGCAGCGGCCTGCTGGGCATCGGCAAGGAACAGACCCTCACCCGCAAGTTCAACGAGGTGCTGTACGCGCTGATCATGGAGGCGCGCTACGACAAGCCGGTGATCCTGGAGGCCTATCTCAACCAGGTCTACCTGGGCCAGCGCGGCAGCCAGGCGATCCACGGCGTGGCGTCGGGCGCCGAGTTCTGGTTCGGCCGCGACCTCAATTCGCTGACCACCGAGCAGGTGGCGCTGCTGATCGGGCTGGTGAAGGGGCCGTCCTACTACGACCCGCGCCGCAATCCCGAGCGCGCCCTGGACCGGCGCAACTTCGTGCTGGGCAAGCTGCACGAGAACGGGCTGATCGACCAGGCCGAGTACCAGCGCGCGCTGAAGGCGCCGCTGGGCGTGCCGAAGGTGCCGGGGCTGGTCGCGGCCAACCGTTTCCCGGCCTACATCGACCTGGTCCGCCGCCAGCTCGGCCACGACTACCCGGAAAGCACCCTGCAGGGCGCCGGCCTGAATGTCTTCACCGGCATGTCGCCCTCGGCGCAGGCCTATGCCGAAGGCGCGGTGGCGCATACCGTCAAGTCGCTGGAGAGCAAGCGCCGGCCGGAACTGCAGGCCGGCATGGTGCTGACCGACGTGCACAATGGCGACGTGCTGGCGGTGGTCGGCAGCCGCGACGTGGCCGAGCCGGGCTTCAACCGCGCCATCGACGCGCAGCGTCCGGTCGGGTCGCTGCTCAAGCCGTTCGTGTACCTGCTGGCGCTGGCGCAGCCGGACCGCTGGTCGCTGGCGACCTGGGTCGAGGACACCCCGGTCACGGTGCAGCTCAGCCGCGGGCGCAACTGGACGCCGGGCAACGCCGACAACCGCAGCCACGGCACGGTACGGCTGATCGACGCGCTGGCCCGTTCCTACAACCAGGCCACCGTGCGCGTGGGCATGCAGGTCGGGCCGGAACGGCTGACCCAGCTGATCCACGTGCTGGCCGGGCTCAAGGCCGAGGCCAATCCGGCGGTGATCCTGGGCTCGACCGACCAGAGCCCCTATGGCATGGCGCAGCTGTACCAGTTCCTCGCTTCCGGCGGCGAAATCCAGCCGCTGCATGCGGTGCGCGGCGTGGTCGATGCGCAGGGCAAGTTGCTCAAGCGATACGACAAGACCCCGGCACCGGCGCAGGAGGGCGATTCCATCGCCGCCAACCTGATCAGCGTGGCGCTGCAGCAGGTGGTGGCCAGCGGCACCGCGGCGGGACTCAATGCCGATGGCCTGGGCAGGCTGCAGTCGGCTGGCAAGACCGGTACCACCAACGACGGCCGCGACAGCTGGTACGCCGGCTATACCGGCGACCACCTGGCGGTGATCTGGATGGGCAACGACCAGAACGAGCAGGCCGGCCTGTTCGGCGCCACCGCCGCGATGCGGGTGTGGTCGGGCATCTTCCGCAACCTGCCGAGCAAGCCGCTGCGCGTGGACAGCAAGGGCCTGGACTGGCGGTACGTGGCGGCCGAAGGCAACGCCAGCACCGACGAAGGCTGCCCCGGTGCGCGCCGCTTCCCGTTCGTGGCCGGTTTCGCCCCCGACTACGTGCCCTGCGCGCCGCAGGCGGCGCCGGAAGAGGAAACCCAGGCAGGCGGCGGCTGGCGCAGCTGGTTCGGGCTGGACCGCAAGGAGCCGGCACCGGCGTCCAGCACGTCTTCAGATGCGCCTGCGCGATAATGCAGCCATGAACAGCATGCTTCCGATCCGCCGCGCACTGGCCGTCCTGGCCGCTTCCCTCGCCCTTGCCGCCTGCACCAGCACGCCGCCGCCCCCGCCGCCGGTGGTCGATGCGACCACGCCGGCGCAGCGCATGGCCGCGGTGCTGGCCGCCGCCGGCGTCGACGACAAGGAACTGTCGGTGCAGCCGCTGCGCGACCCGCAGGTGGACGACCTGCGCGAGATCGCCACCGGCCGCCGCGAGGCCGGCGACCTGGCCGGTGCCGCCGATGCGCTGAACCAGGCGCTGCTGCTGGTCGAGGACGACCCGGCGATCCTGCAGGAACGCGCCGAGATCGCGCTGCTGCAGGGCGACTGGGCCCGCGCCGAGACGCTGGCGCGCAGGGCGGTCGCGCTCGGCTCGCGCACTGGCCCGCTGTGCCGCCGCCACTGGGCCACCATCGAACAGGCGCACCTGGCGCGTGCCGAGAAGGAGAACGCGGCTTCGGCGCAGGCGCAGATCGAAGGTTGCACGGTGCCCGGGATCAAGCGGTATTGATGATCGTTGGCCGCATTTCACGCTACCGGAGGATTGCGCATGTCGATACCCGCGGCAGTGATTCTTTCCGGTCAGGCGCGGCTTCTCCGGCATCTGCAGATGGCGAAGGCATTCGATCCTGCCTCCGCGCTGCATCCGGATACCCTGCCATCCGGTCTGGCGAGCGCGCTGCGTTTCCACAAGCAGGCGGGCCGGGTAAAGGAAACGCCTGAAGGGCTGCTTTATCTGGATGCCAGAGCAGTACGGCTGGACAGGGACATGTTCCGGGGACTGGCCACCCTGGGTGTTTTTCTGGCGGGGCTGGCCGCGGTCGCGGCCATTCTGGTTTATCTAGTGATCGCCTGAGCAGTGATGGAGTCGTCGTGGTGGCCTGCGGGCTCCTTTTCCCATGAGTCTTGCTTCCGATAGCCGCCAGGCCCTCAGCGAAGGCGGCGCGCTCGCGCGGCAACTGGATGCCTTCACCCCGCGCGCGGCGCAGCTGCGGCTGGCCGAGGCCATCGCCGATGCCTTCCAGCAGCGCGACGTGCTGCTGGCCGAGGCCGGCACCGGCACCGGCAAGACCTTCGCCTACCTGGTGCCGGCGCTGCTGTCCGGGCTGAAGACCATCGTCAGCACCGGCACCCGCGCGTTGCAGGACCAGCTCTACCACCGCGACCTGCCGCGCGTGCGCGCCGCGCTCGGCGTCGGCCACCGCAGCGCGCTGCTCAAGGGCCGCGCCAACTACCTGTGCCGCTACCGGCTGGACCAGGCGCGCGGCGAGCCGCGCTTCGCCTCGCCCGAGCAGGCGGCGCAGTTCCAGCGCATCGTCGCCTGGGCCGGGCGCACCCAGTTTGGCGATGTCGCCGAACTGGATGGACTGGCCGACGACTCGCCGCTGCTGCCGATGGTCACCTCCACCATCGACAACTGCCTGGGCAGCGATTGCCCGTTCTGGGGCGAGTGCTTCGTGGTGCAGGCGCGGCAGCGCGCGCAGGAAGCCGACCTGGTCGTGGTCAACCACCACCTGCTGCTGGCCGACCTGGCGCTCAAGCAGGAAGGCTTCGGCGAGATCCTGCCGGGCGCGCAGGCGTTCGTGATCGACGAGGCGCACCAGCTGCCGGAACTGGCGGCCAACTTCTTCGGCGAAGGCTTCGGCATGCGCCCGTGGCAGGAACTGGCGCGCGATTGCCTGGCCGAGTGCCGCGGCGTGGCCGGCGTGCAGGCGGCGCTGCAGCAGCCGGTGGCGACGCTGGAAATGGCGCTGCGGCAGCTGCGTGCGGCGATGGAGCAGCTGCCGCCACGCGGCACGCAATGGCGCGCGCTGGCGGTGCCGGAGGTGGCTGAAGGGTTCGACGTGCTGACCACCGCGCTGGCGCAGCTGCGCGATGCGTTGGCCCTTGTGCGCGAGACCTCGCCCGGCCTGGATGCCTGCCATGCGCGCGCCCGCGAAGGCGCCGCGCGGCTGGCGCGCTGGCTGGGCGAGGACGCGCCGTTGCCCGATTTCGAGGCCGACGATCCCGGCGAGGCTGCCGGCGGCGGCAACGACGTGCTCTGGTACGAACTCACCCCGCGCGGCTTCCGCTGCCAGCGCACGCCGCTGGACGTTTCCGGGCCGCTGCGCGAACACCGCCAGCGCTCGCTGGCGGCCTGGGTGTTCACCTCGGCCACGCTCACCGTCGATGGCGGGTTCGACCACCTGGCCGCGCGCCTGGGCCTGGACGACCCGGACACGCTGGTCCAGCCCAGCCCGTTCGACTGGCCGGTGCAGGCGCTGTGCTACCTGCCGAAGCAGCTGCCCGATCCGGCCGCGCGCGGCTTCGGCACGGCGCTGATCCAGACCCTGCAGCCGGTTCTGCGTGCCTCGCAGGGCAGGGCCTTCCTGCTGTTCGCTTCGCATCGGGCACTGCGCGAAGCAGCGGAGGCGCTGCGCGACGGGCCGTGGCCGCTGTTCGTGCAGGGCGAGGCGCCGCGCGCGACCCTGCTGCAGCGCTTCCGCGAATCGGGCAACGGCGTCCTGCTGGGCTCGGCCAGTTTCCGCGAAGGCGTGGACGTGGTCGGCGAGGCGCTGAGCGTGGTGGTGATCGACAAACTACCCTTTGCTGCCCCCGACGACCCGGTCTACGAGGCCCGCCTGGAGGC
>JAEWOJ010000115.1 GCA_023399815.1 Pseudomonadota bacterium | reverse complement strand
TCTGGAAGGCGATGCCGTCGATGACGCTGATGATGTCGGCGATCTTCTTCGACGAGGCTTCGATGGCCGACATGGTGGTGACCACCTTCGCCACCACCTCGCCACCCTGCGAAGCCACGCCATGCGCGCCCTGCGCCAGCTGGTTGGCCTGGCGGGCATGCTCGGCATTCTGGCGCACGGTGGAGGTCAGTTCCTCCATCGAGGCGGCGGTTTCTTCCAGGTTGGCGGCCTGCTGCTCGGTACGGCGCGACAGGTCGTTGTTGCCGGTGGCGATCTCCGAAGCGGCCAGGTTGATGCTGGACGCCGCGGTCTGGATGCGGTCGATGATGCCGGTGAGCTGGATGACGGTGGCGTTGGCGTCGTCGCGCATGCTGGCGAACATGCCGCGGTAGTCGCCTTCCATCTGCACGGTGAGATCGCCCTGCGAAAGCGCGCGCAGCACGCCGGACACCTGCTCGACGCTGCTGCCGATGGCCGCCAGCAGGCCGTTGAGCTGCTCGGAGATCTGCAGCAGGAAGCCGCTCTTTCCTTCCAGCGCGATGCGCCCGGACAGGTCGCCGCTGGACGCGGCGGCGATGATGTCGCTGACTTCCTTCTCGACCTGCACCTCGAGGGTGCGGTCGTCCCATTCCACCACGTAGCCGATGCGCGTGCCGTCGGCGTCGGTGACCGGGTTGATGATCTGGCGCATGACGTGGCCGCCGACCACGATCTGCGCGCGATGGGTGCCGCTCAGTTCGCCCAGCAGCCTGCGCTGGTGCGGCGGGTGCTTGTGGAAGATGTCGATGTTGCTGCCGACCAGGGACTCCATGTCGAAGTTGGGCAGGTCGCGACGCATGTCCCGTTCGGCCTTGCCCAGCATTTCCGTCAACGGCCGGTTGACGTAGATGATGTTGAGGTCGGCGTCGGCGATCATCACGCTGGTGGTCACGTCGTCCAGCGCGGTACGGATGCGCAGGTCCTCGGCGGCGCGGGCGCGGTCCCGCTCGGCCCGGTTCCGGAGCTGGACGATCATCTCGCCGATGGCGGCGTACATCTGCCCGATCTCGTCGCGCGCATGGTGGTCCACGCGCGCGTCGAGGTCGCCGTGGGAGACGGCCTGGATGGCGCGCAGCGCACCGGACAGCGGACGCAGGATGGAGCGGGCGATCAGCCAGCACGGCAGCAGCGCCGACAGCAGCACCAGCGCGCCGGCGATGACCAGCACCTTGCTGAAGCTCCAGGCGCGGGCGGCGATGTCGTCGGTGTATTCGCCGCTGCCGATGATCCAGCCCCAGCGCTTGTGCAGGCCGACGTAGGAGATCTTCTGCACCGCGCCTTCGACGCCGGGCTTGGGCCAGGTGTAGTCGAGGAAGCCGCCGCCCTGCTGCTGTCCCAGCTTGACCATCTCGACGAAGATCTTCTTGCCGTCGACGCTGGTGGCGTCGCTGAGGTCCTTGCCGTTCAGCGCGGTCTGGTAGGGGTGCATCAGCATGGTGGGGTGTTCGTCGTTCACCCACAGGTAGTCGCTGCCGTTGGCGCTGCGCAGCGACTCGATGGCCGCCAGCGCCTGCTGCTGCGCCTCCTGCTCGGTCAGTTCGCCGGCGTCGACGCGGTCGGCATAGCGGTTGGCCAGCGCCAGCGCCGCCCCCACGCGGGTGTGCAGGGCATCGCGCTCGTTCTGGATCAGTTCGTCATGGTTGCGCTTGCCCGTGACCAGGCACAGCGCCACGATGCTGACGGTCAGAATGGCCAGCATCAACAGGAATTTCCGTCGCAGTGGCATGTCGCTGAATACACGCAGAAGCGGGTGGGCTTTCATGGGCGTTCTCCTTTGCCATGGCCATGCTGGGGATAGAGAACAGCCTGGCGTCCGGAACGCGGACCGGCAGGCTGCATGACGATTTATCGGCGCTGCGGAAACGATCTGCAGTACCAGCATGGGTCAATGCCGACGAACGTGACGCTTTCATGACCCGGGCTGGCGCGGGCAACTTCCGTGGGGAGAAAGGCACAGGCCCGCGTGATGCGGGCCTGTGGTGGACGCTGGGTTTGCCGGCGGGGATCAGAACTCCTGCCAGTCGTCGCCGTCGAGGGCGACCGGCTCGGCCCGGCGCGGCGCCGGGGTGGGCACGGGTGCGGGACGGCGTGCCGGGGGCGGTGCATCCTCGCGCCGCGGGGTCGGGCGCGTGCCGGCAGGCGCGGCGTCGCCGATGCGGAACAGGGCGACGGCCTCGGCCAGCTGGCTGGCCTGTTCCTCCATCGAACGGGCGGCGGCGGTGGCTTCCTCGACCAGGGCGGCATTCTGCTGGGTGGTCTCGTCCATCTGCATCACGGTCTGGTTGACCTGCTCGATGCCCGCGCTCTGCTCCTGCGAAGCGGCCGAGATCTCGGCCATGATGTCGGTGACATGCTGCACCGAAGTCACGATCTCGCCCATGGTGGTACCGGCCTGGTGCACCAGCGTCGAGCCTTCGGACACCTTGCCGACCGAGTCCTCGATCAACCCCTTGATCTCCTTGGCGGCGCCGGCCGAACGCTGGGCCAGCGTGCGCACCTCGCTCGCCACCACGGCGAAGCCGCGGCCCTGCTCGCCGGCGCGCGCCGCCTCCACCGCGGCGTTGAGCGCCAGGATGTTGGTCTGGAAGGCGATGCCGTCGATGACGCTGATGATGTCGGCGATCTTCCTGGAAGAGGTCTCGATGGCCGACATGGTGGTGACGACCTTGCCGACGATGTCGCCGCCCTGCGAGGCCACGCCGTGCGCACCCTGCGCCAGCTGGTTGGCCTGGCGTGCGTGCTCGGCGTTCTGGCGCACGGTGGAGGTCAGTTCCTCCATCGACGCGGCGGTCTCTTCCAGGTTGGCCGCCTGCTGCTCGGTGCGGCGCGACAGGTCGTTGTTGCCGGTGGCGATCTCCGAGGCGGCCAGGTTGATGCTGGCGGCCGCGGCCTGGATGCGGCCGACGATCGAGGTCAGCTGCGCCACGGTGGCGTTGGCGTCGTCGCGCATCTTCGCGAACACGCCGTGGAAGTCGCCATGCATGCGCGCGGTCAGGTCGCCGCGGGCGATGGCCTGCAGCAGCGAGGAGACTTCCGACAGGTTGCCGTCGGTGGTCTCCATCAGGCGGTTGAGGCCGCCGACCATCTCGCGGAAGTCGTACTCGAAGCGGCTTTCGTCGCCACGCATGCTGAAGTCGCCGGCGGCCGCGGCGGACGCCAGGCGCCTGATCTCGGTGTTGATCGCCGACAGGCTGGCCTTGGTCTCGTCCATGGTCTGGGTGATGGTGGCCTTCTCGCCGGGCAGGCGGTCCATGTCCACCGACAGGTCGCCGCGGGCGTAGTGCTTCATCACCTCGACGACCCGCATCTTCACGCTGATGTGCTGGTTCACCAGCGCGTTGCTCTCCTCGATCATGCGCCGGTAGTCGCCGGCGAAGGCGGAGGCGTCGATGCGGTAGCTGATGTTGCCCTCGTCGTGGCGCGCGGCCATCTCGTCCAGGGCGCGGATGACCGCCTTGATCTGCTCGCGCATGTGCGACTGCGCGCGCAGCAGCTGGCCCAGTTCGTCGTTCCGCCGCTCGGGGATGGCGCCGTCCAGCTTGCCCTGGGCTACGTCGTTGGAGATGCGCACGGCGTCGGCCAGCGGGCGCAGCACCATTGCGCGCAGCAGCAGCCACAGGCCGGCGCAGAGCGAGGCGGCGGCCAGCAGGCCGACCAGCGCCACCAGCCAGAGCAGCGAGCGCGCCTGCGCGGTGAGCAGGTCGCGCGGCACCATCACGCCCAGCGCGAAGCGGCGGTCGCTCTTGCCCACGCGCAGCGGCGCGTAGACTTCCACCATGCCGCCTTCGTCGGTCTTGAAATCGCTGTAGAGCTTGTCCTCGGCCATGGCGGCCAGGATCGCCTTGGTGGCGGGATCGTCGCGGGTCTTGCCGACGTTGGCGGCGTCCGGGGAGGCGACGACCGTGCCCATCGGCGACAGCAGCTCGGCGCGGCCTTCGCCCATCGGGTGGAGCTGCGAGATGCGTTCCTGCAGGGCCGAAAGCTCGAAGTCGGAAGTGACCACGCCCAGCACCTTGTCGCCTTCCATGATCGGGATGGCGATGGTGGTCAGCATCAGCGTCTTGCCGCCGACCTCATAGGGGTAGGGTTCGATGATGACCGGCTTCTTCAGGGTCTTGGGCGTGACGTACCAGGCGCCGAGCTCGGGGTCTTCGTAGTCGTGCAGCGGCTCGCTGACCAGTTCGTCGCCGACCCGCGCCCAGTAGCTCATGAAACGCCCGGTGGCGTCGTGTTCCGGGGCGTCGACGAACGCCGCGTCCTTGCCGTCGAAGGCATCCGGTTCCCACAGGACGCACATGCCGGCGCGTTCGGGATGCAGTTCCATCTGCTGCTTGAAGGTCTGTGAGATGGTCGCGCGGCTGATCTGGCCGCGCTGGGTCTCGAGGTTCTCGGCCAGGGTCTGCACCGCGTCGTAGGTCTGGCTCATCTCGACGGCCAGGTGCTGGGCCTCGAACCGGGCCAGGTTCTCCAGCGTGGCCTGCGAGGAAGCCAGCAGGGCGCGGCTGCTCTTCCAGTAGCTGATGGCGGCGGTGACCCCGAAGGCCGCCAGGGCGATCAGGGCGATGCCCAGCATCAGGCGGGTGGCGACGCTGCTCTTGCGGTCGCCGGACGCGGCGCGGTGGGACGATGAGGACATGTGCGAACCGATAGGGACGGAGTCCCTTCCTTAATCGGTCCGGAACGGCAGTTCTTGAGCGGGGGTTCGACCGTCTGTCGGAAATCCGGCGGCCAGACCGCCGGACCCTGCCGGGTCCGGTGGCTGCCCGGTGCGGCCGGGCTCAGAACTCCTGCCAATCGCCGGCATCGGCCACCAGCGCCGGTCCGACCGGGCGCGGGGCAGGGGCCCGCCGCAGCGCCGGCGGGCGGACGACTAGGTCGCGGCGCCGGTACGGAACACCGAGACCGCCTCGGCCAGCTGGCTGGCCTGTTCCTCCATCGAGCGCGCGGCGGCGGTGGCCTCCTCGACCAGCGCGGCGTTCTGCTGGGTGGTCTCGTCCATCTGGGTGACGGTCTGGATGACCTGCTCGATGCCCGCGCTCTGCTCCTGCGAGGCGGCCGAGATCTCGGCCATGATGTCGGTCACGCGCTGCACCGAGCTCACGATCTCGCCCATGGTGCTGCCGGCCTGGTGCACCAGCGTCGA
>JAEWOJ010000036.1 GCA_023399815.1 Pseudomonadota bacterium | reverse complement strand
GGCCCTCCCGGTAGAGCCCGGTCGCGACTCGCGTCGCTCCTACACAGGTTCGTCCCCCTCCCGTCGCACTGGAATCCCGATGAAGACTTCCCTGTTCCGCCCGCTGCTCGCTGCTGCCGCCGTGCTGGCGCTGTCGGCCTGCGGCAAGCCCGCCGCCGACGAATCGAAGCTGGTGGTCGCCGCCACGGCGGTGCCGCACGCCGAGATCCTGGACGTGGTCAAGCCGCTGCTGGAGAAGGAGGGCGTCAAGCTCGACGTGCGCGTGTTCAACGACTACGTGCAGCCCAACGACCAGCTGGTGCAGAAGCAGGTCGACGCCAACTACTTCCAGACCGAGCCGTACCTGGACGCCTACAACCGCGACCGCAAGACCACGCTGGTCACGGTCACCGGCGTGCACATCGAGCCGTTCGGCGCCTACTCGCGCCGGGTCAAGTCGCTGGCCGACCTGCCCGACGGCGCCGACGTGGTGATCCCCAACGACCCGAGCAACAACAGCCGCGCGCTGATCCTGCTGGACAAGGCCGGCGTCATCAAGCTCAAGGACGCGTCCAACGCCCTGTCCACCCAGCGCGACATCGTCGAGAACCCGAAGCAGCTCAAGTTCCGCGAGCTGGACTCGGCGATGCTGCCGCGCGTGCTCGACCAGGTCGATCTGGCGCTGATCAACACCAACTACGCGCTCGACGCCGGGCTGAACCCGACCAGGGACGCGCTGGCGATCGAAAGCAGCGACTCGCCCTACGTGAACTTCCTCGTCAGCCGCGCCGACAACAAGGACGACGCACGCGTGCAGAAGCTGGCCCGCGCGCTGACCAGCCCGGAAGTCAAGGCCTTCATCGAGCAGAAGTACCAAGGCGCGGTGCTGCCGGCGTTCTGAATGCCGTCCCTGCCGTGGTGCGGGGCGTGCCCCGCACGCGGCTTCGTTGGGAATGTCTCCATCGGGGGCGGACCCTGTGCCTGCGACGGTCTCCGGTTGTACGCGTGCGCTGACGGAGGCTAGGCTCCGCCCCATTGCTTCCGTGGAGGGGAGTGGATGGGTCTGCTGCGTTTTGCCGGGCGCCGGATGGCGCGCTTTCTTGCCCAGCCGCGCCGGCACCAGACGCGGCCATCGACCAGCGATCCGGCCCTGCTGGCGCGCACGCTGCGGCGCGGCGACGTGCTGCTGGTGGAAGGCAACAGCCGCTTCGCCACCGCGATCAAATACCTGACCCAGTCCACCTGGTCGCATGCCGCGCTCTACATCGGCGAAGAACCGCTGGTCGAAGGTGGCCCGCCGCGCCCGATGCTGATCGACGCCGACGTGGAGCAGGGCGTGCGCCGCGTCGCGTTGAGCGAGTTCGCGCAGCAGCACACCCGCATCTGCCGCCCGCGCGGCCTGCCGCCGGAGGTGATCGACCGGCTGGTCGGTTACATGCGCGCGCGGCTCGGCCACAGCTACGACCTGAAGAACGTGTTCGACCTGGCGCGCTACCTGGTCCGGCAGCCGCCGGTGCCGGCGCACATGCGTCGCCGCCTGATCGCGCTGGGCAGCGGCGAGCCGACCAAGGCGATCTGCTCGACCCTGCTGGCGCAGGCATTCGAGTCGATCCGCTACCCGATCCTGCCGGAGATCGAGACCGTGCTCGGGCAGGTGGGCGGGCGCGAGCAGCGGCAGGAAATCCTGCATATCCGCAACTACAGCCTCTACACCCCGCGCGATTTCGACGTGTCGCCGTTCTTCGACGTGATCAAGCCGCGCTTGCAGGCGGGCTTCGACTACCGCGCGCTGCAATGGGGCGAGGACGGCGATCCGTGACGCGGTATTCCCTTCTCCCTTCGGGAGAAGGTGGCGCGAAGCGCCGGATGAGGGCAGAGCGAAGCGGCGTGCCATCGAATAGCGCAGAGGGCTTCGCCCTCGGTCCTCACCCCAACCCCCGCTCCGCGCCCCGGCCCTTGCGCTGGCGCAAGGGCGTTCGCGGGGCAGCGAACCGGTGGTTCGCAGACATGCCCCTCTCACCCCGGTGGGAGAGGGGCTTTGTGCTGCTGCTCCTTCTCCCTTTGGAAGAAGGTGGCGCGAAGCGCCGGATGAGGGGCCGGCGAAGCCTCGTGCCATCGAATAGCGCAGAGGGCTTCGCCCTCGGCCCCTCACCCCAACCCCCGCTCCGCGCCCCGGCCCTTGCGCTGGCGCAAGGGCGTTCGCGGGGCAGCGAACCGGTGGTTCGCAGACATGCCCCTCTCACCCCGGTGGGAGAGGGGCTCCGCTCCATTAGAACCGGGCGCCGATGCCGAAGCCCACGGTCCATGGGTCCAGCTTCAGCTTCTCGCCGGTGCCGGCGCCGGCCACGCTCAGTTCCGGGCGCGCATGCATGTAGCGCGCGTCGGCGCGGGCGAACCAGGTGGAGTTGATGTTCATGTCCACGCCGACCGTGCCGATCGCGCCCTTGGCGGTGCGCAGGCCGACGTGGTCGCCGCTGGCATCCAGGCCGTCGATCTTCTCGTTGCTGAAGTTGGACTCGTAATAGCCCGCGCCCACGAACGGGCGGAACACGTTGTCGGCGGCGCCGAAGTGGTACTGCGCGCTCAGCGCCAGCGGCTGCTGCTCGACGGTGCCGGCCTTGCCGCCGCCATTGGCGCGGACGCGGTGGTTGAACTTGTCGGCGGCGCCCCACAGTTCGAGGGCGATGTTGTCGTTGAAGTAGTAGCTGGCGCTCACGGTCGGCGCCGGGCCGCCGTCGAACTTGTCGATGCCGTCGGTCGGGTTGCTCTTGGGCTGCAGCAGGGTCACGCCGCCGACGACGGCGAAGTGCTTGCCCGAAGCGGTATCGGTGTTGCCCTCCTGGGCGAACGCGGCGGGCGACAGCGCCAGGGCGCCAAGGACGGCAAAGCTCATGATCTTGGTGGTACGCATGGGATGCTCCTCGTATTGCTCTCGGGATTGCGTTGTTGTCGAGGCCCTCGGTCGGGGCGCGCACATCCTGGCCGCGGCAGGATGAATCGATCCGCACGCGGGGCCGCCTGCCCACGATGGCGTTCAGGGAAAATGGAAGCGCGCTTGCGGAACCGGGACCCGCCGGGAAAAATCCATTCATGGAGTTGTGTCGCGCGTGACGAACGAAACGGTGCTGCAGGGCTTGCCTGCGCAGGTGAATGCGCATTGCCGCGTGCTCGTGCTCGGCTCGATGCCGGGCGTCGCCTCGTTGCAGGCGGCGCGCTACTACGCGCATCCTCGCAACCGTTTCTGGCCGGTGATGGCGGCGCTGTGCCGCTTCGATCCGCAACTGGATTACCCGCAGCGCATCGCCTGCCTGCAACGGGCCGGCGTCGGCCTGTGGGACGTGATCGGCCAATGCCGGCGCCCCGGCAGCCTGGATGCGGCCATCGTCCGCGGCAGTGAGGTCGCCAACCCGCTGCCGGACCTGGTGCGGCGTCTGCCGCTGTTGCAGACCATCGCCTGCAACGGCACCGCCGCGGCGCAGGCCTTCGAGCGCCATGTGCGCCCGGCATTGCCGGCGGAACGCGCGCCCGCGGTGCTGGCGCTGCCCTCGACCAGCCCGGCCAATGCCGCCTGGTCGCTGGAGAAGCTGCTGGGCGAATGGGCGCGGCTGGCGCCCTGGCTGCCAGCCGCGGGACAGGCCGGTCCCTGAGCGGACACCGGTCCTGGCCGCACGGGACACGACGGGACAGGCGACAGGTCAGCGTCGCCCCTTGGTGGGCGACGCAACCGGCCACGACGGGGCATGGCGCGCCCTTTGTCCCCGGACATACGTAGGCGAATCCAGTACCGGCGGTTGGCGCTGCGGCGCGCTGGCGCCACAATAGGGGTTTCCCTCACTGTTGCTGGAGTTATTCATGGCCGAAATCAAGGAAGCAGTTGTCCCCGATATCGGTGACTACAGCGACATCCCGGTGATCGAGGTGCTGGTCGCCGTGGGCGACACGGTGGCCAAGGACCAGGGCCTGGTCACGCTGGAATCAGACAAGGCGACGATGGAAGTGCCGTCGGCCGTGGCCGGCGTGGTCAAGGAAATCAAGGTCAAGGTCGGCGACACCCTGTCCGAGGGCAAGGTCGTGGCGCTGATCGAAGTAGCCGCGGAAGACGCCAAGCCCGCCGCCGCCGCCGCCGCTGCCGCTGCCGTGCCCGCCGTGCCGGACAGGATCGTGCCGACCGCCGAGACCGGCGCCAAGGTCGAGCCGGTGCTGGTGGACCCGGTGCCGGACAAACTGACCCAGCGCGAGATCGGCCAGGAAGATGCGCTGCCGGCCGGCAAGCCGGCAACCCCGCCGGTGCAGTTCAGCGCCGAGGGCGTGCTGCCGTCCAACGTGCCCTACGCCAGCCCGGCGGTGCGCGTGTTCGCCCGCGAACTGGGCGTGGACCTGGCCCAGGTGGCCGGCACCGAGAAGGGTGGCCGCATCACCAAGGCCGACGTGCAGAAGTTCGTCAAGGGCGTGCTGGGTGGCGGCGGTGCCGCCGTGGCCGGCGCGCCGGTCGCCGCCGGCGGTGGCCTGAACCTGCTGCCGTGGCCGAAGGTCGACTTCGGCAAGTTCGGCGAGACCGAAGTGCAGCCGCTGTCGCGCATCAAGAAGATTTCCGGCGCCAACCTGGCGCGCAACTGGGCGATGATCCCGCACGTCACCCAGTTCGACCAGGCCGACATCACCGAGCTGGAAGCCCTGCGCGTGGCGCTGAACAAGGAAAACGAGAAGGCGGGCATCAAGCTGACCATGCTCGCCTTCCTGATCAAGGCCAGCGCCGCGGCGCTGAAGAAGTTCCCCGAGTTCAACGCCTCGCTGGACGCCAGCGGCGAGAACCTGACCCTGAAGAAGTACTTCCACATCGGCTTCGCCGCCGATACGCCGAACGGCCTGGTCGTGCCGGTGATCCGCGACGTGGACAGGAAGGGCGTGGTGCAGATCGCGCAGGAAACCGGCGAGCTGGCCAAGAAGGCGCGCGACGGCAAGCTCGGCCCGGCCGACATGAGCGGCGGCTGCTTCTCGATCAGCTCGCTGGGCGGTATCGGCGGCACCGCCTTCACCCCGATCGTGAATGCGCCGGAAGTGGCGATCCTCGGCGTCTCCAAGTCGTCGATCCAGCCGGTCTGGAACGGCAAGGAATTCGCGCCGAAGCTGCTGCTGCCGCTGTCGCTGAGCTACGACCACCGCGTCATCGACGGTGCCCTGGCCGCGCGCTTCACCACGTACCTGTCGCAGGTGCTGGCCGACATGCGCCGCGTGCTGCTCTGATCCGGGAGACTTGAAAGATGGCGAACACGATCGAAGTCAAAGTCCCCGATATCGGCGATTACAGCAACGTGCCGGTGATCGAGATCCTGGTGGCCGTGGGCGACACGGTGGCCAAGGACCAGGGCCTGGTGACGCTGGAATCGGACAAGGCGACGCTGGAGGTGCCGTCCTCGGCCGCCGGCGTGGTCAAGGAAATCAAGGTCAAGCTCGACGACAGGCTGTCCGAGGGCGACGTGGTGGTGGTGCTGGAAGCCGAGGGTGCGGGCGCCGTGCCTGCGCCGGCCGCTCCTGTCGCTGCCCCGGCGCCGACCCCGGCCGCCCAGCCGGCCGCTGCGGCCGCTCCCGCGGCGGTGAGCGCGCC
>JAEWOJ010000020.1 GCA_023399815.1 Pseudomonadota bacterium | reverse complement strand
CCGGTAGTGCGGGCGGCTGGCGGGCAACCTCGCTTCCGTCGGTATTGCAGCGCTTGCCGGCCAGCGGCCGGCACTACCCATCTACCCCAGGCAGATCCGGTCGCGGCCGTCGCTCTTGGCCTGGTACAGCGCCTTGTCGGCGCGCTGGAACAGCAGCAGCGGCGTGCGGTCGCCGGCGCCGAGCTGCACCAGTCCGGCGCTGAACGTCACCCGCAGCCCCTCGATGCCGGCCCAGTTGCGCTGCGCATGGAACAGGCCCTGCAGGCGCGCGCACACCAGCTGCGCCTCGTCCAGCGCGGTGTCGTTGAGCAGCAGCGCGAACTCCTCGCCGCCCAGCCGCGCCGGCAGGTCCGAATCGCGGCAGCTGGCGGCCAGCAGCCGCGCCACTTCGCGCAGCGCCTGGTCGCCGACGCTGTGCGTCCAGGTGTCGTTAACGGTCTTGAAGTGGTCGATGTCCAGCACCACCAGGCACAGCGGATGGCCGCTGCGCTGGGAGCGCGCGAAATCGCGCGCCAGCCCTTCGTCGAAGGCGCGGCGGTTGGGCAGGCCGGTCAGCGGGTCCTCGTGCGCCTGCCGCTCGAACGCCTCGGCCTGCTCGCGCAGGCGCTCGGCCAGCTCGGTCTTCTCCAGGTTGGCCGCCAGCAGGCGCTCGGCCTGCAGTTGCAGGTCGGCGGTGCGTTCGTCCACCTGCCGCGCCAGGCGGATGTTGCTGGTCTTGTAGCGGTGGATCAGGTAGCGGTACAGCGCCACCAGGGCCAGCAGCAGCAGGACGCCGGCCACCGCCTGCACGCTGCGCCGCTGCCACGGCCGGGGCTCGATGGTGAAGCTCCAGGTCGCCTCGCTCCCGCTCCAGTGCCCGCCCGGGTGCGCGGCCGACACGTGCAGGGTGTAGTCGCCCGGCGGCAGGCCGATGAACTCGACGCTGCGCTGGTTGCCGCGCTCGATCCAGCCGCGGTCCAGGCCATCCAGCCGGGTGCGGTAGCGGATCCGGTCGGACATCAGGTAGCTCAGGCCCACGTAGTCCACCGTCACCCGGTGCCCGCCGGGCACCACGGTGCGGCCGCCCTCCTGCCAGTGCAGGGGCGCGCCATCGAGCCGCACGCTCTCGACCACCGCCGGCGGCGGCAGCCGCTCGCGGAACCGCTGCAGCCGCAGCGGATCGACCGTGCTCAGGCCGCCGGCGGTGGCGACCCAGTAGGTGCCGTCGGCACGCAGCGCCGCCGACGGCCCGGTACTGCCGTTGGCCTGGGCGTTGTACATGCCGTCGATCTCGTTGTAGCGCTCGACCTCGATGCGCGGCGCGCGGCCGTCGGCGACGTCGTCCAGCGCCATCATCGTAGTGCGCAGCACACCGCGGTTGCTGCTGATCCAGACGTTGCCGATGCGGTCGGGCACCATGTGGAACACCGTGTCCACCGGCATGCCCTGCTCCAGCCCGACCCGCGCCAGCTGCCCGTCGCGATAGCGGTAGAGCCCGCGGTCGGAGGTCATCCACATCGCGCCACCGACCTCGATGAAGCTGAAGATGCTGCGCCCGCCCCCAAGCCGGTCCACGTCCAGCGACTGCACATGGTCGCCGCGCAGGATGCGGACGCCTTCGATGGTGCCGATCCACAGGCCATCCGCGCCGCTGTACAGCGCGGTGATCAGGCCCGTGGGCATGCCCTGCGCCTCGGGCACGTACACGCCGCGGGCATCGAGCCGCACCACCCCGCGCTGGGTGCCGATCCACACGCCCTCGCCGTCGTGGTCGGCGGCCATCGCCCGCACGTTGCCGCCGGGCAGGCCATCGCGGTTGTCGTAGCGGCGGATGCGGCCGGCGCCGTCGATCCGGAACACGCCATCGCCGAAGGTGCCGGCCCAGACGCTGCCGTCGCCGTCCAGCGCCAGGCTCAGTACCGACGGCGGCTTGCCGGCACGGTTGAGCAGCGGCACCGGCACGATGCGGCCATCGCGCTCCATCCGGTCCAGACCGGACGCGCCGCCCACCCACAGCCGCCCCTGCCGGTCTTCCAGCACGGTGCGCACGTAGTCGCCACTGAGGCCGTCCTGGGTGGTGTAGCTGCTGAACAGGGTCTCGCGCAGCCGGAACAGGCCGCCGTTGGCGCCCACCCAGATGCTGCCCTCGGCATCCTCGAACAGGCTGACGATGCGCCCCTTGGGCAGCAGCCGCGTGGACGGCATGTGCTCGACGCCGCGGGCGCCGATGCGGAACAGGCCCTGGTTCTCGGTGCCCAGCCACAGTTCGCCGTGGCGGTCCTGCAGCAGTGCGGTCGGATGCGAGATGCCGGGCAGTTCCCTCACCCGCTGCAGTTTCTCGCCCTGCAGCCGGTACAGCGCGCCTTCGGCCACGACCCACAGCGCGCCGTCGGGCGCGCGGTAGGGCCAGACCACGCCGCGCGGCAAGCGATAGCTGGCCGGCGCGCGGCGCAGCACGCCGTCGGTGCCGCGCACCACCAGGCCATCGAGCGTGCCGACCCACACCCGGTCCTGGGCATCGACCGCCAACCAGGTGAAGGTCATGTTCATCGGGACGTCGGCCGGCGGCGGCTCGAAGTGCAGCTGCCCTTCCGGCGTCAGGTAGCCCAGGCCCTTGCCCTCATACAGCAGCCACAGCCGTCCCTTGCTGTCCCGGCGCATGGACTGGATCAGCACGTTCGGCGCGGGCGGCCGCCACGGCCAGGTGTCCCAGCGCCCGTCAGGCTCGCGCCGCAGCACGTTGCCGCGCGAGTCGCCGATCCACAGCGCGCCGTCGCGGCCCACCTGCAGGGCGCCCACGCCGTTGTCGAGCAGGCCCGGCGTCGAACCGCGGTCGTACACGGTGAAGTCCAGGCCGTTGTAGCGCACCAGGCCTTCCCAGGTGGCGAACCACAGGTGGCCCTCGGGCGTCTGCGCGATGTCGCGCAGCGAGTTGTGCGGCAGGCCCTCGCGCGAGGTCCACATGTCGACGGCGTAGTCGTGCAACGGCGGCGTGCTTTCCAGCGCCTGCGCCAGGCCCGGCAGCAGCGACAGCCAGGCCAGCAATACCGCAGGCCCGAGCCACCACCGGGAACGGCGGTCGCTGCGGCGGGAGGAAAGGCGGCATTGCACCGGCACGTCCGCCCGGAGGCTGCGGTCGCTGCGGTCGGACTGCGGCGGGGGCGTCATGCTGCACGAACGGGGAAAAGTGCGCACATGGTAGGGGGATTGCCCGGCGCGCGCAGCCCCGACCATGGTCCAGCAGGCGCGGTCAGGCGCGGCCAGCGCGCTCGACCCGGTTGCGGCCCGCGTTCTTGGCGCGGTACAGGGCGATGTCGGCCGCTTCCATCAGCGTTTCCAGGGTCGATTCGGTGCCGGCCTCGACCACGCCGATGCTGACCGTGACCGGCAGCCCCTGCGCGACGTCGGCCAGGTCCGAGCGCTCCACCGCCTCGCGCATGCGCTCGCACAGCGGGCCGGCCGCCTCCAGCGCGAGCCCCGGCAGCAGCAGCACGAACTCCTCCCCGCCCAGGCGGGCCAGGAAATCGCCGGACCGGCACACCGTCCCCACCACCTGCGCGAAGCGGCGCAGCACCGCATCGCCGACGGCATGGGAACGCTCGTCGTTGATGCGCTTGAAGTGGTCGATGTCCAGCAGCGCCAGCGACAACGGCGCGCCGGCCTGCACGCGCGCGACCTCGGCCGGCGCGCGCTCCTCGAATGCGCGCCGGTTCGGCAGGCCGGTCAGCGCGTCCTGGCGGACCTGCCGTTCCAGCAGGCGCGCCTGCGCGCCCAGGCGGTCGAGCAGGCCCTGCTTCTCGCGGGCGGCCTCGGCCAGCCGCTCGGCCTGGCGCTTCAGGTCGTCGGTGCGCTCGTCCACCAGCTGCGCCAGCCGCGCGGTGTCGCGCCGGTACTGCACCAGCCGCCGCCAGTACAGGCCCGATGCCAGCAGCAGCAGCGCCAGCACCGCGGCCACGCGCACCGCGCTGCGCTGCCACCAGTACGGGGCGATGCGCAGGCGCAGCACCGCGGCGGCGCCGGCGCGGGCGCCCTCGCCGTTGGCGGCTTCCACCCGCAGGGTGTAGTCGCCCGGCGGCAACGAGGTGAACTCCACGGTGCGGTGGCTGCCGCGCGGCACCCAGTTGCGGTCGAAGCCGTCCAGCCGGCTGCGGTAGCGCACGCCCTGCGGCGACAGGTAGGTCAGCGCGGCGTAGGAAATGACCAGGCGCCGGGTGCCGGCCGGTACGTGCACTTCATGGCCCTGTTCGAAGAACGGCAGCGGCCGGCCATCGGCCAGCAGGCTTTCCACCACTACCGCCGGGGGCGGCAGCTCGCGGAAGCGGCGCATGCGCTCGGGCTGCACCACCGCCGCGCCGCCGGCGGTGGCGAACCACACCGCGCCGTCGCGGGCCAGCAGCGTGCTGGTGCCCGAGCCGCCATTGCCCTGCGCGTTGGCCATGCCGTCGCGGCTGCCGTACAGGTCCACGCCCACGCGCGCGGCGCGGCCGTCGGCCACCGCGTCGAGCTGCGCGTAGCCCATGCGCAGCACGCCGCGGTTGCTGCCCAGCCAGGCCGAGCCGCGGCCATCGACCACCATCTGGAACACCGCGTCCACCGGCAGCCCCTGCTCCAGCCCGACGTGCGCCACCTTGCCGCCGCGCAGCCGGTACAGGCCGCGGTCGCTGCTGACCCACAGCGTGTCGCTGGCCGGGTCGTGGTACAGCGCCAGCACCCGCTTGCCGCCCGCGTCGTCGTCGTCGTCGAGCCGGATGTTCTCGGCCACGCCATCGGCATAGCGGTACAGCCCGGACAGGGCGGCGATCCACAGCTCCCGGTCGGTTTCCAGCAGTGCGTGCACCAGCGTGCGCGGCAGGCCGGCGGCCTGCAGCGGCCGGACCTCGCCGTCGCGCAGCAGCGCCACGCCCTGGCGGGTACCGACCCACAGGCCGCCGTCCCGCGCGCGCGCCAGCGCCCGCACGTGGTTGTTGGGCAGGCCGTCGTCGTGGTCGTAGCGGGCCAGCGTCCGCCCGTCCTTCAGCTGGTAGACGCCGTCGCCGTAGGTGCCGGCCCACAGTTCGCCGTCGGCCGCCAGCAGCGCCAGCACCGACACGTCGCCGCGGTTGGCGTTGGCCGGCTGCAACGCGACGTGGTGGATGCCGCCGTCCGGCGCCAGCCCGTCCACGCCGCTGCTGCCGCCGATCCACACCCAGCCGCGCTCGTCCTCGGCCAGGGTGCGGACGAAATCGTTGCCCAGCCCGGCCTGCACGCCGATGGAGCCGAACAGGGCTTCGCGCAGGCGGTACAGGCCGCCGTTGACCCCTGCCCACAGGCTGCGCTCGTGGTCCTCGAACAGCACCGCCACGCGGCCCTCGGGCAGGCCCTGCGCGCGGCCCACCTGCTCGACGCCGTCCGCGTCCAGGCGCAGCACGCCACGGTTCTCGGTGCCTACCCACAACGCGCCGTAGCCGTCCTGCAGCAGCGCGGTGATGCGTCCGGCCTGCGGCAGCGCGCGCCACGGGCGCAGTGCGTCGCCCTGCATCCGGTAGAGGGTGTCGCCGGCCACCACCCAGGTCTGCCCGTCCGGCGCGCGGTAGGGCCAGGCCAGGCCGTGCGGCAATCCGAACGCGGCCGGGGCCGGCAGCAGGCGGTCGCCGTCCACGTACATCAGCCCGCGCAGGGTGCCGATCCACAGCCGGCCGCTGTCGTCCTGCATCGGGCGGATGCCGACGAAGCCGTTGCCCTGTCCCTCCGGCCGCAGCAGGTCGAAGCGGCCGCTGGCCGGTTGCAGGCGGCCCAGGCCGGTGCCGTTCAAGGTGATCCACACCTGCCCCTGCGCGTCCTCGAACACGCTGTCGATGACGGTGCCGGGCAGGCCCTCGGCGCGGCCCCAGTAGCGCAGGCGGTCGCCGGACCGCCAATGGCCGAGGTTGCCGCGCGAATCGGCGAACCACAGGCCGCCGTCGCGGCCGGCGTGCAGCGCGGCGATGGCGCTGTCGCGCAGCGCCGGCTGGCTGCCGCGGTCGTACACCCGGAACTCGTTGCCGTTGTAGCGCACCAGCCCTTCCCAGGTGGCCAGCCACAGGTAGCCCTCGCCGCTCTGGGCCATGTCGGAGATGGTGTTGTGCGGCAGCCCGTCGCGGGTGGTCCAGACGTCGTGGGTGTAGTCGCGCAGGTCGCCGGGTTCGCCACTGGCCAGCGCCGGCGCGGCGCCGCCGCACAGGGCCAGCAGCAGCAGCGTGCCACGCCAGGCGCCGATGCAGCGGTGCATCCATCGCGGCTGCGGAGGCGTGGACAGGACGGGCTCGGGCGTCATCGCGGCAATGCTACATGAACGCGCAAGGTGAATGCCGTGCGCCACCAGCCCGGAGCTTTCCCTTGCTGGCGGCGACATGTGAGCAAGTGTGAGGAAGCCGGCGCCACCGGCCCGCCGCGATGAACCCGATACGTTCGCCCTGGAGAAGCACTGAAAGCGCGGCCCTCAGCGTCGCACCGGGAGCCATGCCGGGGCCGGCCAGGCGACCACGGCCTCCAGCCCACCCTCGGGGTGGTTGCGCAGGACCAGGGTGGCGCCGTTCTTTTCCGCCAGGGTACGGGCGATGGTCAGGCCCAGGCCGGCGCCCCCGGTCTCGCGCGAGCGCGAGGTCTCCAGGCGCAGGAACGGGGTGAACACCGCCTCCAGTTCGTCCGCCGCCAGGCCCGGCCCGTCGTCGCGGATGCGGACCTCGACCTGCCCGCCCCGCGCCTCGGCGCGGATATGCGCCGAACGCCCATACTTGACCGCGTTGTCCACCAGGTTCGAGAACAGCCGGTGCATGGCCAGCGGGCGCAGCAGCAGCACCGCGCCGCAGCCCTGCTCGAACACGACCCCGTGCCCGCCTTCGGCCGCATCCTCGGCCACGCTCTGCAGCAGCGAGTCCAGGTCCAGCGCCACGCGCTGCTCCGCGCTCTCGGCGCTGCGCGCCAGCTCCAGTCCTTCGCGGATCAGCGCCTGCATCGCCGCGAGGTCGGCGACCAGGCGCTCGCGCAGCGCCGTGTCGGCCACGTTCTCCAGCCGCAGGCGCAGGCGCGTGACCGGCGTCTGCAGATCGTGGGTGATCGCCGCCAGCATCTCGGTGCGTTCGCCGAGGTGGCGTTGCAGGCGCTGCTGCATGGCGTTGAACGCCTCGGCCGCGCGCCGGACTTCCAGCGGCCCATCCACCGGCAGCGGAGCGCGCTGCAGGTCCTGGCCCAGTTCGGTGGCCGCGTCGGCCAGCCGCTGCAGCGGCGCGCTGGCGATGCGCGCCACCGCATAGGCCAGGCCGGCGATGGCCAGCGCCAGCAGCGACAGGAACACCGGATCGAACGCGGCCGCGCCGTTGCGCGCCATCGCCGGGGATTGCAGCGCCAACCGCAGTGGGGTGCCGTCGCTCAGCGTCAGGTCGACCAGCCAGCAGCGTGGCGGGATGACCGCCGGATACCGTTCGCGCAGGTGCCGGGACAGCCGCACACGCTGCGGCAGCAGTTCCGGCTGCGGCGGCAGGCAGGCGCGGAAATTGGTGGCGTGCACGCGCGCACCGCCCACCGGGCCTTCGCGGTCGTCCAGGATGTCCCTCAACGCCGCGTCTTCCTCGCCGACGTGGAACTCGCCCCTGGCCTCGCGCACGGTGGCCCCACCCGCTTCCAGCAGCCGTGTGCGCAGCTCGGGATTGCCCTCCAGCAGGTTGACGAAGCCCTGCAGGCGATCGGCCATGCGCATCAGGTTCTGCTGCTCGAACTCCTGGCGGCGTCGCGCCTCGGCCAGCAGCGTGGCGACGATCGCCGCGGCCATCATGCCCGCCAGCAGGATCACGAACAGCCGCCCCGTCATCGACGACAGGAAATGCCGCAGCCGCGTCATTCCAGCGCCACCACGCCCGCGAACACGTAGCCTTCGTTGCGCACCGTCCTGATCAGGGCGCCGGCATCGCCCAGCTTCTGCCGCAGCCGGCTGACCTGCAGGTCGATGGCGCGGTCCTGTGTCTCGTAGCTGCGGCCGCTGCTCTGTGCGACCAGCTGTTCGCGCGACAGCACCTTGTTGGCATGGACCACGAAGACCCGCAGCAGCCGGAACTCGGCGCCGGACAGCATCACCACGCGCCCGGCCGGATCGACCAGATGGCGCCGTTCGAGATCGAACACCCACCCGGAAAAGCCTGCGCGCCGTATCGCCAGTGGCTCCAGGTTGGCCGGCAGCGCCTCGGTCCGGCGCAGCACGTTGCGGATGCGCGCCAGCAGCTCGCGCGGCTCGAACGGCTTGGCCAGGTAATCGTCGGCGCCCATTTCCAGCCCGAGCACGCGGTCGATCGGCTCGGCGCGGGCGGTGAGCATGATCACCGGCGTGCTGGCGCGCGCGCGCAGTTCGCGGCACAGCGCCAGCCCGTCCTCGCGCGGCAGGTTGAGGTCGAGCACGACCAGGTCGATCGGCTCGCGCGCCAGCAGGTGGCGCATCTCCGCGCCATCGCGGGCGGTATCCACCCCGTAGCCGGCGCGGCCGAGCTGCTCGGCCAGCAGGCCGCGGATGTCACTGTCGTCGTCGACCACCAGCAGGCGGTGCATGGTCCAGGCGTTCCTTCAGGGTGCGGGGCTCCATGCTAATGGAAGCCGACGCGCGCAAGGAAAGCGCGGCGCATCCGTCCTGCCGCCGCGGCCCGTTCGCGGGACCATGCACGCGGCGCGGCGGCCACGCGGCGCGAACATCAAGGCCCGGCGAACACCGGCTCCAGCAGCCGGAAGCTGCCGGCGTCGGCATCCATCTCCACCGTGCCTCCCACCGGCACGATGAACTGCTCGCGGATGTGGCCGATCATCGCGCCCCGGTAGGCCGGGATCTTCAGCGGCGCGATGTAGTCGGCGAACAGCTGGTCCAGCGTGAGCGAGCCATAGCCGTCGCCGGGCGTGCAGCCGGTGCACTCGCCGAAGATGAAGCCGGCGATCCGGTCCAGCGCCCCCATCAGCTTCAGGGTGCTGAGCATGCGGTCGATGCGGTACGGCGCCTCGTCCACGTCCTCCAGGAACAGGATCTTGCCGGTGAAGTCTGGCAGGTAGGGCGACCCGGCCAGCGCCGTCAGCACCGTGAGGTTGCCGCCCACCAGTTCGCCGCGCGCCTTGCCGCCGGTGATGGTGCGGGTGCGGTTCTTCCGCGGCACCAGTTCGTCCTCGGTGTCGACGCTATTGCGGTACTCCATGAGTTCGCGCCGGAAGAACAGGCGCTCGAACTGGTCGACGTTGAAGCGGTTCCAGCTGCCCGAGCCGATCGGGCCGTGGAAAGTCACCAGCCCGGTCTTGGCCTGGATCGCGCAATGCAGGGCGGTGATGTCCGAATAGCCCAGCAGCACCTTGGGGTTGGCGCGGATGGCGGCGTAGTCCAGCAGCGGCAGCAGCCGCGCCGCGCCGGAACCGCCGCGCACGCAGACGATGGCCTTGACCTGCCGGTCGGCGAACATGGCGTTGAGGTCGCCGGCGCGCTCGGCGTCGGTGCCGGCCAGGTGGCCATGGCGGGCGTCGTAGTGCGCGCCGGTCTTCACCTGGAAGCCCAGCGCCTGCATCGCCTCCCGCGCCAGCTGCAGGCTCAGCTGCTCGCTGCTGGCCGAGGACGGACTGACCAGGGCGACGGTGTCGCCCTTCTCCAGCGGCGGCGGCAGCAAGCGCCGGCCACGCTGCGCGGCCAGTGCGCTGCCCGTTCCCAGCAACGGCAGCAAGGCTCCCGCCAACGCCGTGCCACCGATGAACCGCCGTCTGTCCATGCCGCTACCTGCCCCGGGAATGTCGGGCGAGAGTAGCAACCGGCTCCCGCGCCGGACAATTCGGCGACGCCAGCCCGAAAATCCGCGCCCGCATGCCGGAAAACCGCTTCGTGCAAGGGCGGAAGCGCGTTTTTCCACCGGGCGCGCCGGGCCATGCCATAACCGCGCGGCATGGATGCCGCACGATCTGTCATGGGCGGTTACATGTTTCTCCGTACTTCCCACCTACCTCGTGCAGCGCATGGAGGATCTGGCCGAGGCTGTGGTTTAGACCACCCGACCTGCCCCCTGTTTTCCACGCTTCCGCCGATTCCCTCAGCTTCCTTCCGCCGAAAAAACGCATACGCCCAAGGATTGGCTCTTGGCCCGGTACATCGCGGCATCGGCGGCGCGCAGGTAGTCATCGATGGTCGCCAGGCCGGACGCGCTGCTGACCAAGCCGATGCTCGCGCCGCTGGTCACGGTGTGCGCCCCGATCTCGTAGGGCACTTCGAGGGCGGCGGCAATCTGCCGGGCGCGGGCGGCGGCTTCGGCGGGATCGATGGACTCGAGCAGCACATTGAACTCATCGCCGCTCATCCGGGCGACCAGGTCGACCGTGCGTACGCAGGATTCGAGCCGGCGCGCCACCTGTTGCAGCAGCTGGTCGCCCACATGGTGCCCGAGGGTGTCGTTGACGGCCTTGAACCGGTTGAGGTCCAGCAGCAGCACGGCGAACATCGTGGTTCCCCCGCGTACCAGCACGTCATCGTCCTTTGCGGCCTCGTTCCGGTGCAGCGCGATGGCATGCGCGAGGCGGTCGCGGAACAACGGCCGGCCGGGCAGGTTGGTCAGGGCGTCGTAGGAACTGCCGCGTTCGGCCAGGTCGCTCAACGAGCCGGCCATGCGCACGGCAACGCCGTCCTCGAACTGGGCGACGCCGCGCCAGTTGACCCACACCAGCCGCCCCGCCCCGTGGAACGCGCGGAAATCCACCGAAAAATTCGGGCTGTTCCCCGACAGGTGCCTGCGGTAGGCCACCTGCGCGCGCGCGCGGTCATCGGGATCGATGAGCTGCTGGAGAAAGCGCCAGCCACCGTCATGCACATGATCGACGCCGCCCAGCCCCACGATCTCGTGGAAGCGCTCGGACACATGCAGGACGTCCGTCCGCAGGTCCCAATACCAGATGCCGTCGTTGGAGCCGCGGGTGGCGAGCGCATAGCGGTTATCGGACCGCAGCAGCTCGAGTTCCGTGTTCTTCTGCCGGGTCACGTCGATCATCAGGCCGATCATGCGGTTCGGCCGCCCCGGCTCGACCACCGCGCGGCACAGGTCGCGCACCCACACCACCTTGCCGGACTTGGCGATCAGCCGGTAGCTCATCTCGTACGCATGGCTGTGCGTCGCGCCGTACGCGGCATCGTCGATGGCCACGGCCTCCGCCAGGTCGTCCGGGTGCACGCGCGCCCGCCAGAAGCCCGGATCGGACCGCCACTCCTCCACGGTGTAGCCGAACAGCCGCTCGACCTGCGGACTCAGGAAGGTATTGCCCACGCCGCGCTCGGCTTCCCATACGACGCCGTCGATGGTCTCCAGCAGGCGCAGGAAGCGCTGGCGGACCTCCACCAGCACCTGCTCGGTGACCTCGGTGATCTCGATCAGCACGCCCTGGCGGCTGATCACCCGATCCGCCGCGTCCGTCTCCGGGTGGAGCTGCAGACGTACCCACCGATAGTCCCCGTCTGCGAACCGCAGCCGGAACACCGGCATGCCCGCCCGCAGGGTGCCGGTGTCTTCGGGATGTACGAATTCAAGCAGGGACCGGCCGAGCGCCCCCTCCACCGGATGGCCGGTAAGCGTGTGCCAGGCCGGATTGAGATAAGTGATCTCCCACAGCGCATCCGTCTGCACCACCGCCTCGGGCAGCAGCTGCAGCAGGTGTCCGGACGGCGTGGGGGTGCTGGGCATACAGGGCTATGGTCACCGAGCGCAATCGCCCAGTCCAGCACCGTGCACGCATGACTGATGATCCTGTCGCACTCCCGTGGTCGAGCTGTCTCGGCCCGTGCGGCCTGCGCGATGATTCAATGCTGATGCGGCATCCTATCCCGCGCGCCCTTGGAACCGAGGCGCAAGGCCCGCCGGGGCGGGCCGTTCAGCGCCAACTCCTTTGACGCCAGCCTTTCAAGGGGGCATCCCCCCCCTGAAATCTGATGTCACATATTCCGCCTGTACTCGCCACCCACGTCGTACAGCGCATGGCTGATCTGGCCGAGGCTGTGGGTCTTGACCGCTTCGACCAGCGCCTCGAACACGTTGCGGCGTTCGCGGGCGGTCTTCTGCAGGTAGGCCAGGCCATGGCCGTCGTGGACCTCGTCGTCGCCCGGGCTGCCCGTACCGACCTCGTGGCTGTGCGACGTCTCGCCGGCCGGGGCCAGCGCATTGCGGTTGCGCTGCCAGTTGTGCACGTTCTCGATCTGCTGCCCCTTCTCCTCCTCGGTCGAACGGATCAGCTCGATCTCGGTGGCGACTTCGCCGGCATGCTCCTTCGGCAGGAACATGTTGACGCCGACCAGCGGCAGGCTGCCGTCGTGCTTCTTGTGTTCGTAGTACAGGCTCTCTTCCTGGATCTTGCCGCGCTGGTACATGGTGTCCATCGCGCCGAGCACGCCGCCGCGTTCGCTGATGGCCTCGAACTCCTTGTAGACCGCTTCCTCGACGATGTCGGTGAGCTTGTCGACGATGAAGCTGCCCTGCCACGGGTTCTCGCAGAAGTTCAGCCCCAGCTCCTTGTTGATGATCATCTGGATCGCCACCGCGCGGCGCACGCTTTCCTCGGTCGGCGTGGTGA
>JAEWOJ010000191.1 GCA_023399815.1 Pseudomonadota bacterium | reverse complement strand
CGCTCCTACAGCTCCGACAGTTCCACGCTCCCGTCGCCGTCCCGCCTTTCGTCGCGGTTCTATGCCTAAAGTCACTACCGCCGCCGCGCGGCCGCCGCAAGAATCGAAAGGTTCGCAGAGCACCGCGAAGCCGCCGTCGTTCGTTGCATCCGCGCCCGTGCGGCGCATCCCGTTCCCTGGAGAACAGCCTTGCATAGACGTGACTTCCTCGCCCTGACCGGGCTCACCGCCGGCGGCCTGATGGTGCCGTCGTTCTTCGGCAAGGCCATCGCCGCCGAACAGCTGCTCACCGCGATCGACCCGGCGCTGAAGAAGCGCCTGGCCGACGACGCGATGAACGCGGCCCGCGCCGCCGGCGCCAGCTACTGCGACGTGCGCATCGGCCGCTACCTGCGCCAGTTCGTGATCACCCGCGAGGACAAGGTGCAGAACGTGGTCAACACCGAGTCCACCGGCGCCGGCATCCGCGTGATCGCGGGCGGCGCCTGGGGCTTCGCCGCGACCAACGACCTGAGCCCGGCCGGCGTGGTCAAGGCCGCGCAGCAGGCCGCTGCGATCGCCAAGGCCAACGCCAAGGTGCAGACCGCACCGGTGCAGCTGGCCAAGGCGCCGGGCTTCGGCGAGGTCAGCTGGCGCACGCCGATCAGGAAGAACGCGATGGAAGTGCCGATCAAGGACAAGGCCGACCTGCTGCTGGGCGTGAACGCCGCCGCGCTGGAGGCCGGCGCCAGCTTCGTCAACTCGATGCTGTTCCTGGTCAACGAGCAGAAGTACTTCGCCTCCACCGATGGCTCCTACATCGACCAGGACGTGCACCGCATCTGGGCGCCGATGACGGTGACCGCCATCGACACCGCCAGCGGCAAGTTCCGCACCCGCGGCGGGCTGTCGGCGCCGATGGGCATGGGCTTCGAGTACCTGGACGGCGACGCTTCCGGCAAGACCGTGCTGCCCAACGGCGTGACCGTCTACGGCATGTCCTACGACATGCGCGAGGACGCCGTCGCCGCGGCGAAGCATGCGCGGGAAAAGCTCACCGCCGCCTCGGTCAAGCCGGGCAAGTACGACCTGGTGCTGGACCCGTCGCACACCTGGCTGACCATCCACGAATCGGTCGGCCACCCGCTGGAACTGGACCGCGTGCTCGGCTACGAAGCCAACTACGCCGGCACCAGCTTCGCCACGCTGGACAAGCGCGAGCAGCATTTCCAGTACGGCAGCGACAAGGTCAACATCTTCGCCGACAAGCTCCAGCCCGGTTCGCTGGGCGCGGTCGGCTACGACGACGAAGGCGTGAAGGCCAAGCGCTGGCCGCTGATCACCGACGGCAAGCTGGTCGACTACCAAGCCATCCGCGACCAGGCCCACATCCTCGGCAAGACCGAGTCCGACGGCTGCTGCTACGCCGATTCGTGGTCGAGCGTGCAGTTCCAGCGCATGGCCAACGTGTCGATGGCGCCGGGCAAGACCCCGCTGAGCGTGGCCGACCTGGTCAAGGACGTGGAGAACGGCATCTACATCATCGGCGACGGCTCGTTCTCGATCGACCAGCAGCGCTACAACGCGCAGTTCGGCGGCCAGCTGTTCTACGAGATCAAGGACGGCAGGATCACCCGCATGCTCGAGGACGTGGCCTACCAGATCCGCACGCCGGAATTCTGGAACGCCTGCAGCGCCGTGGCCGACGAACGCGACTACCGCCTGGGCGGCTCGTTCTTCGACGGCAAGGGCCAGCCGGGCCAGGTCTCGGCGGTGTCGCACGGCTCGTCCACCGCCCGTTTCGACGGCATCAACGTCATCAATACCGCGCGCAGCCTCGGCTGACCGTCCAAGGAGTTCTTGAGCAATGAGCATCTTCACCGAACAGGAAGCCAAGGCCATCCTGGACAAGGTCATCGCGCTGTCCACCGCCGACGAATGCACCGCGACGCTGGCCGGTTCCGTCGACGGCAACATCCGCTTCGCGCTGAACAACGTCTCCACCAGCGGCATGGTCAACAACGCCGAGCTGGCCGTGCAGGTCGCCTTCGGCAAGCGCGTGGGCACCGCCTCGATCAACGAGTTCGACGACGCCTCGCTGGAACGTGTCGTGCGCCGCGCCGAGGACCTGGCCCGGCTGGCGCCGGAGAACCCGGAGTTCATGCCGGCCATCGGCAGGCAGGACTACAGGCCCAGCCCGACCTTCAGCGCGTCCACCGCCGCCATCGACCCGGAATTCCGCGCCAGGGTCGCCGCCGACTCGATCGCGCCGTGCCGCGGCCACGGGCTGGTCGCCGCCGGCTTCCTGGAGGACAGCCGCGGCTTCGTCGCCATCGCCAACAGCAACGGCAACTTCGGCTACCAGCAGACCACGTCGTTCGACTACACCTGCACCGTGCGCACCGAGGACGGCCGCGGCTCGGGCTGGGTCGGCCGCAACCTGAAGGACGCGTCCGACTTCCACGCCGAGCAGGAAATCGAGATCGCCAAGCGCAAGGCCATCGAATCGTCCGAGGCCAAGGCGCTGGAGCCGGGCAAGTACACGGTGATCCTGGAACCGGCCGCCGCCGCCGGCCTGATCAGCTTCATGATGAATTTCTTCAACGCGCGCTCGGCCGACGAAGGCCGCAGCTTCCTGTCGAAGAAGGGTGGCGGCAACAAGCTGGGCGAGCAGGTCTACGACCCGCAGGTGAACATGTATGCCGACCCGTGGCACCCGGACGCGCCGGTGCTGCCGTGGGACGGCGAGGGCCTGCCGCGCGAGCGCCTTGCCATCATCGAGAACGGCAAGGTGGTGAACCTGAACTACTCGCGCTACTGGGCGCAGAAGCAGGGCAGGACCGCCAAGGCCTCGCCGGGCAACCTGCTGATGAGCGGCGGCAGCAAGTCCATCGCCGACCTGGTGAAAGGCACGCAGAAGGGCATCCTGCTCACCCGCACCTGGTACATCCGCATGGTCGATCCGCAGACCGTGCTGCTGACCGGCCTGACCCGCGACGGCACCTTCTACATCGAGAACGGCCAGATCAAGCACCCGGTGAAGAATTTCCGCTTCAACGAGTCGCCGGTGATCATGCTCAACAACATCGACGAGCTGGGCAAGCCGGTGCGCGTGGCCGGCGACGAATCCAGCTACGTGATGATGATCCCGCCGATGCGGCTGCGCGATTTCACCTTCACCTCGCTCTCCGACGCGGTGTGACCTTCTCCTCCCCTTGCCCGCGCAGCGGGCAGGGGGAGGTCGGGAGGGGGTTGCTTTGCGCGGTCGAGTAAGCCCAAAGCACCCCTCCCCAACCCTCCCCTTGGCCTACGGCCAAAGGGAGGGCGCCTTCCGCCACTGAATCCAGCCCTTGTCCAGTCGCCTCTCCCGTGCCGATTTCCTAAAGCTGATGCTAGGCGGCGTGGCAGCGGCTGCCCTTCCCTGGCCCACACGCGCCCAGGCCAGCCGCTACGACTTCTGGTTCACCCGCCTCAAGTACGACTCCGGCGACTGGGACGTGGACGCGCGCATGCCGTCCAACCTGATCACCTCGCTGATCGACTACACCACGCTGCGCGTCGATCCCAGGGAACACGTCCTCGCCCTGTCCGACCCGAAGATGCTGCGCGCGCCGTTCTGCTACCTGGCCGGGCACAAGCTGGTCGAGTTCAACCCGGACGAGCGCCGCAACTTCGAGCGCTACGTGCGCAACGGCGGCTTCGTGCTGGTGGACGACTGCAACCACGACATCGACGGCCTGTTCGCCACCTCGTTCGAGGCGCAGATGCGCGGCATCTTCGGTGCCAACGCGCTGAAGAAGCTGCCGAACAACCACGCCCTCTACAACAGCTTCTTCAGGTTCCCCGAAGGTCCGCCCGCCACCGGCTTCGAGTTGAACGGCTGGGGCGACGACCTGGTGCACGACTACCTGAAAGGCATCGAGATCGACGGCCGCCTCGGCGTGCTCTACAGCAACAAGGACTACGGCTGCGAATGGGACTACGACTGGCGCAACAAGCGCTTCCTGGCCGAGGACAACACGAAGTTGGGCGTGAACATCGTGATGTACGCACTGACGCATTGACCCCACTGGTGAACGCATGAACAGCCCCGCCCACGATCTCGATTCCCTGCTGCCCCGCCTGGGCGAACTGCGCGGCGCGCTGGCGCAGGCGGTGGTCGGCCAGCAGGAGGTCGTCGAACAACTGCTGATCGGCCTGCTCGCCGGCGGCCACTGCCTGCTCGAGGGCGCGCCCGGCCTGGGCAAGACGCTGCTGGTGCGCTCGCTCGGGCAGGCGCTGGAACTGCAGTTCCGGCGCGTGCAGTTCACCCCCGACCTGATGCCCAGCGACATCCTCGGCACCGAGCTGCTGGAGGAGGACCACGGCACCGGCAAGCGCGCGTTCCGCTTCCAGCAGGGACCGGTGTTTACCAACCTGCTGCTGGCCGACGAGCTCAACCGCACGCCGCCGAAGACCCAGGCCGCGCTGCTGGAGGCGATGCAGGAGCGCACCGTCAGCTACGCCGGCACCACCTACACGCTGCCCGCGCCGTTCTTCGTGCTGGCCACGCAGAACCCGATCGAGCAGGCCGGCACCTATCCGCTGCCGGAAGCGCAGCTGGACCGCTTCCTGCTGCACGTGCGCGTGGACTACCCCAGCGAAGCCGAGGAGCGCGACATCCTCGCGCAGACCACCGGCAGCAACAGCGGCGCGGTGCCGAAGGTGATGGACGCCGAGGCAGTGAAGGCGTTGCAGGCGGCGGTGCGCGACGTGCACGTCGGCGCCGACCTGCTGACCTGGATCACCCGGCTGGTGCGCGCCAGCCGCCCGGGCGACGGCGCGCCGGCCGAGGTGAACAACTGGATCAAGTGGGGCGCCGGCCCGCGCGCCGGGCAGTCGCTGGTGCTGGCGTCGAAGGCGCGCGCCCTGCTGCACGGCCGCTTCGCCGCCACCCGCGAGGACGTGCAGGCGCTGGCCGCGCCGGTGATGCGCCATCGCCTGCTGCTGTCCTTCGCCGCCGAGGCCGAGCAGAAGAACGCCAACGACGTGATCGCCGCGCTGCTGCGCGCGGTGCCGTACCCGGCCTGATCCGCCCGTCCGCTTCCGCCATGGCCGCCACGGCGCCACCGCTGATTCCCGCCGACGTGCGCAGCCGCCTGCGCAGCCTGCGGCTGTGGCCGCAGCGGGCCAGCGGCAGCCGCGGCATCGGCATGCACGCCAGCCGCAGCCGCGGCGCCGGGCTGGAGTTCGCGCAGTACCGCGCCTACGAGCCCGGCGACGAACTGCGCCAGATCGACTGGAAACTCTACGCGCGCTCGGACCGCTTCTTCGTGCGCGAATCCGAGCGCGAGAGCCCGCTCACGGTGTGGCTGCTGCTCGACACCACCGCCTCGATGCGGCAGGCCGACCAGGCGCGGCGCGACTGGACCCGCCTGCACGCCGCCACGGCGCTGGCCGCCTGCGTCGCCGAACTGGCGTTGCAGCAGGGCGACGCCTTCGGCCTGGTCGCCATCGGCGGCGACGGCGTGCGGCTGGTGCCCGCCGGCAACGGCCTGCGCCAGCGCGACCGCCTGCACCTGCAACTGCATGCCCTGCGCGCGCAGGGCCAATGGCCGGCGCAGGAGCGGCTGGCGCCGGTGTGGGAACGCATCGCCGCCAACGACCTGGTGGTGATGATCGGCGACGGTTTCGACGAAGCCGCCATCGCGTTGGCCGAACGCCTGGCGAAGGCCGGCCGCGACGTCGTGCACCTGCAACTGCTGACCGCCGAGGAGCGCGATTTCCCGTTCCGCGACGGCCACCGCTTCCGCGACCCGGAAACCGGCGACGAACTGCTGAGCGATGGCCCGACGGTACGCGCCGACTACCTGGCCCGCTTCGCCGAGGCGCGGCGCACGCTGGATGCGCGGTTGCAGGCCGCCGGCATCCGCCACGACACCGGCTTCCTCGACGAGGCCATCGACACACCGCTGCAACGGCTGTTCGGGCGCCGTGGAGGCGGCGCATGAGCCTGGTGTGGCTGTTCCCGGCGGGCCTGGCCGCGCTGGCGGCATTGCTGCTGCCGCTGCTGGTCCATCTGGCGCGGCGCGACGAACAGCAGCGGATCGACTTCGCCGCGCTGCGCTGGCTGTCGGCGAGGCCACGCCCGCGCCGCCGCGTCCGCTTCGACGAATGGCCGCTGCTGCTGGTGCGGCTGCTGCTGCTCGCGCTGCTGGCCGTGCTGCTGGCGCGGCCGGCGCTGGAAGGCGTCGAGGGCGACACACCGCGCATCGCCGTGGTGCCGGGCGTGGACGTCGCCGCCGCGCGCGGCGCGGCGGGCGCCGGCGAAGCGCAATGGCTGTGGCTGGCGCCGGGCTTTCCCGCGTTAGATGCAACCCCCGCGCCGTCGCCATCGCAACCGGTGGCCAGCCTGCTGCGCGAACTGGACGCGACGCTGCCGCCCGGGGCGCCGCTCACCATGGTCGTGCCCTCGGTGCTGGACGGACTGGATGCGCAGCGGCCGCGGTTGTCGCGCGCGGTGCGCTGGCAGGTGGTCGAGACCGCGCCACCGGCCGCTGCCGTCGCCACGCCGGCAGCGCCACGGCTGCACATCCGCCACGACGAGGCCGGCGCCGCCGCCCTGCCGTGGCTGCGCGCCGCCGGCCAAGCCTGGAATGCCGCCACGCCAGCGGACATCGCCGACGACGGCCAGCCGTTCGCCGAGGGCGACGGCGTGCGTGTCTGGCTCTCGGCCAGGCCGGTTCCCGACACCGTGCTGGCATGGGCGCGCGATGGCGGCCGGCTGCTGGTCGATGCCCGCACGCCCCTGCCTGACGCTGCGCAGCGCCTGCCGCTATGGCGCGACGACGACGGCGCGTGGGTGATCGAGCAGGTGAACGCCGCGACCGGGCACTGGTTGCGCTGGGCCGCGCCGCTGCAACCGGCGACGATGCCGGCGCTGCTGGATGCCGGTTTCCCGCAGCGCCTGCGCGACCTGTTGCAGGCACCACCCGCACCCATGCGAGCACTGGCGACAACGATGCAGCCGACCGCCGGCGCCGCCGCAGGGCCGCGGCCGGCGCGCGAACTCGCGCCGTGGCTGGTCGCCGCCATCACCCTGCTGTTCCTGCTGGAACGCTGGCTGGCCAGCGCGCGCCGGCGCCGGGGGCAGGCATGAGCACGCAGGCATTGCTGCGCAGCGCGCGCCGCCGGGTATCGCTGATCGCGCTGATCGGCGGCGTGCCGCTCGCGGTGGCGCTCGGCCTGCTCGCCATGCGCGTGGCCGGTTTCGATGCGGGCAGTGTGGCGCTCACCGCCGCCCTGCTTGCCGTCGCCGGCTTCGCCACCTGGCGCGCGCGGCGGCTGGATGCGCGCTGGCTGGTCGCACGCCTGGACGAACAGCCGCGCTTCGAGGACAGCGCCGACCTGCTGTTCGCCGCGCCGGAAGCGCTGAATCCGCTGCAGCAACGGCAGCGCGCGCGCATCGAACAACGCCTGCGCGCGACGCCGCCCGACCCGCGCCCGCGCTGGCCGTGGCCGCGCCTGCTGGCGTGCGCCTGCGTCGCGTTGCTGATCGCAGCCGCCGCCGTGTGGTGGCCGCGCGGCGCGACGCAATCTCCATCCACCGGCAGCGAGGGTGGCCCGGCCAGCGCCGGCCAGCCCACCGCGCCTGCGCTGCGCGGCACCCGTCTGGAAGTGACGCCACCGGCCTATACCGGCCAGCCCGCCAGTGCCGGCGAGAAGCTCGATGCGCGCGCCCTGCAGGGCAGCCGCCTGCGCTGGCAGCTGCGGTTCGCGCCGCAGCCGCGGCAGGCGTGGCTGCAGTTCCACGATGGCCGCCGGCTGCCGCTGCAGCGCACGGGCGACCACTGGCAGGCCAGCGAGACGCTGCAACGCTCCGGCCTGTACCGCATCGTCGCCGAACCCGCGCTGGCCGAGACCGGGCGCGCGTGGCGGCTGGAAGTGGTGCCGGACCGGCCGCCGCAGGTGAAGGTGATCGAGCCGGCGCAGACGCTCAGCCAGGCCGCGCCGCACCAGCGGCGGTGGCAACTGCGCTTCGAGGCCAGCGACGATTTCGGCGTCGCCGCCGGCGCGCTGCTGGAACTCACCACCGCCAAGGGCAGCGGCGAGAACATCGATTTCCAGCAGCGCCGCGTCGAACTGGCCGGCAGCGGCGCGGCCACCGCCCGCCGCTTCGCCTACGACGTCGACCTGGACGCACTGGGCGTCGGCCCCGGCGACGAGGTCGTCGCGCGCCTGGGCGTGCGCGACAACCGCGCGCCGCAGCCGCAGGAAGCGCGCAGCCCCAGCCTGATCCTGCGCCTGCCCAGCGAGCAGGAAGTGCAGACCAGCGACCTGGAAGGTGCGATCAAGAAGGTGATGCCTGCCTACTTCCGCAGCCAGCGCCAGATCATCCTCGACGCCGAGGCGCTGCTGAAGCAGCGCAATGCGCTCGACGCCGAAACCTTCGTCAAGCGCTCGGACGCCATCGGCGTGGACCAGCGCATCCTGCGCCTGCGCTACGGCCAGTTCCTCGGCGAGGAGGCCGAAGGCGGCGCGAAGCCGCCACCGACCGGCGACAGCCCGCCCACCGGCGACGCGCCGGCCAGCGACCACGCGCATGACGATGGGCACGACGACGGGCATGACCACGACCATGGCCATGCCGACAGCGAGGACGCCACCCCCACTTTCGGCAGCGCCACCGACGTGCTCGCCGAGTACGGCCACACTCACGACCACGCCGAGGCCGCCACCCTGCTCGATCCGCAGACCCGCGCCATCCTCAAGGCCGCGCTCGACCAGATGTGGCAGTCCGAGGGACAGCTGCGCCAGGGCCATCCCGACAAGGCGCTGCCCTACGCCTACAAGGCGCTGGGCTTCATCAAGCAGGTGCAGCAGGCCGAGCGCATCTACCTGGCGCGGGTCGGCCCCGAGCTGCCGCCGATCGACATGGCGCGGCGCATGGGCGGCAAGCGCGACGGCCTGGGCAACCGCGGCCTGCAACTGCCGCCGCGCGACGGTGGCGACACCACGCCCGCGGACGCATGGCGGGCGCTGGCGACGGCGGACGCGCCGGTCGACCTGGACGCGCTGTCGCGCTGGCTCGACACGCACCCGCAGGCCGTGCCCGATCCACTCGACATCGCCGCCGCCATCGACGAACTTCGCCAGCAACCCGATTGCCGCGCGTGCCGGCAACGCCTGCGCGACCAGCTGTGGCCGGCGCTGCCGCGCGCACCGGGACCGCCGGCACGCCGCGATGCCGCCGATGCCATGGGCCGCCGCTACCTGGACGCGCTGGCCGCACCGCAGGAGAACGCACGATGAGCGGGCTGCCCGTCGCCATCCTCGTCCTGGCCGTGCTGCTCGCCAGCCTGCGCCTGTGCCTGCCGCCGCGTCCGCCCGTCGCGCGCCTGGGCATGCTGCTGGCGCTGCAACTGGCGGCGGCGGTATTGCTCGGACTGACCCTGTTCCCGCCGCGGCATGCCGTGCCCACCGGCACGCTGCTGATCGCCACCGCCGGCACGACCGCGTCGGAGTTGGCGGCCGTCCCCGCCGCCGTGCGGCTGCGCCTGCCGGAAGCGCCTGCATTGACGGGCACGGTCCTGGTGCCGGATCTGGCCACCGCGCTGCGCCAGCATCCGGGCACACGCGAACTCGTCGTCGTCGGCCAGGGATTGCCGGCGCGCGACCGCGATACTGCGCTGCCGCCGCTGCGCTTCCCCGCGGGCGCCGCGCCGCGCGGGCTGGTCGAACTGCAGGCGCCGCCGCCGCGGGCCGCGGGCGCGCGCTTCGAGGTCGGCACGCGCGTGCAGGGTCTGCCGCAGGCGCGGGTGGAGCTGCTCGATCCCGCCGGGCACCGCGTCGCCATCGCCGCGCCCGGCGAGGACGGCCGCGTGCGCCTGGCCGCCAGCGTGCGCGATGCCGGCGACGTCGAATTCGTCCTGCGCGCACTCGATGCCGACGGCAAGGTGCTCGACCGGCTGCCGGTACCGGTGCGCGTGCGGGCGGTGCAGGCGCCGGCGCTGCGCCTGCTGGCCGGCGCGCCCGGGCCGGAACTGAAGTACCTGCAACGCTGGGCCGCCGATGGCGGCGCCCGCCTGCAGACCGGCATCAGCGTCGGCGGTGGCGTGCAGCTGGGCGATGCGCCGCAGGCCATCGACGCGGCCAGCCTCGCCAGGCTCGACCTGCTACTGCTTGACGAACGCCGCCTGTCCGCGCTGTCGTCGCCGCAACGCGCGGCCATCGCCGCGGCGATGCGCGACGGCCTCGGCGTACTGGTGCGGATGGGCGGCGCGCTCGACGGCAACGCCCGCCGCATCCTGCGCGACGACTGGGGACTGGACGCGCGCGGTGGCGAGCGGACCGCCACGGTGAAGCTGCGCGATGCCGATGCCGCTGCCGCCACGGACGACGGCACCGCACCCGCGACGCTGGACATCGAGCGCTTCGACCTGGGCTTCGCCGATGCCGGCGTGGTGCCGCTGCTGCGCGCCGCCGACGGCAGCGCGATCGGCGGCTGGCGCGCCTTCGGCCAGGGCCGCATCGGCGTGCTGCCGATCGCCGACAGCTACACGCTGGTGCTCGCCGGCCATGCCGACGCCCACGCCGAACTGTGGAATCGCGTGCTGGCGACACTGGCGCGGCCGTTGCCGGCTTCAACGCTTGTTGGGCTGCCCGCCTGGACCTGGGCCGGCGAACGCACCGCGCTGTGCGGGCTGCCCGAAGGCACGCGGATCGAAGCGCCCGACGGTGGCACGACCCCCTTGGTCGCCGATCCACGGGCAGGCCATTGCAGCGGCTGGTGGCCGCGGCAGGCCGGCTGGCACCGCGTCATCGCCGGCGACATCGCCACCGGCGTGCAGGTCATAGATCCGGCCGATGCGCGCGCCCTGCATGCGCAGGCCACCCGCGATGCCACCTCGGCCCTGCGCGGCGGCGCCGGCCACGCCGAAACAACCGCGCAATCGGTGCCCGGCCCGCGCTCGCCATGGCTGCTGGGCTTCGTGCTGGTGGCGGCCTTGCTGTGGTGGCTGGAGCGGCGGCGTTTCAGCGGACGCCCGCTGAAGAAGTAGCCGACTGCGGGCAGTGCCCTTCTCCCTCCGGGAGAAGGTGGCGCGAAGCGCCGGATGAGGGACGAGCGACTCCGCGCCGCAAAGAATTACCGGTGATCGCGACGATGAACGCGTCGCCAGGCGCCCGGGTGGAAAACAATCGGGACACCACTGAGGCTTCGCCCCGTACCCTCACCCCAACCCCCGCTCCGCGCCCCGGCCCACGCCAGCGGCGTGGGCGCTCCAAGGCACGCGCGCCTGTGGCGCGCGAACCGTGCCCTCTCGCCCCGGAGGAAGAGGGGCTGTTGTGCACACGCTACCTGCTGGCTGCAGAGATCGGTGTCAGGTAGTCGCCGTGCCGGCGATACGCGGCCGGCGAATCCGAACCATCGCGACTTCGTCCAGCCCTCACCCCAACCCTGCTCCGCGCCCCGGCCCACGCCAGCGGCGTGGGCGCTCCAGGGCACGCGCGCCTGTGGCGCGCGAACCGCGCCCTCTCGCCCCAAAGGGAGAGGGGCTTTACACCTGTTACTTGCGGGCGGTGAAGATCGGCGTCAGGTAGTCGGTCGTGCCGTCGATGCGCTGCAGCGACGGGTAGCGCAGGCCGCCGTGGTAGTCGATGCTGAGCGTGCGGTACACGTCCATGTCCTTGACCAGCAGGCGGATCGGCTGCTTGCTGTCCTTGGCCGCGCGCACCGCTTCCTCCAGTTCGTCGGCGCTGTACTGCAGGTCGTTGACCGCCAGTACCTGCATGCCGCTGCCGACGCCGGCGTCGAAGGCGGGGCTGTCCCAGCGCACTTCGCCGATGCGGCCGCCGCCGTCCAGCGACATGCCCAGCGAATAGATGAAGCTGGCGCCGCGCCCCTTCATCATCGACTTGTAATAGGCACTGGGCTTCTCGGTGTAGACGAGCTTCCAGCCGGCCGCCTCGATGCCGCCGGTCAGGCGGGCGCGGTGTTCCACGCGGTCGCGCAGGAACTGCGTCCAGTCGCCGGTGGGCTGCACCTGTTCCAGCGCCGCGGCGACGTCCTCGAAGGTGTAGGTGTCCGGGCGTTCCCACTGGCCGTCGTTGACGCCGAAGAAGGCGCGGGCGAAATCGTCCAGGCTGCGCTTGCCGCCGCTGAGCCTGCGGATGCGCACGTCGGTCTCCAGCCACAGCATCTGGCCGCCCTGGTAGTAGTCCTCGCTCATCTGGTAGCCGCGGTAGGGCTTGGGCTTGCGGCGCGCGATCACCGGGTCGTTGGTGGTGTCGCCGAGCGAGCGCCATTCCAGGCCCGGGCGGTTGTCGGCATAGGTGGCCGCGACCAGCGCCAGCGCATCGCGCGAGGCGTCCATCGGGCGGATGCCGGCGCGCGCGGTCAGCACGTTGCCCCAGTACTGGGTCTGGCCTTCGTACACCCACAGCAGGCTGCCCTGCATCGGCACGTTGTAGTTGAGCGTGGCCAGGTCGGCCGGGCGCCGGTACTTGCCGTCCCACGAATGCGTGTACTCGTGGCCGAGCAGGTCGCTGCTGCCGACCTTGGCGTCCCAGCCGCTGAAGTAGTCGCGGCCCTCGCTGTTCTCGCTGGAACGCTGGTGCTCCAGGCCGATGCCGCCGAGCTGGCTGGTCACCGCGAACAGGAAGTCGTAGTGGTTGTAGTGCTCGGCGCCGAACAGGCGACGCGCCTGCGTCACCAGCGCGCGGTGCTGCTCGACGTGCTCGGGCTTGGCCTCCAGGTCCTTGGCGCGGTCGGCGAACACGTTCAGGCGCACCGGGCGGGTGCCGGCCGGGGCGAGGTCGATGGTGCGGTGGTAGCGGCCGGCGAACACCGGCGAATCGACCAGGATTTCCAGGTTGGTCGGCGCGTAGTGCACGGTGTCGCCGTCGCGGCGCTCGACGTCCAGCGCGCTGGCCGCTTCCCAGCCCTGCGGGTAGCGGGCGCTGGCGCGGTACGCGATGGCGTGCGCGGCGTGCCCGGCCGGATACAGCACCATCGCGTTCCATTGCAGGTTGAGCATGTTCGGCGTCATCACCGTGCGGCCCTGCGCCGGATCGGTGGGGCTGAGGAACTGGTAGTCCATGCGCAGTTCGCTCACGCCTTCGGGCACCTGCACGTTGAAGGTGTAGACATCGAGCGGGTCGCGCGCCCAGTCCAGGCGCTGGCCGTTGCCGGTGACGACCAGGCCGGCCAGCTTCTCGATCTGCCCGGTGGGCGAGTGGTTGCCCGGCAGCCATGCCGGATAGTGGAAGCGCTGCAGGCCGGCCTGCACCGGCACGGTCTGGCGCACCTTGAACACGCGCTGGCCCAGGTCGGTAGCGTCCACGTCCAGCACGATCGTGCCCGGATAGGCCGCTTCGCTGATGGTCACGCCGCGCGCGTCGGTCGTCGGCACGTCGGGGGCGGCGTGCGCCAGGCCCAGGGCGGTCATCAGTGCCAGTCCCAGCACCGCGGGGCGGATTACATGCATCGGCAGACCTCTCGTTTGTCGGAGCGGGCATGATGCGCCCCCGCCCGCCACCGGACACGGGCCATTGGACATGGTTGCCGGCCCTGCACGGCGACCGCGGAGCAGGCCCGCCGCGGCTGTGCGGGCCGGTTCACGTCCGCACGAAGATCTCCACGCGGCGGTTGAGCTGGCGGCCGCCCGGGTTGTCCTTGCCGTCCACCTCGTTGGGCGCCACCGGCTGCGATTCGCCGTAGCCGCGCGCGGCGGCATCCTGCGCCACGCCGCGCTGGCGCAGCGCCGCCACCACCGCCTGCGCGCGGCGCTCGGACAGGTCCTGGTTGTAGTCGTCGCTGCCCTTGGCGTCGGTATGTCCGCGGATCTCCATCGCGCGGGAAGGCACCTTCTCCAGCGCGGCCGCCAGCACGTCCAGCACCCTGCCGGCGTCGGCGCGGATCTGCGCCTTGTCGAAATCGAACAGCACCTTGTCGCTGAGGGTGACGACGAACCCGCAGGGCGTGCCGGAAGGCCTGAACCTGTCCAGCGGCGGGAAGCGCCCGGCCGGCGGCAGCGGCGGCAGCGGCGCCATGCGCACCTCGCGCGCGACCGCGCCCACGGTACCGGTGCCCTCGCCGCGGTTCTCGACGATGCCTTCCGGGCCGCCGACCCAGCGGCCCGAGCCGTCGGCGCGGACCTCGATGCTGCCCTGCTCGCCTATCCACTGGCCCGAGCCGTCGCCATGGTTCTCGATGCTGCCGAAGTCGCCCACCCAGGTGCCGCCGCCCCTGCCGTCCAGCTCGATGTGGCCGAACCCGCCGACATAGGTACCCGAGCCGTCGGCCCGCACCTCGAACGTGCCGGCGCTGTTGACGATGCTGCCGCTGCCGTCGGGATTGACGCGCACCACGTCGTCGCCGGTCACTGCCAGGCCGCTGCCGTCGGCGGCCACCTCGAACACGCCTTCCCTGCCGATGCGCTGCAGGTTGCCGGCGGCATCGACATTGGTGAAGCCGCTCTCGTTGACCAGGGCGCCATCGGTGGCGCAGTTGGCCGGGCGCACGCTGATGCCGGCCATCGGGTCGATCAGCGCCTGCATCGCGGACTCCAGTTGCCGCTGCGCCGGGCCGCTGCCGGCCATGGTTGGCACCAGGATCGGCGGGATCGCCGGGAAGTCGATGCCGCCGGCGATCGAGGCGGCCTCCTGCGCTGCTGCCGTGGGCGCCGGCGATGGCGCCGGCGCTTCCTGCCGCGAGGACTCCGGCGACGCTGGCCGGCCACAGGCCGATGCCAGCAGGGTCAGACAGGCCAGCGACAGGATGCTCATGCGCATGCGGCGACTCCTCGGGGAAGGAGCCGTACCTTCGGCGAGGCCATGTGCAAGCGTCGTGACCGGCGGCCTCAGGCTTCGTCCAACGCCGCGAAGCGCGCGGCCAGGTGGTCGATGAACAGGCGCACCGACGGCAGCAGGCCGCGGCGCGACGGGAACACCGCGTGGATGATCTCCTTCGGCGGCGCCCAGTCCGGCACCACCTGCACCAGCCGTCCGTCCCGCAGCGCGTCGCCCACGACCATCGTCGGCAGCTGCGCCACGCCCACGCCCGCCAGCGCGGCTTCGCGCAGCGCCGCCATGCCGCGCGTGACCAGCCGCGGCGCATGCGGCACGTCGGCCATCGCGCCGCCCGGGCCGATCAGGTGCCAGGCGTGCTCGCCCTGCGGCACGCCCAGCGCCATGCTCGGCAGCAGGCGCAGGTCGGCCGGGCCGTGCACCGGGCCATGGCGCTCCAGCAGCGCCGGCGCCGCCACCAGGCATTGCGTGCGTTCGGCCAGCACCTTCAGCACCAGGTCGCTGTCCTCCAGCGGCGGCGGCCGCACGCGGATGGCCAGGTCGAAGCCCTCGGCGATCACGTCCACGCGCCGGTTGGTGGCGTCCAGGTGCACCTGCACGTCCGGGCAGTCGGCCATGAACCCGGCCACCATCGCCGCGACGCGGAAGTCCAGCAGCATCGTCGGGCAGCTCAGGCGCACGATGCCGCGCGGCGAGGAACGGGTCATCTCGATGGATTCGGCCGCCGCCTCGGCTTCCACCAGCACCGCCCGGCAATGCGCGAGGAAGGTCTGGCCCACCTCGGTCACCGAGAAACGGCGTGTGGAACGCTGGATCAGGCGCACGCCCAGCCGCTCCTCCAGCAGCGCGATGCGCCGGCTCAGCTTGGACTTGGGCTGGCCCAGCGCGCGCCCGGCCGGGGCGAAGCCGCCGTATTCGACCACCTTGGCGAAGTAGTACAGGTCGTTCAGGTCCTGCATCGGGGAGTCCATCGTTCACCTGGCAGGACTATGAGACCACTTTTTGCCGACTACCGCAGGCATCTTCCCGAATCCATCCTCTTCCCCGACGCAGCGCAGCCCGCGCCGCCAACGGAGCAGAGACATGAAGAAGATCAGCGGCCTCTACAGCGCCCCCCGCCCGCACTGGGTCGGTGACGGCTTCCCGGTCCGTTCGTTGTTCTCCTACGACACCCACGGCCGCCAGCTCAGCCCGTTCCTGCTGCTGGACCACGCCGGCCCGGCCGAGTTCGCGCCGGCGTCGACCCCGCGCGGCGTCGGCCAGCATCCGCACCGCGGCTTCGAGACCGTCACCATCGTCTACGACGGCGAGGTCGCGCACCGCGATTCCACCGGCGCCGGCGGCGAGATCGGCCCGGGCGACGTGCAGTGGATGACCGCCGCCGCCGGCATCCTGCACGAGGAGTTCCACTCCGAAGCCTTCACCCGCCGCGGCGGCAGGCTGGAAATGGTGCAGCTGTGGGTCAACCTGCCGGCCAGCGACAAGATGGCCGCGCCGGGCTACCAGAACATCCGCGACGCCGACATCCCGGCGGTGCCGCTGCCCGGCGACGCCGGCACGGTGCGGGTGATCGCCGGCGAATTCGATGGCCAACGCGGCCCGGCGCGCACCCACACGCCGATGGACGTGTGGGACCTGCGCCTGACCCGCGACCGGCACGCCACGCTGGATTTCGCCGAAGGCCACACCGTGGCGATGGTGGTGCTGCGCGGCACCGTGCTGTTCAACGGCGAGCAGATGGCGCGCGAAGGCCAGCTGGCGCTGTTCGACCGCAGCGCCGGCCAGGTGGAGCTGGAAGCCAACAGCGACGCCATCGTGCTGGTGCTGGCCGGCGAGCCCATCGACGAACCCATCGCCGGCTACGGCCCGTTCGTGATGAACACCCAGGAAGAACTCGCCCAGGCGATGGACGACTTCCGCAGCGGCCGCTTCGGCCGGATCGCCGCCTGAACCCTCCGCCGCGCCGCCCGGCGCGGCGGAATCACCCGGGCGTCCGCGCGAACGGCCGCCTGTCTCCGTCACTCCCGCAGAGAGAAACCGCCATGAACGCCTTTCCGTATGCCGCCAACTTCAACGGCGCCAAGCCGGTCATCGATCCGGACAACGTCGCCATGCTGCTGATCGACCACCAGAGCGGCCTGTTCCAGACCGTGCACGACATGCCGTTCACCACGCTGCGCCGCCTGGCCGCGACGCTGGCCCGCATCGCCACGCTGGCGAAGATCCCGGTCATCACCACCGCCTCGGTGCCGCAGGGCCCGAACGGCCCGCTGATCCCGGAAATCCACCAGAACGCGCCGCACGCCCGCTACGTGGCGCGCCGGGGCGAGATCAACGCCTGGGACAACCCCGACTTCGTGCAGGCGGTGAAGGACACCGGCAAGCAGCAGCTGATCGTCGCCGGCACCATCACCAGCGTGTGCATGGCGTTCCCGTCGATCGCGGCGGTCGCCGACGGCTACCAGGTGTTCGCGGTGATCGACGCCTCCGGCACCTATTCCAAGCAGGCGCAGGAAATCACCCTGGCGCGGATGATGCAGGCCGGCGTGGTGGTGATCGACGTGGCCGCCGTCGCCTCCGAACTGCAGAAGACCTGGAACCGCGAGGATGCCGCCGACTGGGCGCAGGCCTATACCGGCATCTTCCCGAACTACCAGCTGCTGATCGAAAGCCACATGAAGGCGCAGGAAGTGGCGCGCAGCGACGAACCGCTGGACTCGCAGCGCGCCTGATCCAACCGGCGCGGGAAAGCGCCGCACGACAGGGCGCGTTTCAGGCAGGCACGGGTCTTACCCCCGCGCCTTGCGTCCCTTCCGGTGCGAAGCGCGCCACGGCGGTGCGGCACCGCGCACCCGCCCCTGGCGGACGGCGCCTCAGCCGACGTCGGTGGCCGTCAGCTGCTCGAGCCTGCGCGCGTTTTCCGGCGTCAGGCCCTCATCCCCGGCGAAGCGCCGGGCCATCGCCGCGGCGGTGGCGGCATGCGCCTCGCGCAGCACCTGCGCCTCGTTCCGGCTGGCGTCGATCACCTGCTTGTTGGCGATCTCCAGGTCCTGGAAGATCGCCCGGCAGCGCTCCAGGTTCTGCGCCGTCTCGAAATGGTTGGGCACGTCGCCGCGCGCGCGGATGCGCGCCAGCCCGGTTTCCGGCGTCAGGTCCAGCAGCAGCAGCAGGTTCGGGCGCGGGGCGAAGTCGTTGAGGTGCAGCAGTTCGTCCACCGGCAGCCCGGCCGCGCCCTGGTAGGCCACCATCGACGGGAAATAGCGGTCGAGGATGACCACCGCGCCGCGTTGCAGCGCCGGCAGCACCAGGTCCTCCACGTGCTGGCGACGGTCGCGCAGCAGCAGTTCCACCTCTTCCTCCGGGCTCAACCGGCCGGTGGCGGCCGACGCCCGCAGCTGCGTGCCCCACGGCCCGTTGGTCGGTTCCTTGCTCAGCACCACCTCGGCGCCCGCACGCTCCAGCACGTCGGCCAGCCCCCGCGCCAGCGTGGACTTGCCGGCACCGTCGATGCCCTCGATGGCGATCAACAGGCCGCCGGGAATGCTCTCTTTCGTCATCGCGCTACTGTAGCCGAAGCCGTCCGGCGCACCCAGCCTCGCGACCGGTAGCGTCGGCCGATGCCCGATGTCGCGGCAGGGAGCCATGAAGTCCACCGGCAGCGGGCAGCCGGTCACTCCTGGCGCGTCGCAACGCCACCGACGCGCCCACGACGGTTCAGCGCTGTCCCGCACGCGGCGCGCGCTTGCGCATGACGCTTTCCGTGACGGGCGGCTCCAGCAGCGCCGCGGGCGAGACGCCCAGCGTCTCGGCAAGCCGGTGGATGTTGAGCAGTGCGATGTTGCGCTGCCCGCGCTCGACATCCCCCAGGTAACTGCGTGCCAGTCCGCTCTCCAGAGCCAGGCGTTCCTGCGAAAGCCCCTTGGCCTTCCTGACTTCGGCAAGACGCATTCCGAACAGGATGCGTGGATCGGTAGGCATCGCTCTCTCCTGCAAGCCCGGAACGATGCAGCGAAGCCCTTTATCAGGCCACTCTCTATAAGGGCACCCTCTATAAGTGACATATGGAAAGGATCGCCCTACCATTGATCCGTGGGGGAAGGCATCGGCAGGACAACGATTACGGCATGCGGTCGCAAAACGATGTAAAGGAAACGCCTGGCCGGAGACGCCGCGTTCACGGCGCCCGTGCACAGCGCGGCGGCGCATGGAAGGCGCATCCGTGAAGCCCGGCCGCGGCAATCCGCCCGCCGGGACAGGCGCGGCGGCCGACGAGCGCGTCGATGCCTTCGCCCGCGCGGCGTTGCGGCGCGCCGCGTCCGCGCTGCAGGCCGTGTTCTTCCCGCGCAGGACCCGGACCGACTACACGCGCCGGCTGCGCAACCGCTTCACCCGCGGCTACCTGGTCGGTTGCTTCGATGCCGCGCTGCGCTGCGCGCACATCCCGGTGGCCGACGAAGCCGCCTTCTTCGAGCTGATGGTGGTCGGCCACACGCTCCTGCTCGACGGCGACGCGGCGAAAGCCAGGATCTTCGTGCTCGAATCGCTGGCGGTGCTGCAGGACGAGGCCTGCAGTACCGCCATGCGTACCGGCAACAGCGAGTACCGGATGCTGCTGGAAGGACGCATCCAGCACCCGGCTACGCTCGAGACCTTCTTCGGCGCTGCCTGACGCCCATCGACGGCGATCCCGCCGGAGCCGGTCCACTCCGCAGCTGACCCCATCGGCGATCGCCGCTATCGTGTGGCGTCCTGCCTGCCGCCCCTGCGTTCTCCATGAACCCGACCCTCGACACCTCTTCCGCCGTCACCGACGCGCCCGCCGCGGCCGCGCATGGCGCCTGCGAGAACTGCCAGGCCGCGCTGCATGGCCATTACTGCCACCAGTGCGGGCAGTCGGCGCACAACCCGCTCAAGCACGTGGGCCACGCGATCGAGGAGGTGTTCGAGTCGTTCTGGCACCTGGACGGACGCATCTTCCGCACCCTGCGCGACCTGCTGGTGCCCGGCCGGGTGGCGCTCAACTACCTCAAGGGACAGCGCGTGGGCTACGTGCAGCCGTTGCGGCTGTTCGTGATCCTCACCCTGTTCACCTTCTTCGTCGGCAAGCTGACCCTGCACGTCGACGACTTCGACACCGTCGGCAACGGCAGTTCGCTGTTCGCCACGGCGCAGACCGCGGCCGAGGTGGAAACCCTGCGCGCGGCGCAGATGGCCGAGATCGAACGCCAGCAGGCCGGCTCGCCCGCCGGCGCCCCGGCCTTCGCCATCGCCCTGGCGGCGCTGAACACCGCCGCCGCGCAGCGGGTGGCCGAACTCGCGGAGCAGGCGCAGCCGCCGGCGAAGGACGCGGCTGCTTCGACCGTGACGCGCGCGACGCAGGCGGCGACGCGCGCCGCTGGACGCCAGCACGGCACCTTTTTCAACCACGCCATCGACGGCAAGTCCTGGGACCCGGAAACCAACCCCGTCGTGTTCGACGCCCTGCCGCAGTTCGCCAACAACTGGCTCAACCGCCGCCTGGCGAACGGCCAGGCCAACGTGGAGCGCATGGGCGGCAAGACCGACCTGTACGTGCAGGCCATCCTCACCGCGCTGCCCGGCGCGCTGTTCTTCCTGATGCCGGTATTCGCCCTGGTGCTGCGCGTGGCCTACCTCGGCCGCGGCATCGGCTACCTGGAGCACCTGGTGGTGGCGCTGTACAGCCATGCGTGGCTGATGCTGGTGCTGCTGGCGACCTTCCTGACGATCGGCGTCAGCAACGCCATCGGCAACCCGGTGGTGAACGCCATCGGCGACTGCGTCCATGCGCTGCTGTGGCTGGCGGTGCCCGTCTACCTGCTGTGGATGCAGCAGCGCGTGTACGGCGGGCGCTGGTGGGCGACGCTGCCGCGCTACGTGCTGATCGGCAGCGTCTATTTCTGGCTGGTGGTGCTGGTGGTGATGTACGCGGTGCTGGCGGGCGTGTCGTCCTGACCGGCGGCCCTCAGACCCAGCCCTGGTCCACCAGTTCGCGCTTGACGTAGGCGTAGAACACCGGCGCGGCGACCAGCCCGGACAAGCCGAACGCCGCTTCCATCACCAGCATCGCCAGCAGCAGTTCCCAGGCATGGGCGCGGATCTCGCCGCCGACGATGCGCGCGTTGAGGAAGTACTCCAGCTTGTGGATCACGATCAGGAACAGCAGCGCAGCCACGGCGACGTAGAACGACACCGACAGCGCGACGATGGTGATCACGGTGTTGGAGATGACGTTGCCCACCACCGGCAGCAGGCCGGCGACGAAGGTGATCAGCACCAGGGTCTTGGCCAGCGGCAGGTGCATGCCCAGCAGGGGCAGCACGCCGAGCAGGAAGATGGCGGTGAACAGGGTGTTGAGCAGCGAGATCTTGAGCTGGGCGAACACCACCTGGCGGAACGCCGTGGCCAGGCGGCTGGTGCGGCCGACCAGTTCCCGCGCCAGCGGGCCCATCCGCGGCAGCGGCAGTTCGTCGTACAGCGCGATCATCGCGCCCAGCACCATGCCGATCAGCACGCGCACGCTGATCTGCACCACCGACGTGCCGGCGACGCCGAGCTGGCGGCGATGCTCGGCCACCCACTCGTTCACCCCCGCGCGCAGCGCCTGCATGTCCTCGGGGATGTAGGGCTGCAGCAGCGCCGGGACCTGGTGGCGGGAGCTGTTGAGGATTTCCATCAGGCGCGCCAGCAGCGCATCCGGACCGCCGGTCTCGTTGCGGAAGAAGGAGACCACGACGACGATCGCCAGGCTGAGCAGGCCGACCACCGCCACCGACAGCACCACCACCGCGATCGCCCGCGCGCGGCCCGGCGGCAGCCTGCCTTCGACGGTCGAGGCCAGCACGTGGCTGAGATGGAACACCAGCAGGCCGGACAGCAGGGTCGCCACCAGTCCCAGTTCCAGCACCACCCACATGCCCAGCAGCATCAGGATCCAGGCGGCGATGCGCGCCGGCGGCGTCGCTGGCTTCAGGGGAAGAAGGAGGTCGGTCACTGCGCTGCGCCCATCGAGGATGCGCCATGGTAGGCGATCGCGATGCGGCTGGAATTACGGATTTGGGGAAGCACGCTTGCGCGGATGCTTGCCCGTGGATTCCCGGGCAAGCGCATCCGCGCCCGAGCGCGCTCCCGCGGACTGGCAACGGCGGAACGCAGGCACGCCCTCAATTGCCGGGAGGCGCCACGCAGCCTTCCTGCTGCTGGCAGAACAGCAGCGCGCGCCGCGCCTGTTCCCCGCTCAGTTCCGGCGGCGGGCGGGCGACGGCGGACTGGATCTGGTCGCGGCCGCCGGTCAGCGTGTGCAGTCCCTTGCCGGCGGCCATCAGGCCGTAGTTGATGCCCATCATCAGGTAGCCGCCGCTCAGGCTGACCTGCTCGGGCGTGGGCGGTTCGCTCCATGAGCGGCTGAAGCGGTTGGATTCGACCTTCACCGGATTCCGGAAGCGGTACAGGTCCAGCGGCGGGTCGTCCTCGGGCTTGAGTGCGCGCACTTCCTCCAGGGTCCGCACTCCTTCGGCGGCAGGCGGCGCGGCGTCCGTGGCGGACACCGGGTCCTCGGCAGTCGTCGCCTGCTGCGCCTGCGCCGTGCCCGCCAGCCATGCGCCGGCCAGCACCATCGTCCGCCATCCACCCGCCTTCACCGTTGCCGCCTCCATCCCGCTTGCCGGGCCGGCAGTTTACGAACGCCGGATTCGGATTTCGTTGACGCCCCCGTCTCACAGGTTGAGACGGCCTTGTGCTTCCATGCCGTCCTTTGAACGGCAGCACCGGCATGGCGTTTTCCCTCGCTCCCCGCACCGAAGCCAGCGAACGGGCGCTGGCGACCACCGATGGCCTGCCCTCGCGCGACGGCGCGCTGCTCGGCCGGCGGCTGGCACGGCGCTACGGCGACCGGGTGACGGGCAGCTTCACGATTCCCGGCCGCGAGGGCAGCTACGCGCCGATCCCCGACGACGTGCCCGAGGCATTGAAGGCGGCGCTGAAGGCGCGCGGCATCGAGCAGCTGTATTCGCACCAGGCCGAGGCCTGGGCCGCGACCCAGTGCGGCGAGCACGTCGCCATCGTCACTCCCACCGCGTCGGGCAAGTCGCTGTGCTACACGCTGCCGGTGGTGAGCGCGGCCATGGCCGGCAACGCCAAGGCGTTGTACCTGTTCCCGACCAAGGCGTTGGCGCAGGACCAGGTGGCCGAGCTGCTGGAACTCAACCGTGCCGGCGACCTCGGCGTGAAGGCCTTCACCTTCGACGGCGACACCCCGGGCGACGCGCGGCAGGCGATCCGCCTGCATGGCGACATCGTGGTCAGCAACCCGGACATGCTGCACCAGGCGATCCTGCCGCACCACACCAAGTGGGCGCAGTTCTTCGAGAACCTGCGCTACGTGGTGATCGACGAGATCCACACCTATCGCGGCGTGTTCGGCAGCCACGTCACCAACGTCATCCGCCGGCTCAAGCGCATCTGCGCGTTCTACGGCGTGCAACCGCAGTTCATCCTGTGCTCGGCCACCATCGGCAACCCGCATGCGCACGCCGAGGCGCTGGTCGAGGAACGCGTGCATGCGATCACCGAATCCGGCGCGCCCAGCGGACCGAAGCATGTATTGCTGTGGAACCCGCCGGTGATCAACCCCGACCTGGGCCTGCGCGCCTCGGCGCGCTCGCAGGCCAACCGCATCGCCCGCATCGCGATCAAGAGCGGGTTGAAGACGCTGGTATTCGCACAGACGCGGCTGATGGTCGAGGTGCTGACCAAGTACCTGAAGGACATCTTCGACAACGACCCGCGCAAGCCGGCGCGCATCCGCGCCTATCGCGGCGGCTACCTGCCGACCGAGCGGCGCGAGGTCGAGCGCGCGATGCGGGCGGGCACCATCGACGGCATCGTCAGCACCTCGGCGCTGGAACTGGGCGTGGACATCGGCGCGCTCGACGTGGTGGTGCTCAACGGCTACCCCGGCAGCGTCGCCGCGACGTGGCAGCGCTTCGGCCGCGCCGGCCGCCGCCAGCAGGCCGCGCTGGGCGTGATGGTCGCCAGCAGCCAGCCGCTGGACCAGTACGTGGTGCGGCACCCGGACTTCTTCGCCAACGCCACGCCCGAACACGCGCGCACCGCGCCGGACCAGCCGCTGATTTTGTTCGACCACATCCGCTGCGCCGCGTTCGAGCTGCCGTTCATGAGCGGCGAGCCGTTCGGCCCGATCGACCCGCTGGTGTTCCTGCAGGCGCTGGCCGAGAGCGAGGTGGTGCATCAGGAAGGCGACCGCTGGGAGTGGATCGCCGACAGCTATCCGGCCAACGCAGTGAGCCTGCGCGCGGTGGCCGACGGCAACTTCGTCGTCGTCGACCGCAGCGACGGCAAGCAGCAGATCATCGCCGAGGTGGATTATTCCGCCGCCGCACTGACCCTGTACGAAGGCGCGATCCACATGGTGCAGAGCACGCCCTACCAGGTGGAACGGCTGGACTGGGACGGGCGCAAGGCCTACGTCACCCGCACCTTTGTTGACTACTACACCGACAGCATCGACTTCACCAAGTTGAAGGTGCTGGACCGTTTCGACGGCAACGGCGCGGGGCTGGGCGATTCGCACCACGGCGAAGTGCACGTGGTGCGGCGCGTGGCCGGCTACAAGAAGATCCGCTACTACACGCACGAGAACATCGGCTACGGCCCGGTCAACCTGCCCGACCAGGAGCTGCACACCACCGCGGTGTGGTGGCAGCTGCCGCAGGCCACCTTGCTGCGCAGCTTCGCGCAGAAGCAGGACGCGCTGGACGGCTTCCTCGGCGCGGCATACGCGCTGCACATCGTCGCCACCGTGGCGGTGATGGCCGATGCGCGCGACCTGCAGAAGGCGGTGGGCAGCGGCGACGGCGCCTGGTTCGCGGTGGCCGACCAGACCGGCCGCGGCCAGCTGCGCGGCAACGAGGGCGGCGAAGGCGCGGTGGAGCTGATGCAGAGCTTCGTGCCCACCGTGTACCTGTACGACAACTTCCCCGGCGGCGTGGGCCTGAGCGAACCGCTGTGGCTGCGCCAGGGCGAACTGGTGCAGCGCGCGCTGGAACTGGTGGAGCGCTGCGACTGCAGCGCCGGCTGCCCGGCCTGCGTCGGCCCGGTACTCGCCGCGCAGGAGGAAGGCCAGGGCCAGACGCCGCGCTCACTGGCGCTGCGGGTGCTGTCGCTGCTGTCCGACGAGCGCTGCGATCAGGTGCAGGCCGTCATGGCCGACGAAGCGGACGAGGCGCTCGACCTGCTGCCATGAGCATCAGCCTGGACAAGCTGAAGGCGCTGCGGAAGCAGGCCGGCCACGCGGATGTTCCTGCTGCTCCTGCAGGAGCTTTTGTAGGAGCGACGCCAGTCGCGAAGCCGACGCACTTGGAAGCCGAGGCAATGCCCGTTTCTCCGGATGCACCCGGTGCTTCACCGGCTTCGGCGGATTCATCGGCTTCGCGACTGGCGTCGCTCCTACAACAGCCGAAGCCATTGGCGCGCGAAGCATCGGTCTTCGGCTGGGTGGACCAGATCCGGCACAAGCCGGCATCGGCCACGCCTCGCGTGCAGGATGGCGGTGCCCTGCGCCGCTTGCTGGCAACCCGCAACCGCGCCATCGCGCCTGCGCCACGCACCGAATGCGGCGGCCTCGACCGCGACCTGCCCGGCACCGAGATCGCGCCCGGGCTGCACCTGATCGAAGCCTTCTTGCCGCAGCCGATTCCCGCGCAGCCGCTGTCGCTGGCCTTCAGCAGGCGCCCGGACGAAGCGGTGCCGCCGCGCGACCTGCTGTTCTTCGACACCGAGACCACCGGCCTGGCCGGCGGCACCGGTACCCGCGCCTTCATGATCGGCGCGGCCGACTGGCATCGCGACGCCGTGCGCGGCGACGGGCTGCGCGTGCGCCAGCTGCTGATGGCGACGATGGGCGCGGAGAGCGCGATGCTGGAAGTCTTCGCCGGCTGGCTGGCGCCGACCACGGTGCTGTCCAGCTACAACGGCCGCTGCTACGACGCGCCGTTGTTGAAGACGCGCTACCGGCTGGCGCGGCGCGGCGATCCGATTTCCGCGCTGGACCACGTGGACCTGCTGTTCCCCACCCGCCGCCGCTACCGCGGCACCTGGGAGAACTGCCGGCTGGCGACCATCGAGCGCCAGCTGCTGCGCATCCAGCGCGAGGACGACCTGCCCGGCTCGGAAGCGCCGGCCGCATGGCTGGACTATCTGCGCGGCGGCAGCGCGCGCAACCTGCGCCGCGTCGGCGAACACAACCATCAGGACGTGGTGACGCTGGCGCAGCTGTTCCTGCGCCTGGTGCAGGCCGAGGCGGAAGAACCCGCGCTGGTGGCCGAAGGCTGAGGATTGCGCGGCGGGTTGGCTGCGTCGTGGGAGGCTTTACCCCTCCCCTTCGCGCCTTGCGCGAAAGGGAGGGAGCAGAGCCCAGAGCCGGCAGCATTCAACGAGTACCGAGCACCCGACATAGGTACCAAGCACCCAACATGGCGACGCGGCAGCGCCGCCGCTTTCCCCCTCCCTTTCGCGCAAAGCGCGAGGGGGAGGGTCAGGGAGGGGTGCTTTGGCTCTACAGCCTCGCCCCTCACCCCTCGACCGGCTGCGCAACCCCGCTGCGGATCGCCTGCTCGATCAGTTGTTCGGCCGCGCGCCGCGCGCGCACGCTGGCCTCGGCCTGCTGGCGGCCAAGCTCGGCCTGCTGCTTGCCCAGTTCCGCCTGCCGGCGCGCCAGTTCCTGCATCTCCGCGCGCAGGGCGGGAGTATCCAGTTCCGCCCGGATCTTCTCGGCCTCGCGGCGTGCGGCCTCGGCCTTCTCGCGCATCAACGCCCTGTTCTCCTCGGAATGCGCGGCCAGCGCGAGTTCCGCCTGGCGCGCGGCCAGCGCGCCGATGCGGGCGCCGGCTTCGCCCATGCGCGCGCCGATCTCGCCCTGGCGCCCGCCGAGCTTGCCCTGCCGTTCGCCGAGCCGCCCTTGTTCCTCGCCCAGCCGCGAGCTCTCCGCGAACGCCTGCTGGAAGCGCTCCATCAGCCCGGCGTCGCGCACGACATAGGCGCGGCCGTCGCGGCGCAGCAGCAGCACGCCACTGCCATCGTCCAGTTGCCGCGCCTGCTGCAGGTCGGCGATGGAGCCGTTCATGATGTTGCGGTCGTCCTTAAGCAGCACGTAGCCGTTGCTGCTCGGGTCCTGCGGGAGATGGATCACGCCCTTGGTCGAGATCGGCGGCGCGGGAGGTGCCGGCGGGACCGCAGGCGCGGCCGGAGCGGCAGGCGGCGCCGGGGGAGCGGGCAGTGCCGGCGCCGCGCCCTTGGCCGAGATGACCGTGCGCACCACCGAGTGGTCGGCCACCGGCGCGGCCGGGGGCGCCGGGGGAGCGGGAACCGCCGGTGCCGCAGGGACCGGCGGCGGAGCCGGGGGCGCCGGCATGGCGACCAGGCGCATCGGCAGCACGCCGACCAGGGCCACCGCGGCGACGATCAGGCCCGCGCCCACGCGCGGGAAGGAGGAAGTGTTCTGCAGCATGAGCAGTCTCCGCTTGAGGCTGAGGAAGGTGGGCGAGGCGCTGGCGAGGCCGGCGCCGGGTCGGGGGGCGACGCCCAGCTGCAGCAGCAGGCGTCCGTAGTGCTGGCGGCAATGGCGGTCGCCGGCGACCACCGCCGCATCGACCGCCGCTTCGCGGGCGATGGCGTACTCGCGGGCCGCCAGGTGCACCAGCGGGTGGAAGAAGAACAGGTGCTGCGACAGCGCCGGCAGCAGGCCCCACCACAGGTCGCTGCGTTGCAGGTGCACCAGCTCGTGGGTCAGCGCCATGTCCAGGTCGTCGTCGCCCATGCGCGACACGCCGCGCGCCGGCAGCAGCAGCACCGGCCGCCACGGCCCGACCAGCTGCGGCGAATCGACGGCTGCGCTGAGCATCAGCCGCGGCGCGCGGCGCAGGCCGTGGGCTTCGGCCGCCAGTTGCAGCGCGGCGTCCAGGCGGCGGTCGTCGCAGGGCCGCGCCG
>JAEWOJ010000176.1 GCA_023399815.1 Pseudomonadota bacterium | reverse complement strand
GGCGGCGGCAACCAGGGCGCGGCGCCGGCGGCCACCGCGAGCATCGCCGCCGTCACCGCCCAGCGGTTCGCCGCGCGCATGTCAGAGCACCGCGTGCTGGAAGTCGAAATCCAGTTCGCTGCCGACCGACTGCACCACGTTGCCCTGGATGAAATCCACGCCGCTCATCCACATCGCGGCGGCGGCCTGCGGGTCTTCGATCTGCTGGCCGATGATCTGCAGCCCGGCGCGGTGCGCGATGTCGATGACGCCGCGCAGTTCGTCGCGCAGCTTCTGGCTGGTGTGGCTGCCGGCGAAGCGCCCGGCCATGCGCACGAAGCCCAGCGGCAGCTGGGTCAGCAGCGCATTGGCTTCGTCGCCGGGTTCGAACTGGCTCAGGCAGAACTGCACGCCGGCCGGCATCAACCGCTGGCAGAACTGCTGCAGCGTCACGGCGTGCACCAGCGCGTCGGCCAGGCGCACGTCGATCACCAGCGAGCTGCCGGCGATCTGCCGGTCGGCGATGCCCTTGAGCAGCCAGTCGGCGAAGGCGTCGCGAGCCAGGGTGCGCAGCGACTGCGAGACGAACAGCCGCATCGGCGGCGCCGCGTGCTGGTAGCGGTGCAGCAGGCCGAGCGCGTGGTCGAGCATCTGCTGGTCGAGGTCGGCGATGCGCCCGGCGGCTTCGGCGGCCGGAATCACCTGCCCGGCCGACAGCAGGGTGCCGTCGTTGCGGCGCAGGCGCAGCAGCACCTGGTACTGCGCGGTGTCGCTGCCGGCGACGGCCACGATCGGCTGGTAGGCCAGTTCGATCTGGCCTTCCAGCAGGGCCAGGTGTTCCTGCGCGGCGGTGTCGACGGCGCGCTGCCAGGCCGCCACGCCGTCGGCGAGCAGGCGCGCCTGCAGCGTGGCCTGCTCCACCGCTTCCAGTGCGGTGCCGGTGTCGTCGAACCCCTGCGACAGGCGCGCATGGCCGATGGCGCAGCGCAGGTGCAGCGATTCGTCGTCGCGCACCAGGAACGGATGCGTGGACAGCGATTCGCGCACGGAGCGGGCGAGCGGTTCGACGGCGTCCTCGTCCAGGCCGCGGGCCAGCAGCAGGAAGCTGTTGTCGTTCAGCCGCGCCAGCATGTGCGGGCGCGCCGCCTCGGCCAGGCGCCGGCCGGCCTGCACCATCAGGCGCTCGAAGGCGGCGTAGCCATAGCGCTCGCGCAGGCCCAGCGCGCTGGCGATCTCGATGAACATCAGCCCGCCCGGCTCGTGCGCGGCCAGCGCCGCCTCCAGCTGCAGCATCAGGTTGTGGCGCGTGGGCAGGCCGGTCTCGGGGTTGTTCAACGCCGGGCCGGCGCCGCTGCCCTGCGCCTGCTGGCGCGAGCGGCGGATGCGGTTGGACACCGCCGCGATCAGGTGGCGCGGGCGGATGGGCTTGGTCAGGAAATCGTCGGCGCCGCTGTCGAGCACTTCGAACTGGCGCTCGGGATCGGGGTCGCCGGTCAGGAACACGATGGGCAGCAGCTGCTGCTGCGGGTTCTGGCGGATCAGCGCGGTCAGGCGCATGCCGTCCAGGCCGGGCAGGTGCAGGTCCATCAGGATCAGGTCGGGACGGTGCTCGACGATGGCCTGCTGCACGCCTTCGGCCTCCATCTGCACGATGGCCTGCATGCCCGCGCCGTGCAGCACGCTCTGTGCGAAAAGCGCCTGCGAGCGGTCGTCCTCGACGATCAGCACCCGGTAGGGGGCTTCGTCGTCGGACGGCGTGTCCTGCCTCTGCGAGGCTGCCGCCGTGCTGGCCGGCGAAGTGATGTGCGCCCGCACCGCTTCGGCCGGCGGGGCGTTCTCCACGCTCCAGCGTTGCCAGTAGTCCGGGGGCGGAATCTCCGCGCGCACCGGACGGGCAGAAAAGGTGGGTGTGTCGTTGCTGGCCATCGTTACTCCCCGTATGCCGTGGATTATGCGGTCAAGGCGCCGGTGGCAGCGAATGCCCGGAGGCCGCGGCGGGGGCGACGGGCAGTCGCGGAGAAGGGGCGAACAGGCGCCTGAGGCCGCGCCAGAGCGTGCGCCAGACCAGCCACACGAGCAGCGCTCCGGCCAGACTCGCGCCGACCACGAAGGCCAGCGCCAGCCACGGATGGGCCAGCGCCAACGCCAGGCCGCCGATCACCACGCCGTCCTCGGCGATCGAAGCCGCCCAGTTGCTGGTCGGTTCCGGGGAGGTGTTGAGCAGGGCGCGGGTGCCGGCCTTCAGGCCATGGCTGGCCAGCGCGACGCCGGCACCGGCCACCAGCGCGCCGGTGCCGAGGTGGCCGTCCGGCGAAAGGGTCGCCGCGGCTAGGAAGGCGCCGGCCGGAACCCGGGCCAGGGTCTGCAGCAGGTCCCAGATCGAATCCACGCCGGGAATCTTGTCGGCGAAGAACTCGGTGGCGGCCAGCGCCGCCGAGGTTCCCAGCACCCACCACGACTGCGTGGCCTGCAGCGCGGGCGGCAGGTCGACCCAGCCCAGCAGGCCGGCCAGGCCGACGCCGAACACGGTCAGGTACACGCGGATGCCGGCCAGCCAGGCCAGCAGGATGCCGATGACGAATACGTGGGCTTCGGTCATGGTCGCGGAACCCCGCGGGAACGATGGGCGGAACCGCAACTATCGACCATGCCCCGGGCGATTTCCAGCGCCGGGCCGGGGGCGGCGGGAGTTCGCTACACTGCCCAGCCGATTCAACCGGAGCGAAGGTGCCGCCGTCGGTGCGGGCACCGGTACCCCGTCATGAGCAACCGATCTCCGTCGCGTTTCCATATCACGCTGCGTGGAGCACCGCCGCGGCCGGGCCGGGGAGGACTGGCCGTCATCATTGCTGCTGCGGCCTGGCTGCTGTCGCTGCTGCTGGTGGGCTGGCTGGCCGCGCGCTACGCCTCGCCGGACGCGGGCGGGTTGCGCGAGCGCCTGCACCAGAGCGAGCGCCAGGTCGCCAGCCAGCGGGAGGAGATCGAGGACCTGCGGCAGCGGCAGGCCACGCTCGAGGCGTCGGACAAGATCAGCCGCGCCGCCAATACCGAAGTACAGGCCTCGCTGGCCGAGCGCGACGAGGAAATCGCCGGGCTGCGCGCGGACGTGGCGTTCTACGAGCGGCTGGTGGGCGCCACCAGCCAGCGCAAGGGGCTGAATGCGCATTCGGCCGAGTTCTCGACCGAGGCCGCGGGCAGCTGGCATTACAGCGTGGCGCTGACCCAGAACCTCAACCGCGGCGCGATCAGCCAGGGGCAGATGCGCTTCTCGGTGGAAGGCGTGAAGGACGGCAAGCTGGTCACGGTGGGCTGGGACGAGCTGCACCAGCGCAAGGATGTGCCGGGACAGGCGTATTCATTCCGCTATTTCCAGCGTCTGGACGGCAGCGTGATGCTGCCCAAGGATTTCACCCCGCAACGTGTGCGAGTCTCGCTGGCCGGGCCCGGGGGGAGCGCGAACCAGACATTCGATTGGAAACTCGCCGGCAACGGCAGAGGGGAGCAGTGATGTTCAAAGGCAAGTCCAGCCGCGACAGCCATCTTGTCGTGGACGCCCTGATCGGGCCGCAGATGGTGATCCGGGGCGACGTGGTGTTCAGCGGGGGGCTCTACGTGGAAGGGCGCATCGAGGGCCGGGTGATCGCCGAGGACGGCGCCAAGGCGGTGCTGACCCTGGCCGAGCAGGGGCATATCGAAGGCGAGATACGTGCCTCGGTGGTGGTGCTCAGCGGCCGCCTCGATGGCGATGTCCACGCCGATGAGCGCATCGAGCTGACGCCGACCGCGCGCGTCACCGGCAATGTCCATTACCAGGTGGTGGAGATGGGCGCCGGCGCGCAGCTCAACGGCCGCCTGGTGCATTCGGCGACGATGGCGGCGCTGCCGTCGCCCGAGGCGGTGGCGGCCACCGAGAAGGCTGAAGCGGCCGAGGCTTGAATCGGGCCGCGGCCGTCCCCATGCTGGGCGCATGAGTACGCTCGTCTCCCTGCCCGGCGCCCCGGCCGCTCCCGACTATCAGTCCCTCGACCGCCCGCTCGACTTCACCGCGGCCGCGGCGGCCAAGGTGCACGAGCTGATCCGCGACGAAGGCAACGAGGCGCTGGCCCTGCGCGTCTACATCCAGGGCGGCGGCTGCTCCGGTTTCCAGTACGGCTTCGAGTTCGACGAGAACCGTGCCGAGGACGACCTGGCGGTGGTGACCGATGGCGTGACCCTGCTGGTGGACCCGCTGAGCCTGCAGTACCTGATGGGCGCCGAGGTGGACTACACCGAAAGCCTGACCGGGGCGCAGTTCGTGATCCGCAATCCGAATGCGCGGACTACCTGCGGGTGCGGTAGCAGCTTTTCGGTCTAGGGCCGAAGAATCCAGGATCGAAGGCTTTCGCTCCCCTTTCGGGGAGCGGGGTACTTCTCTTAGCTCATGTAAAGGGAAGTAACCAAGAGAAGCACTTTTCAACAGCCGAGGCGCTTTCAAACAGCCGAATGGCTGGTGATGGCTGGTCAAGCACGCCCTGCCTTCGCGCCCCATGCGCTGCGCGCGTGGGGGCCACTCCGCCGCCGGGATTTTCTGCGCGACCCAGCTGCGACGCAGTTGGGGCCGGGGCAGGCGCCTCAAGGCGCCTGCCCGCTCACCGGGGCGAAGCAGTGCTTCGTCTCTTTCCGGTTCGCCCCTGTCGCGTAGAAAAGCGACGTGCGTCTGTGCACGTCGCCCCTGCGGGGCCTTGTCCGTCGGCTCCGTCGCTGCGGAAGGGCACCCCGCAGGTCAAAAGCCCAAAGGCAAAATCACGAGCAACAGCAACAGCAACAGCAACAGCAACAGCAACAGCAACAGCAACAGCAACACTCGCCTTGCATGGCAACGCCTGCTTTACCGCCGGGCAATGCGCTTTTGCCCGTGAAGCCCCTCTTCCTCGAGGGTGAGAGGGGCATGTTTGCGAACCACCGGTTCGCTGCCTCACGAGCGCCCTTGCGCAAGGGCCGGGGCGCGGAACGGGGATTGGGGTGAGGAGCGGGGCACAGCCTCCCACTGTTGAATTGCACGGGGCTTTCACGCGTGATTCTTTCTGCAGCAGTGAATGCGCAGCCTGTGCCGCTTGCGATGGCCACGCTTTGCCGGCACGCTCTGGACGATGCCCGATTCCTTTCCTTCCCTCGCCGGATACGCCTTCGCCGGTGCGCCGCTGGACCGCGCCGATGCGCTGCGCGACGACGCCGACGCGCTGGCGCGGCTGTGGCCCGACGCCCGGGTGCTGGTGCTCGACGCCGATGGCACCGCCTTCGCCGACGCGGCCGGCCAACCGTTCCTGACCAGCGGCCGCGAACTGGGCGGCGGCCCTGGCGCGGCCATCTTCCTAGGTATGCAGGCCGAGCGCGCGTGGTTCGTGGTCGAGGCGGCCATGGTCACGGCGCAGGCGCCGGGACGGCTCGACCTGCGCCGCGCGGCGGCCGAATGGCCGGCCGATGTCGCGGGCGTGTTCTGCTACGCGCGCGGCATGTCGTACTGGCATTCGCGCAACCGTTTCTGCGGCGTCTGCGGCGCCACCGTCGCGTTCGGGCGGGGCGGCTTCATCGGCCGCTGCGGGCAGTGCGGCACCGAACACTATCCGCGGGTGGACCCGGCGGTCATCGTCGCGGTCGAACATGACGGCCGCCTGTTGCTGGGGCGCCAGTCCAGCTGGGCGCCGCGGCGCTGGTCGGTACTGGCCGGCTTCGTCGAGCCGGGAGAAACCTTCGAGCAGACCGTGGCGCGCGAGGTGTTCGAGGAAACCCGGGTCCGGGTGATCCGGGCCGACTATCTCGGCACGCAGCCCTGGCCTTTCCCCGGAGCGCTGATGGTGGGCTTCCGCGCCACCGCGCATGGCGACGTGCCGCGCGTGGATGGCGAACTGGAGGAGGCGCGCTGGTTCGATGCCGAGGAGGTGGGCGCGGCGCTGCGCCGCGAACAGGACGACGACGGCCAGGGCATCCTGCTGTCGCCGCGCATCTCGATCGCGCGCTCGCTGATCGAGGACTGGTATCGGCGCCAGCAGGCATGAGGACGGCGACCGGCCGCCGTGGGCATCCGCATGCGCGGCCATTGCAGTGCCTACAATCGTGGCCCGGAGGATTCGCATGTTCACGACCCTGGTAGCAGTGATCGCGGCGCTGGTCCTGGGCCACCTGGCGCCGGTGCCGATGGCGGCCCTGCGCGACTGGCGCTGGTTTGGGCGCTGGCTCGGCTGGCTGCAGGCGCACGGCGGCGAGGCGGCGTCGGGCCGCTTCGGGCTGGCGTTGGCGATCGTGCCCTGCGTGCTGCTGGCCGCGGCCGTGCAATGGCTGCTGGCCGGACTCCTCTACGGCTTGCCGGCGTTGCTGTTCGGGATCGCGGTGCTCGCGCTGTGCTGGGGGCCGCGCGACCTGGACCGGGATGTCGAAGCGGTGATCGATGCCGAGGATGCGGCCAGCCACGAGGCGGCGGTCGCGCAGTTGCAGGCCGCCGGCGGCAGCCTGCGCGAGGATGCGCCGACGCTGGTCGATGCGACCCTGTTCAATGGCCTGCGGCGCTGGTTCGCGCCGCTGTTCTGGTTCCTGCTGCTGGGGCCGCTGGGCGCGGTGCTGTATCGCCTGCTGGTGCAGGCGGTACAGGGACCGCAGTCGGCGCTCGTGGCCGCCGGCAGTCGCGCGGGCGGCGCCTGGGCGCTGGCGGTGCTGGAATGGCCGGTGGCGCAGCTGATGACGCTGTCGATGGCGCTGGTCGGCAATTTCGACACGGTGTTCTCGGCCTGGCGCCGTGCCGGCGGCAGCCGCTGGGCGCTGGACCTGGGTTTCCTGGGGGAAGCCGCGCGCGCCGGCGTGGGCATGGAACTGGCCGAGGATGCCGAGGACGCGCGTCAGGCCGGGCTGGTGCCGCATGCCGAGCGCCACCCCGAGCTGCGCGATGCGATGAGCATGGTCTGGCGCATGCTGCTGCTGTGGATGGCGCTGCTGGCGTTGCTGATCATCGCCGGCTGGGTGGGGTGAATCCGCGCCGGCCGATCAGCCCGGCAGGTCGAGCGGATACCACGGCAGATTGCGATCCTCGCCTCACAGGCAGGGAGGCGCGAATGGAGCGTGCCGCGTCGCCGTGCGTGGAGATGCCACCGCGCTGTAGCGGATTTCAGCCCGGTGCCAGCAGGTTGAACGGGTACCAGGGCAGGTTGCGGGCAACCCAGTAGCCCACGATCACCACCATCCAGAGCATCGGTCGCGCGACCAGCCGCACCAGCGGCTGCAGCTTCGCGGGCCACAGGCCGGAACCATGCAGGGCCATCACCAGCATGGGCGCGATCGAGAGCACCAGCAGGGGATTCATCGCCATGGCCTGCGGCAGGTCGAGGTGGAGCAGGGCGTGCAGGCAGCGGGTACTGCCGCAACCGGGACACCAGATGCCGGTCAGGGCATGGAACGGGCAGGCGGGAAGCGGGTTGCCGGGCTGGTTGGGATCGATCCGGCCCAGTACGACCGCCGCTCCCAGGCCCAGGGCGCCCATCGCCGCCAGGGGCGCGTGACGGAACAATCGCTGCGGAAACTTCATGGAAACGAAAGGACGGCAGGCCGGCCGCCGGGGCGACCGGCCCGCTGTGTACGCGTCAGTAGCTGGAACCGCCGCTCATCGCGCCGCCGATGCCGAGCACGAAGAAGAACAGGAGGTACAGCACGACCAGCACGACCCAGGCCAGCGCCGACCAGATGGCCCACTTCTTGGCCTTCTCGGCGGCGTCGCGGGCACCGGCGACATCGCCGGCGGCCAGCAGGCCGTTGACCTTGGCCGCATGGATGATCGACACGATGCCCAGCGGCAGGCAGCAGAACAGGGTGGACAGGATCGCCCAGACGAGGTTGTTGGAAACGACGGGACTGCTGGTATTCACTGAAGGCTCCTTGTTGAAAAATCAGCGCGACTTGCAGGCATTCGCCGCGGTCAGCGACGAGAGGATCATGGCGGCCACCCAGCACAGCGGCCAGGTGATGAAACCGATGAAGACGAAGCAGAGCAGGACGTTGACGAAGGTCAGCGCCCAGTAACCGAACATGATGACCAGCCCGGTGCCGACGTTGCCGGCATACATGTGGCCGATGCCGAAGGTCTGCAGGAACAGGCCCGGCAGCACTTCCAGCAGGGCCGCCACGCCGCCGGACTTCTGCGGGTGGTAGTAGTGGTGCACCTGCTGCGGGGGCGGTGCGGCCAGAGGCGGCGGGCTGTTGTCCATGGTTCCTCGGGTTGGGTAGGACTGCCATGCGTTCCCTGCAGCCGTATGGAGGCTAGCGTAGCCAGTGCCCCGTGCCGGGTAAAGCGGAGCTTCAGGCAGCCTCGCCGCGCAATGCCCGCACCAGGGCTTCCAGCCGGGCGGCGTCGGTAGCGGCGCCGTCGACCGGCGGGCCGGCAGCCACCTCGACATGGGCGCGGAAACGGCGCGGTACCCGCATCCTTCCCAGCCGCGTGTCGCGCCGGCTCCACATGCTGGCCCACATGCCCTTCAGCGCCAGCGGCACCACCGGCACCGGGCGCCGGGCGAGGATCTTTTCCACGCCGGACTTGAACGCGGCCATCTCGCCGTCGCGGGTCAATGCGCCCTCGGGGAAGATGCACACCAGCTCGCCCTCGGCCAGCGCCGCGTCCACCGCGTCGAACGCGCGCTGCATCAGCTCGGCGTCCTCCCTGGGGCTGGCGATGGGAATGGCCTTGGCGGTGCGGAAGATCCAGCGCATCACCGGGATGTTGAAGATCCGGTAGTACATGACGAAGCGCACCGGGCGCGGGACCACCGCCGACAGGATCAGCGCGTCCATGTAGCTGACGTGGTTGCAGACGAGCAGCGCGGCGCCCTCGTCGGGCACGTGCTCCTCGATGCCCACCGGGCGCAGGCGGTACAGCGTGCGCACCATCACCCAGCTCAGGAAGCGCATCAGGAACTCGGGCACGATGCTGAAGATGTACGCGGCCACCAGCACGTTGGCGATGGCCAGCGCCAGGAACAGCTGCGGCACGCTCCAGCCCAGCAGGCTCTGGGTGAGCAGCCCGGTCATCGCCGCCAGCACGATGAAGCCCGAGTTCTGGATGTTCAGCGCGGCGAACACGCGCGACATCTCCGATTTCGGCGTGCGGCTCTGGATCAGCGCGAACAGCGGCACCACGAAGAAGCCGGTGAACAGGCCGATGCCGAGCAGGTCGACGACGATGCGCAGGCTGCCGGGCTGGCGCAGGAAGCCGACAACGTCCAGCCCGCTCGCCGCCACCGCGCCGGTGCGGGCGAAGTACAGGTCGAACAGGAACGCGCTCATGCCGAACGCGCCCAGCGGCACCAGGCCGATCTCGACGGTGCGTCCGGACAGCTTCTCGCACAGCAGCGAGCCGGTGCCGGTGCCCACCGAGAACAGCGCCAGGGCGAAGATGTACAGGGTCGAGCCGCCGCCCAGGTTGACCTCGGCATAGGCCGGCAGCTGCGAGGTCAGGATGGTGCCGACGAACCAGAACCAGGACACGCCCAGCACCGCGTTGCGCACCGCCTTCTGCTTCCTGGCCATGCGCAGCACGGCCAGCGATTCGGACAGCGGGTTCCAGTCCATCTTCAGCCCGGGCGCGCCGGCGTCCATCTTCGGGATCATCCGCGCGGCGGTGTTGCCGGCCACCGCCAGCGCGATCACCGCCACCGCCGCGACGACCGGGCCGTGGCTGCCGGCCAGGGTGAAGATCATGCCGCCGGCGATCATGCCGCCGAGGATGGAGAGGGAGGTGCCCATCTCGACCAGGCCGTTGCCGCCGGTCAGTTCCTCCGGCTTGAGGATGGAGGGCAGCACCGAATACTTCACCGGCCCGAACAGGGTGGATTGCAGGCCGGTGCAGAACAGCGCCACCAGCAGCACCGGCATGCTCTGGGCGAGGAAGCCCAGCGCCGCCAGCGACATGATCACGATCTCCATCGTGGTGGTGATGACGATCAGCCGCTGCTTCTCGAGTTTTTCGGCGAACTGGCCGGCCAGCGCGGAGAACAGGAAGTAGGGCAGGATGAAGATCGCCGGGGCGAGCATGGCGTAGATGCTGCGCTCTTTGGTACTCACGCCGAGGAAGAACAGCAGGCCGATGATGGCCTGGCGGTACACGTTGTCGTTGAAGGCGCCCAGCGCCTGGACGATGAAGAACGGCAGGAAGCGGCGCTGCCGCAGCAGCGCGAACTGGGTGTGGCCGGCCATCGGGTCTCCTTGCGTCCTGCGCGGCACCTTAGCAGGAGTCGGGTGGCTGGTGTCGCCTTCTCCCGCCGCGCTCGAAGCCCCTCTTCCTCCGACGAGAGAGGTTGGGGTGAGGGCGCGGATGAAGCCCCGTGGCTTACTCCGCAGGAAGCGGCGCCTTCGACGCCTCGGCCACCGCCGCGCGCAGCCTCGGCAGCAGGCGCAGCATCAGCGCCAGCTGGGTGCGCACCAGCCGCGGCTTGTCGTCGATGTCGTCGGGCAGCTGTTCCAGCGCATCGGCCAGCGCTACTTCCTCCTCCTGCGGCGCTGCCGGCTGGCGCTTTTCCAGCGCGTCGGCCAGCTGCGCCAGCGATTGCCGCAACTGCTGGTGGCCCTGCTCGATCAGTGGATCGTCCTCGACCGCCGCCGCCCGCGCGCGGTGCGCGCCGAGCGCGGACAGGTAGCCGAGCAGGGTGTTGGACAGGGCCAGGAAGCGGAAACCGGCATCCAGGTTGCCGCGCGCGTAGCCCGGCTCGCGCAGCATGTTGGACAGCGCCACCGACAGCGCGACGTCGGCGTTGTGCATGTCGCGGCGGGCGACGCGGTAGGGCAGGTCGTCGCGCATGCCGCTGCGGTACTGGCCCAGCACTTCGTCCAGGTAGCGGGTGCTGGTGGCGATCACCTGCGCCATTACCCGGTGCAGGCGCCGCCCCTGCCAGTCGGGCAGGATCAGCAGCGAGGCGGTCGCGGCGATGGCGCAGCCGATCAGCGTGTCCAGCAGCCGCGGCCAGATCAGCACGAAGCCGTCGCCGAGCAGGTTGAAGCACAGCAGCGCCATCGTCGTGATCGCTGCGGTGGCGATCACGTAGCGGTCGGTGCGGGTGACGAAGAACAGCAGCGCGGCGGCCAGCGCCAGCAGCAGCTGCAGCGTGGTGCCGGGGAACAGCTGCATCAGCGCCCAGGTCGCTCCCAAGCCGAGCAGGGTGCCGGCGATGCGCTGCACCAGCCGCAGCCGGGTGGCGCCGAAGTTCGGCCGGCACACGAACACGACGGTGAGCAGGATCCAGTAACCGTTGCTCGGGTGCACCACCCTGAGCAGCGCATAGCCGGCGATCAGCGCCAGGCCGATGCGCACGCCATGGCGGAACAGCAGCGAGCCGGGCGTCAGCGCCTGGCGCAGGCGCGTGGCCATCTCGCGCAGGGTGTGCGGCGAGGAATCGCGCAGGCGGGTGTCGATGCCTTCCAGCGGCGTGTCGGCCAGCGAGGCTTCGGACAGCTGCCGGGCGATGCTGGACAGGTTGGTCGCCAGCAGCTGCAGCGAGCCGAGCAGCCGCTGCCAGCGCGGGTTGTGCTGGTCGCGCAGGTACTGCAGGGAGTGTTCCAGGTCCTGCCCGGCCTGGCGGTTGCGCTCGCCGTAGTCGAACGGCTGGCGCAGGCGGATGGCCTGGCCCAGCGCCATGCAGGCGCTGCCCTGCAGCGACAGCAGCCGGCGGCAGCGGTACAGCACGTCGCTGTGGAAGAAGGCCTCGGCCAGCGCCTCGTAGGGATAGTGCGAGGAACTGGCGCGCTCGTGGAAATCCTGCGCCATGTAGTACAGGCGGAAATACAGGCCGGACTGCACGCCGGGACGCCCGGAACGACCGAAGCGGCTGAGGATCGCGGTCTTGGCGGCATTGAGCGCCTCGACCACGCGCACGTTCTGTTCGGCCAGCGCCAGCCGCCGCGCCTCCAGGTCGCCATGCCGCACCGGCTCGAACAGGTCGGCCTTGAACTGCAGGTAGCGCCCGAGTTCGCCGAACAGGCGCGCCAGCCGTTCGCGCACCGGCCGGTTGGCGAACATCACGGTCCACAGGATCGATAGCGCGCCATACCAGGCCGCGCCGACCAGCATCTGCGCCACGTCGCGCCAGGCGGCATCGGACCCGGCATCGCGGTGCTGGTCCATGGCGATCATGGTGTAGATCGCCAGCGTCATCGTGGCCTGGCCGATGGAGGCGTAGCGTTCGCCCAGCGCGCCGAGCAGGGTCGAGGCGAACGCGGCCAGCGCCAGCGCGGCGACGAAGGGCAAGGGCCAATCGAACAGATGGATGACCGCGGCGGCGGCGATGACGAAGCACAGCAGCGACAGCAGCACCGATTTGCTGCGGCCCCAGCCGTTGTCGTCGGTCTCGGCCACGGCGCTGGCGATGGTGCCCAGGAACAGCGAGGGCAACGGCTGCAGGTCGCCGCGGTACCAGCAGGCCGCCATCAGCGTGGACAGCGCGATGAACACGCGCAGGCCGTAGCTGGCCTTCTCGTGGGCCCAGAGCCGGTTCAACAGGCGTTCGGTGGGGCGCATGCCGTTGGTGCGGAGGATCGCGAGGCGGGAGGGAGCATGCCAGCTTGCAGCGCCGATCGATGCGGGACAAGACTTCCATGGATAGCTTGGACCTATCGCTGGATGACTTGGGTGCGACCCCGGCAGAGTGCCGATGTATTTACAAATGAAATACATGGCGCTACCGTGTGCGCATGGATGTCCACTTCGATCTGAATGGCGTCAGTTTTGTCTGGGATGACGAAAAGGCCCGCCTCAACGCATCGAATCATGATGGCATTACCTTCGAGCGTGCCGCTGAGGTGTTCTTCGACCCGTTCATCAGGCTGGTGGATGCCAGCCGCAACGATGAAGCGCGCGACGCGGCCATCGGCTACGACATGCAGTACCGCCTGCTGTACGTGGTGCACATCGTGTTCGACGACACGGCCATCCGCCTGATTTCCGCCCGCAAGGCCACCGCACAGGAGCGCCATGACCATGATTCCTGAAAAACTCAAGGCCCGGTTGAAGAAGGACCGGGAAATGACCACGGTGACGCTGCGCATGCCGGTGGACGTGGTGGAATCGCTGAAGACCATTGCGCCGTTGAAGGGCATGAGCGGCTACCAGGCGCTGTTGAAGGCGTATGTCAGCGAGGGACTGCGCCGTGACGAAGCCGTGCACCTGTATGGCCCGGCGGCGCGTCTGGCCGAAGCCCTGCGCAGGCGTGGCGTGCCTGCCGAGCTGATCGAAGAGGCTGCACACGAAGCGGCGGCGTGAGCTGCGGAGCAGAGCGGGGCAACGTCCCGCTTTGCAGCGCTCAGGCATTGGCCTCGCGCATGAAATCGATGAACACCCGCAGCTTGGGTGCGAGCTGTTCGCGCGAGGGGTAGTACAGGTGGAAGCCGGGGAAGGGCGGTTGCCATGCGTCGAGCAGGCGCAGCAGCCGGCCGGCGGCGAGGTCGTCCGCGGCGGCGGCCTCGAACACCTGCGCCAGTCCCAGTCCGGCGATGGCCATGCGCCGGCCCAGCCCGCTGTCGTTGAAGATCGGCCCGCCGCCGACGTCGACGCTGAAATCGTGGCCGTCGCGGGTGAACTCCCACGGCATCAGCCGGCCGTCGCTGCGGCGGTAGCGGATGCAGGCGTGCCCGGCCAGCGCTTCGGGTGTTTCCGGCGGGGGATGCCTGCGCAGATAGGCCGGGGCGCCGACCACCACCAGCCGCTGCGGCGGTCCCAGCGGCACCGCGACCATGCCGTCGGCCAGCGACTCGCCCAGGCGGATGCCGGCGTCGAAACCCTCGGCCACCAGGTCGGTCAGCGCCGCCTGCACCGCCAGTTCCACCTCGACGTGCGGATGGCGCGCGCAGAATGCCGGCAGGTGCGGCAGCACCCATTGCTCGGCCGCGATCCGCGGCGCGGTGATGCGCAGGCGTCCGGCCGGCACATCGCGGCTTTCCTCCAGTGCCTGCAGCGCGCCACCGATGCGCGCCAGCGCCGGCGCGGCATCGCGCAGCAATCGTTCGCCCGGCTCGGTCAGGCCGACCCGGCGCGTGGTCCGGTGCAGCAGGCGCACGCCCAGCCGCCGTTCCAGGCTGCGTACAGACTGCGACAGCGCCGAGGGCGACATGCCCAGCTCGATCGCTGCGCGGCTGAAGCTGGCCTGGCGCGCCACGCAAGCGAAGGCGGCCAGCGCCGGCAGCAGGGAAGGGTCTATTGTGAAGTCGTGCTTCATTGAGGGTGCAGATTATCCGGATTTATCGCGGGAAGCCCGCCCCCTACAGTGGCCTTCCCCCAACCGGAGCATCGCAATGCAGACCCGTACCCTCGGCCGCAACGGCCCCACTGTTTCCGCGCTCGGCCTGGGCTGCATGGGCATGAGCGCGTTCTACGGCGGCCGCGGCGACGATGCCGCCGCCATCGCGGTGATCCACCGCGCGCTGGAGCTGGGCGTCACCCTGCTCGACACTGCCGACATGTACGGCCCGCACACCAACGAGGTGCTGGTCGGCCGCGCCATCGCCGACCGCCGCGGGCAGGTGTTCCTGGCGACCAAGTTCGGCATCCGCCTGGATCCGTCCGATCCGCAGGCGCGTGGCGTCGATGGCCGTCCCGAATACGTGCAGGCCGCCTGCGAGGCCAGCCTGAAGCGGCTGGGCGTGGACCACATCGACCTGTACTACCAGCACCGCGTGGACCCGGCCGTGCCGATCGAGGACACCGTCGGCGCGATGGCGCGGCTGGTCGAACAGGGCAAGGTGCGCTTCCTCGGCCTGTCCGAGGCGGCGCCGGAGACGATCCGCCGCGCGCACGCGGTGCACCCGATCACCGCGTTGCAGACCGAGTATTCGCTGTGGTCGCGCGAGCCGGAGGAGAACGGCGTGCTGGCCACGGTGCGCGAGCTGGGCATCGGCTTCGTGCCGTATTCGCCGCTGGGTCGCGGCTTCCTGACCGGCGCGATCCGCACGCCCGAGGACTTCGACGCGGACGACTACCGCCGCCACTCGCCGCGCTTCCAGGGCGACAACTTCGCCCGCAACCTGGCGCTGGTGGAACAGGTGCGCGCCATCGCCGCGGCCAAGGGCATCAGCGCCGGGCAGCTGGCGCTGGCGTGGGTGCTGGCGCAGGGCGAGGACCTGGTGCCGATTCCGGGCACCAAGCGCCTGTCGTACCTGCAGGAGAACCTCGGCGCGCTGGACGTGGTGCTGGATGCCGACGACCTGGCGCGGATCGACGCGGTGTTCCCGGTCGATGCCGCCGCCGGTGCGCGCTATCCGGCGGCCAGCATCGGCAGCGTGCATCGCTGAGCCGCCAACCTGTTTTCTTGTAGGGGCGACGTCAGTCGCGACCGGGGTCTGCCTGCGGACCCTTCCACGAAAGCTCGCACAGCTGGAGATCCGGGGTCAGGAGAAGGCCCCGGTCGCGACTGACGTCGCTCCTACGGCTGCGGTTCGTGTCTACCGCTGTTCGCGGGCGATGGCGCGCCAGCCGATGTCGTTGCGGTGGAACTCGTTGGCCCAGTGGATCTTGTCCACGCCGGCATAGGCATGGCGCTGCGCATCGGAGACGCTGTCGCCCAGCGCGGCCACGCACAGCACGCGGCCGCCGGCGCTGACCACGTTGCCTTCGGCATCCAGCGCGGTGCCTGCATGGAACACCTTGGCGCTGGCCGGCACGTCGGCCAGGCCGCCGATCACGTCGCCGGTGATCGGCGTCTCCGGATATGGCTTCGCCGCCATCACCACGCCCAGCGACGGGCGCGGGTCCCACTGCGCTTCCACGCCGGCCAGCGTGCCGTCGATGGCCGCCTCCACCAGGTCCACCAGGTCCGACTGCAGGCGCAGCATCACCGGCTGGGTTTCCGGGTCGCCGAAGCGCACGTTGAATTCGATCACCTTGGGCGCGCCGCTGGCGTCGATCATCAGGCCCGCATAGAGGAAGCCGGTGAACGGCATGCCGTCGGCGATCATGCCGGCCACGGTCGGCTCGACCACTTCGTGCATCACCCGCGCATGTACGTCCGGCGTCACCACCGGGGCCGGCGAATACGCGCCCATGCCGCCGGTGTTGGGGCCGGTGTCGCCGTCGCCGACGCGCTTGTGGTCCTGGCTGGTGGCCATCGGCAGCGCGACGCGGCCATCGACCATGGAGATGAAGCTGGCTTCCTCGCCTTCCAGGAATTCCTCGATCACCACGCGCGCGCCGGCATCGCCGAAGGCGTTGCCGCCGAGCATGTCGCGCACTGCGGCCTCGGCCTCGTCCATCGTCATCGCCACGATCACGCCCTTGCCGGCGGCCAGGCCGTCGGCCTTGATCACGATGGGCGCGCCCTTCTCATGCAGGTAGGCCAGCGCCGCGTCGACGTCGGTGTGCACGGCGTAGAACGCGGTGGGGATGCCGTGGCGGGCGAGGAAATCCTTGGCGAACGCCTTGCTGCCTTCCAGCTGCGCGGCGGCGGCAGTGGGCCCGAAGATGCGCAGTCCGGCGGCGCGGAACGTGTCGACCACGCCGGCCACCAGCGGCACTTCCGGGCCGACCACGGTCAGGTCCACGGCCTCGTCCTGCGCCAGCTGCAACAGCCCGGCGATGTCGGCGGCCTTGACCGCGGCGTTGCGGCACTTGCCCTCGGTCGCGGTGCCGGCGTTGCCGGGCGCGACGATCACTTCGTCCACGCGCGCGGACTGGGCCAGCTTCCAGGCCAGGGCATGTTCGCGGCCGCCGGAGCCGATGACGAGGATCTTCATGGGGTCAGTTCCTGTGGGGTGTTTCAGGGGTAGGACATTGGTCCGCGTGCAGGGTGGCCTCGAAGAACAGCGCGCCGTCGGCATCGATGAAGCGCCGACGCACGCCGCCGCCGGCGGCCAGCACCGGCGCCAGCGCGGCCACGTCGCACAGTTCGGCCATGGCCTGCTGCTCGTCCTGTTGCAGGGCCGCGAACACGTCGGGCCTGGCCTTGGCCATCGCCACGCTGGCGTCGGGGAAGCGGATCACCAGCACCAGGTCGTCGCCGTGGCGGTGCACCGAGTCCACGACCAGGCCGTCGCGGTAGGGCGCCGGCAGTTGCTTGCTCAACCCGGCGATCGCCTGCCGCTGCGCATCGCCCAGCGCGGCGTTGCCGCAGGCGGCCAGCAGCGGCAGCAACAGGCCGGCGCACAGCGGGCGGAGGGCGCGGCGCATCAGTGGCGGAAATGGCGCACGCCGGTGAACACCATGGCGATGCCGTGCTCGTCGGCCGCGGCGATCACCTCGGCGTCGCGCATCGAGCCGCCCGGCTGGATCACCGCGGTGATGCCGGCCTCGGCGGCGGCGTCCAGGCCGTCGCGGAACGGGAAGAACGCATCCGATGCCATCACCGAGCCCGGCACCACCAGGCCGGCGTCGGCCGCCTTGATGCCGGCGATGCGCGCCGAATAGACGCGGCTCATCTGCCCGGCGCCGACGCCGATGGTGCGCTCGTCCTTGGCATAGACGATCGCGTTGGACTTGACGTACTTGGCCACGCGCCAGGCGAACAGCAGGTCGCGCAGTTCGGCCGCGGTCGGCGCGCGCTGCGTCACCGTCTTCAGTTCCCCGGCGGTCATGCCGCGGTTGTCGGCGCTCTGGATCAGCAGGCCCGAACCGATCCGCTTGGTGTCGTAGTTGTTGCGCGCGTCGCCGGCCGGGATGCGCAGCACGCGCACGTTGGCCTTCTTCGTCGCGTATTCCAGCGCGGCCGGCGCATAGTCCGGGGCGATCAGCACTTCGACGAACTGGCGGTCGAGGATGGTCCTGGCGGTGGCCGCGTCCAGCGTGCGGTTGAAGGCGAGGATGCCGCCGAAGGCGCTGGTCGGGTCGGTGCCGTAGGCCAGCTCGTAGGCGGCGCCGACGTCGGCGGCCACGGCCACGCCGCAGGGATTGGCGTGCTTGACGATGACGCAGGCCGGCGCGTCGAACTGGCGCACGCATTCCCACGCCGCGTCGGCGTCGGCCAGGTTGTTGTAGCTCAGTTCCTTGCCCTGCAGCTGCACGAAGGTGGCCAGCGTGCCCGGCACCGGGTACAGGTCGCGGTAGAACACGCCGCTCTGGTGCGGGTTCTCGCCGTAGCGCAGGTCCATGACCTTGATGAAGGACGAATTCATCTGCGCCGGGTATTCGTCGCGCACCGGCACCGCGGCGCTGCCGTCGGTCACCGCCGACAGGTAGTTGCTGATCGCCGCGTCGTACTGGGCGACGCGGTTGAACGCGGCCACCGACAGCGCGAAGCGCCTGGCCGCCGACAGCTGGCCGTCGTTGGCGTCGAGCTCTGCCAGCAGCGCGCCGTACTGGTCGGGGCTGGTGGCCACGGCGACGCGGGCGAAGTTCTTGGCCGCGCTGCGCAGCATGGCTGGGCCGCCGATGTCGATGTTCTCCACCGCTTCGGCCAGGGTGCAGTCGCCGTTGGCGGTCACCGCCTCGAACGGATACAGGTTCAGCACCAGCAGGTCGATCGGGGCGATGCCGTGCTCGGCCATCACCGCGTCGTCGAGTCCGGCGCGGCCGAGCAGGCCGCCGTGCACCATCGGGTGCAGGGTCTTGACCCGGCCGTCCATCATTTCCGGGAAACCGGTGACGTCGGACACGTCCTTGACCGGCAGGCCGGCCTCGCGGATCGCCTTGGCGGTACCGCCGGTGGACAGCAGTTCGACACCGCGCGCGGCCAGCGCGCGGGCCAGATCGATCAGGCCGGTCTTGTCGGAAACGGACAACAGGGCCCGGCGCACGGGCAGCAGATCAGCGGACATGGGGGCGAGGGAGGCAGCGGAAGCGGGCCGGTATTGTAGCCGCGCGCAGCCCCGGGGTCTGGTTGCAGCGGTGATTGCCGCGGTGGCGCCTGGTTGCTGGTCGAGTGGTGATGTGCGGCATCGGGTTGATCGATGCGCGCTGGTGGGCGGTGCCGACCAACGGTCGGCACCCACCGGTACCCACCGTCATCTGCCCGCACCCACCGGGCTTCCCCGCCTGCGGGTAGTGCCGGCCGCTGGCCGGCAACCGCAGAAATATCAGCGATTGCAGGAGCGATTGCAGGAATGTCGGGAGATGTGGGG
>JAEWOJ010000076.1 GCA_023399815.1 Pseudomonadota bacterium | reverse complement strand
CATGATGCCATTATGTGCGGCGGCGGCTGAACCCGCCGCGCGCCTGCCGCGCCTGCGGGGCCGGCTCAGCGCGACCGCGCGGCGGCGCGCTCGCGCTCCACCAGGGCATCGGCGTTGCGCAGCAGTTCGTCGAAGTCGCGGCCCTTGACCAGGTACTTGCCGTTGACGATCAGCGCCGGCGTGCCGGGCACCCTGGTCCGGACGGCGAAGGCGCGTGCGGCCTTCATTTTTTCCTCGACCGGGTCGCTGCGCAGCGCTTCGACATAGCGTTCCGGCTGTACCCCGTAGTTGGCGTAGAAGGTCGCCAGTTCCTGCGGCGAGACGTTCTGCATCGGCAGGCTGCGCTGCTCGTGCAGGGCCTTGAACACGTCGGCATGGCTGCGCTTGAGCACGCCGGTCTGCTCGGCGGCGTAGAAGGCGCGGGCATAGGCATCCCAGTGGCCGCCGAACGCGGCCGGCACCGCGGTGAAGCGCACGTCGCGCGGCAGCCTGGCCACCCACGCTTCCAGCTGCGGCTCGAAATGGGCGCAGTGGATGCACGGGTAGCCGAACACCTCCACGACTTCGATCTTCCCGGCCAGCGGCGCGAACGGGCCGGGCTCGGCGATCACTTCGTAGTCCTGGCCTTCCACCAGCACGGCGGGGGCGGCGGCGCAGGCCGCCAGCGGCGCCAGCGCCAGCAGCAGGAGGGCGAGTCGGGGGAACAGCGTCATCGGGAAAATCTCCACTGGAAAATGGATACGCCGACCACGGGGGTCGGCGTATCCGGGAACGGTACCCTTCGTCGCCGGGGCGACCGGCGCCGGTCAGGGCTGCGAGGCGGCGACGGCCACGCCGGTGTCGTCGGCGCGGTCGTGCAGGCCCTGCACGTAGCTGGCCAGTGCCTGGATTTCCTGCTCGGTCAGCTTCGCGGCGACCTGGGCCATGATGCGGAACTGGGCCGGATCGGTCTCGTGGGTCTGTCCGCCCTGGTAGTGCTGCAGGCGCTGCGCGGCGTAGGTTGCGTGCTGGCCGCCGATGCGCGGATAGGCCGGGCCCGGATTGCCGGCGCCGGTCGGGCCGTGGCAGGCCATGCAGGCCGGGATGCTGCGGCTGGCGTCGCCTCCGCGGTACAGCTTCTGGCCGATCTCGTAGAACTTCATGCCCGCGTAGGGGCCGTCGGCGACCACGGTGTCGTCGGACACGCCAGCGCCGCCCTTCTGGCCGGCGAAGTAGGCGCCGATGTCGCGCATATCCTGGGCGGTCATCCCCTGCACGAACGGCAGCATGGCCGCGACCGCGCCTTCGTTGCGCTGGCCGCTGGCGATCAGCGCCAGTTCCTTGGCGATGTAGCGCTCGCTCTGGCCGGCCAGGCGCGGGTACATCTCCACGGCCGAGTTGCCGTCCGCGCCGTGGCAGGCGGCGCACGCCTGCGCCTTGCCTTCGCCGGCCTCGGCATCGCCGGGCAGGGTCTTGGCGAGGTCGATCTCCAGCGGTGCGGTCTGCACCGGCGCGTTGTCGGGTACGGGCGTGACCGAACTCTGCGCGAAAGCGACGACGGCGACGAGCGGGATGACCAGGGCGGAAACGGCTAAAACACGAGCGTGGCGCATGCGAAAGCTCCGTGTGGAACAGGCCGGGCGGGTTTTCGCCGGCATCGGCCGGATTATCCACGGCGTTTCGTGGCAGGGTCAACGCGCCGGGGCGGCAGGGCGGGCCCGGGCGTGCGATCCTATGCGCATGTCACAACTCCTAGAACGCGCCCGCTACCTGCTTTCCGCCCACAATGCCCGGCAACTGCCGCCGGACGAGGGTGCCGAAGTGGCGTTCGCCGGCCGCTCCAACGCAGGCAAGTCCAGCGCGCTCAACGCGCTGACCCGCCAGAACGCGCTGGCCCGCGTCTCCAAGACGCCGGGCCGCACCCAGCAGCTGGTGTTCTTCCAGGTCACGCCCGAAGCGCACCTCGTCGACCTGCCTGGTTACGGCTACGCCAAGGTGCCGCAGGAACTGCAGGCGCACTGGCAGGCCTTCATCGACAACTACTTCCGCACCCGCGAGGCGCTCAAGGGGTTGGTGGTGGTGATGGACATCCGCCATCCGCTCAAGGACTACGACCGGCAGATGCTGGCCTACGCGGTACAGCGCGGCCTGCCGGCGCACGCGCTGCTGACCAAGGCCGACAAGCTCGGCCGCGGCCAGCAGGCGCAGACCCTGCAGAAGGTGCGCAAGGAACTGTCCGCCGCGTTCGGCGACACGGTGAGCGTGCAGGCCTTCTCCGGCGAGTCGAAGCAGGGCGTGGACGAGGCCCGCGCGGTGATCGGCGGCTGGCTGGGACTGTAAGCCGGCCGCGCCAGTTGGACGCGCCATCGCTTCGCGCTGTCGCCCTGCGGTCTGCACCGTGAACCGCAGGTCCCGTCTCTTGCCACCACATTCCGTGCCTTTGGCGCGCTCCTGACGCAGTGAGCTTCCCTTCACGCATGAGCCGGTGGGTGCCGACCGTTGGTCGGCACCATGGGACCGGGTGCAGAACGCTTCCGGTACCGCGTGTCGCGGTTGGCGACGCTACAGCGAGGTGTCGAACAGCGTGCCGATGGCCGCTGCCGCGCCCATCGCCAGCGCGCCCCAGAACATCACCCGCAACGCGCCGCGCAGGCGCGATGCGCCGCCGGCCTGGGCGGCCAGCGCGCCGGTGATGCACAGCCCGGCCAGGGTCGAGGCGGTGGTGATCGGTGCCACGTGCGCGTGCGGGGCCAGCAACGCGGTCAGCACCGGCAATATCGCGCCGCCGATGAACGCGCCCGCCGATGCCAGCGCCGCCTGCAACGGCCGCGCGCGCAGTTCCTCGGTGATGCCCAGTTCGTCGCGCGCATGCGCGCCCAGGGCGTCGTGGGCGGTGAGCTGCACCGCCACTTCGTGCGCCAGTTCGGGCGACAGGCCGCGACGGCGATAGATGCTGGCCAGTTCCTCCAGCTCGCTGTGCGGGTCCTCGTGCAACTCGCGCCGCTCGATCGCCAGGTCCGCATGTTCGGTGTCGGCCTGCGACTGCACCGAAACGTATTCGCCGGCGGCCATCGACATGGCGCCGGCGACCGTGCCGGCGATGCCCGTGGCCAGCACGGTGGAAGCCGGCGCGCCGCTGGCGGCGATGCCCACCACCAGTCCGGCCACCGAGACGATGCCGTCGTTGGCGCCGAGCACGGCCGCGCGCAGCCAGCCGACGCGTTCGGAACGATGGGCTTCCTTGTGGCGGGTCGGTTTCATGGCGGCGAGTGTAGGGTGGGGGAATCCATGGCGGCGGAATGACTCGCAGCCGCGGCTGCGGACGAGGGTCAAGTCGTCGCCGGTGGGATGCTGAAACCCGTCGCGGTGGCGGAGGCGGCGAAGGATGCCGCGATATAGTGCGCACTTGCGAAGCCGGGGGCCGTCCCCCATGTCCGCCCAGTCCAGAACACTGCGAGCCAGCCCTTGTCGAGCCCCAGCCACGTCGCCGATACGCCCATTACCGACCGCTCGCAGCTGGTGGAGGTGCTCGCCTCCGGCGAGAAGCCGCGCGCGCAGTGGCGCATCGGCACCGAGCACGAGAAATTCGGTTTCCGCCTGGACGACCTGCGGCCGCCGACCTTCGAGGGCGAGCGTGGCATCGAGGCGCTGCTCACCGGGCTGACCCGCTTCGGCTGGGAGCCGGTGCAGGAGAACGGCCGGACCATCGCCCTGCTGCGCGACAACGCCTCGGTGTCGCTGGAACCGGCCGGGCAGCTGGAATTGTCCGGCGCGGCGCTGGAAAACATCCACCAGACCTGTGTGGAGACCGGCACCCACCTCAACGAAGTGGCGCAGGTGGCCGGCGAACTGCAGCTGGGTTTCCTCGGCATGGGCTTCCAGCCGAAGTGGGCGCGCGCCGACATGCCGTGGATGCCGAAGGGCCGCTACCGCATCATGCGCGAGTACATGCCCAAGGTCGGCTCGCTCGGCCTGGACATGATGACCCGCACCTGCACGGTGCAGGTCAACCTGGACTACGCCAGCGAAGCGGACATGGTGAAGAAGTTCCGCGTGTCGCTGGCGCTGCAGCCGATCGCCACCGCGCTGTTCGCCGACTCGCCGTTTACCGAAGGCAGGCCGAACGGCTACCTCAGCTACCGTTCGCACATCTGGACCGACACCGACGCCGGCCGCACCGGCATGCTCGACTTCGTGTTCGAGGACGGCTTCGGCTACGAGCGCTACGTCGACTACCTGCTCGACGTGCCGATGTACTTCTCCTACCGCGATGGCCGCTACATCGATGCCAGCGGCAAGTCGTTCCGAAAATTCATGCGCGGCGAGCTGGACGTGCTGCCGGGTGCGCTGCCGACGCTGCGCGACTGGTCCGACCACATGACCACCGCCTTCCCGGAAGTGCGGCTGAAGAAATACCTGGAGATGCGCGGCGCCGACAGCGGCCCGTGGAGCCGCATCTGCGCGCTGCCGGCGTTCTGGGTCGGCCTGCTGTACGACGACGCGGCGCTGGATGCGGCCTGGGACCTGGTCAAGGACTTCAGCCTGGCCGAGCGCCACGCGTTGCGCGACGGCGTGCCGGAGCAGGCGCTGCACCTGCCGTTCCGCGACGGCACGGTGCGCGACCTGGCGCGGCGCGCGCTGGAGATCTCGCGCGACGGCCTGCGCCGGCGCGCCGCGCGCAACCGCGACGGCCAGGACGAGACGCGCTTCCTCGACGTGCTGCAGGAGATCGTCGATTCCGGCAAGACCGCCGCCGAGCGCAAGCTGGACCTGTTCCGCGGGCAGTGGAACGGCAACGTGGACCCGGTGTTCCGCGAATTCGCCTACTGATGCGGCGTCGGGCGCGTTGCTAGACTGCCGCCTCCTTTCCCGGAGGCAGGCGCATGGGCAACACGGCGGACGAGATCGTCTTCTACACCCACCCGCAGTCGCGCGGCCGCATCGCGCGCTGGATGCTGGAGGAAGCCGGCCAGCCCTACCGCACCGAAGTGCTGGGCTTCGACGGGGGCATGAAGTCGCCGCAGTACCTGGCCATCAACCCGATGGGCAAGGTGCCGGCCATCGTCCATCGCGGCGTGGCGGTCGCCGAGGCCGCGGCCATCTGCAGCTACCTGGCCGATGCGTTCCCGCAGGCGGGGCTGGCGCCGGCGCTGGACGATCCGCTGCGCGGCAGTTACTTCCGCTGGCTGTTCTTCGCCGCCGGCCCGGTCGAGGCCGCGGCCAGCGCCAAGGCGCTCGGCCTGCTGGCGCCGGCGGAGAAGGCGGGCATGGTCGGCTACGGCAGTTTCGAGCAGACGCTCGACACGCTGGAGGGGGCCGTTGCCGGCGCCTCGCCCTGGCTGCTGGGCGAGCGTTTCAGCGCCGCCGACGTCTACCTGGGCAGCCAGGTGCTGTGGGGCATGATGTTCAAGACCCTGCCCGAGCGTCCGGCCTTCGTCGCGTACGGGGCGCGCCTGCGCGCGCGCCCGGCATGGCAGCGCGCCAGCGCGCTGGACGACGCCCTCGTTCCGCAAGGCTGAGAACGCGGCTGCGGGCCGCTTGCGTCCGCAGCGCGGCCTGCATGCGGCAAGCGCCGCGCTCGCGCGCCGTTCGTGCGCGGCTTTCCATCTCGGGCCACGGACCGTCGCTTCCACGGTCCGCGAATATCTCTCGCGAACGGCTGTCGCAGGGCGGCTTGACCTCGGTCAGGGCGCACGTCGGCGCGGGCACGCAGTATCGGCGGGGCGGGCACGGTCGCCCGCCGCCGGTATGGCCGCGGGGCGGGCGACCGGTCGTGTGCGCTGCCCCGGGAGCATGTCGATGACGCAATTCAGGATTTCCCTGTCCGGCACGGCGCCGGACCTGCAGGTGCTGGAAGACGCGCTGCAGGACGCCGATCCCTCCGTCCTGCTGGACATCGAGCCGTTCAGCCGGGTGTTGCGCATCTCGACCCTGCTGGACGAACGCAGCCTGCTGCCGGCGCTGGGCCGGGGCGGCCTGCCGATCGCCGCCGCGCAGCTGGAGCGCGTGCCTTCCGAATGCTGCGGCGGTTGCGGCGGCTGAACCGACGCGGCGCGATGGACTGAAGGGAGGCCGGCATGCGGGTGCCGCGCATCCCGGCCTCCCGTTCCTGCTTGGGAAGACCGGCCCGCGGCATCGCCGCTGGTTATCGGTCAGCTTTCCAATATACTGTCCCCCAGTACAGGATAGGGACAGGGCGCATGCCGCATTCCCCCGAGGAAAAGAAGAAGGTGCTGGCGCGGGTGCGGCGCATCCGCGGCCAGTGCGATGCGCTGGAGCGCGCGCTGGAGGCCGGCGCCGACTGCGGGCCGGTGCTGCAGCAGATCGCGGCCATCCGCGGCGCGGTCAACGGGCTGATGTCCGAGGTGATGGAGGCGCACCTGCGCGAGGAATTCGGCCAGCCGGCGCAGTCGGCCGCGCAGCGCGCCGCGCGCGTGGCCGAGATGTCCGGCCTGATCCGTTCCTACCTCAAGTAGGAGCGACGCCAGTCGCGATGGGGCTTTCCCGGATAGACCCATTCGCAGAGGACGTCGCATGAAAGCCTCATTGCGACTGACGTCGCTCCCACGTCCAGCCAGATACGAACACACCGCTACAGGAGAACCCCATGAAATCACGTGCCGCCGTCGCTTTCGGTCCCGGCCAGCCCCTGCAGATCGTAGAGATCGACGTCGCCCCGCCGAAGCAGGGCGAAGTGCTGGTGAAGATCACCCACACCGGCGTCTGCCACACCGACGCCTTCACCCTGTCCGGCGACGATCCGGAAGGCCTGTTCCCCTGCGTGCTCGGCCATGAAGGCGCCGGCGTCGTGGTCGAGGTGGGCGAGGGCGTGACCTCGGTGAAGCCGGGCGACCATGTGATTCCGCTCTACACCGCCGAATGCGGCGAGTGCCTGTTCTGCAGGAGCGGCAAGACCAACCTGTGCGTCGCCGTGCGCGCGACCCAGGGCAAGGGCGTGATGCCGGACGGCACCAGCCGTTTCTCCTACAACGGCGAGCCGATTTTCCACTACATGGGCTGCTCGACCTTCTCCGAGTACACCGTGGTGGCCGAGGTCTCGCTGGCCAAGGTCAACCCGGAAGCCAACCCGGAGCACGTCTGCCTGCTCGGCTGCGGCGTCACCACCGGCATCGGCGCGGTGCACAACACCGCCAAGGTGCAGGCGGGCGACAGCGTGGCGGTGTTCGGCCTCGGCGGCATCGGCCTGGCGGTGATCCAGGGCGCGCGCCAGGCCGGGGCCGGCCGCATCAACGCCATCGACACCAATCCGTCCAAGTTCGAGCTGGCGCGCCAGTTCGGCGCCACCGACTGCGTCAATCCGAAGGATCACGACAAGCCGATCCAGCAGGTGATCGTGGAGATGACCGGCTGGGGCGTCGACCATTCGTTCGAATGCATCGGCAACGTCAACGTGATGCGTGCGGCGCTGGAATGCGCGCATCGCGGCTGGGGCCAGTCGGTGATCATCGG
>JAEWOJ010000018.1 GCA_023399815.1 Pseudomonadota bacterium | reverse complement strand
GGCCCTGCGTGCCGAAGCGCTGGCCGCCAACGGCCAGGCCGCGGAGGCCTGGGGACTGCTCGGCGCACTGCGCCAGCAGCACGCCTGGCCGCAGGCGTTGCTGGACGAGCGCGAAACGCTCTGGGCCGAGGCATCACTGCGTGAAGCCGCCGACACCAACGCGCTGGCCGAACGCTGGGACGCCCTGCCCAAGACGCTGAAAACGGACCCGGCGGTCGTGGATGCCTACGCCAGCCGCGCCGCCGCCTTCGGCTGGGAGGACGCGGCGACGAAGAGCATCGAGCACGCGCTGGACACGCGCTGGGATGAAGGCCTGGCGACCCGCTACGGTCTGCTGCCGGTCGGGCGCATGGAGCATCGCCAGGCCCAGGTCGAGCGCTGGCTCAAGGCGCATCCGGGCAGCCCGTCACTTCTGTTGACCCAGGCCCGGTTCGCGCAGGCCGGCGGCGACTGGCCGCGGGCAGAAGCCGCGCTGCATCGCGCGCTCGCACAGGGTGGCGGCAGCGATGCCTGGGAAACCCTGGGCGATGGCTACGCCCGCAGCGGCGACGACGGACGCGCCTGGCAGTGCTACGCCAACGCGCTGGCCGCAAGCCGCGGCCAGGCGGTCGTGCCCGTGCCGCCACGCGAACTGCACGGACAGATCGCCGACCCGGCGGTGTTCGAGGACCGGGACGCGCACGGTGTGCCGCGATTGCGCGAGTAGAGCGCTGGCACGCGCAGCTGATCAGCTGGCCCGTGTAGGAGCGGCTTCAGCCGCGAACAGGGTCAGCTGCGATGTCTCTTGGGCCGGCGATCGCGGCTGAAGCCGCTCCTACAGGGACGCGCGGCGGTGGCGGCAGCTCAGCCCGCCTCCAGCGCCTCCCAGCGTGCGTAGGCGGCGTCCAGTTCGCGCTGCAGTTCGGCCAGCGACTGGTTGGCGGCGGTGATCGCGTCGGCGTCCTGGCGGAAGAAGGCGGGGTCGTTCATCGCTGCGCCGCGGCGCGCGATCTCGGTTTCGAGCTGTTCGATGCGGGCGGGCAGCTGCTCCAGTTCGCGCGTATCGCGGTAGCTGCGCTTGGCCTTCGGCGGCTGCGCCGATGCGGCAGCCACCGCCGCGGCCTGCGCCTCGTCCCTGGACCTTGCCGCTGCGGCCGCAGGCGACGGCCGCTGCCGCAGCCAATCCGAGTATCCACCCACGTACTCGCCCAGGCGGCCCTCGCCTTCGAGCACCAGCGTGCTGGTCACCACGTTGTCGAGGAAGTCGCGGTCGTGGCTGACCAGCAGCAGGGTGCCGGGGTAGTCGGCCAGCAGTTCCTCCAACAGTTCCAGCGTCTCCACGTCCAGGTCGTTGGTCGGTTCGTCCATCACCAGCAGGTTGGACGGCTGCGCGAACAGCTTGGCCAGCAGCAGGCGGTTGCGCTCGCCGCCGGACAGGCGGGTGATCGGCGCGCGCGCGCGTTCGGGCGTGAACAGGAAATCCTGCAGGTAGGCATGCACGTGCTTGCGCTTGCCGTTGAGATCGATGAAGTCGGCGCCCTCGGCCACGTTCTCGATCGCGCTCCAGTCCTCGCGCAGGGTGGCGCGGTACTGGTCGAAATAGGCGATCTGCAGATTGGTGCCGGGCCGCACTTCGCCGATGTCCGGCTGCAGTTCGCCCAGCAGCAGCTTGAGCAGCGTGGTCTTGCCACTGCCATTGGGACCGATCAGGCCGATGCGGTCGCCGCGCAGGATGGTGGTGGTCAGGTCCTTGACCATCGCACGCTCGCCGAAGGCGAAGCTCACGTCCTTGACGTCGATGACCTTCTTGCCGGAGTTCTCGCCGGCCGCCGCTTCCAGCCGCACGTTGCCGCCCAGCTCGCGGCGCTGGCTGCGCTCGTTGCGCATCGCCTTGAGCCGGCGCACGCGGCCTTCGTCGCGGGTGCGACGGGCCTTGATGCCCTGGCGGATCCACACTTCCTCCTGCGCCAGCAGCTTGTCGAAGCGCGCGTTCTCCTGCGCCTGCGCGTTGAGCCGCTCCTCGCGGCGACGCTCGTAGTTGGCCCAGTCGCCCGGCCAGCTGGTGACCTGCCCGCGGTCGATCTCGACGATGCGGGTGGCCAGCGCGCGCAGGAAGCGGCGGTCGTGGGTGACGAACACCACGCAGCCGCTCCAGCCCTTGAGGAAGCCTTCCAGCCAGTCGATGGCCTCGATGTCGAGGTGGTTGGTCGGCTCGTCCAGCAGCAGCACGTCCGGCCCGGCCACCAGCGCGCGCGCCAGCAGCACGCGGCGCTTCATGCCGCCGGACAGGCGCTCGAACACGGCGTCGCCGTCCAGTTCCAGCCGGGTCAGGGTCTCGGCCACGCGCTGGTCCAGCGCCCAGCCGTCGGCGGCGTCGATCCTCGCCTGCACCTTGCCCAATGCGTCGGCATCGAACTCGGCGGCATGGCTGAGGCGGTGGAACTCGGCCAGCCAGTCGCCCAGCTCGCCGAGGCCGCCGGCGACCACGTCGAACACGCTGCCGGCGGCGCCATGCGGCACTTCCTGTTCCAGCCGGGTCACGCGCACGCCCTGCTGCACGCGCACCTCGCCGTCGTCGGGCTTCAGCTCGCCGGCCATCAGTTTCATCAGGGTGGATTTGCCGGCGCCATTGCGGCCGATCAGGGCGATGCGCTCGCCCGCGTCGATCGACAGTTCGGCTTTTTCCAGCAACAACGGGCCGCCGACGCTGTAGTCGACGTTCTGCAGGGTGATCAAAGGCATGCGCGCATTGTACGGGCTGCAACAGCAGCGTAGGTCGGGGGTTACATCCCCGACCGGCTTTCCAGCGCGTGCATGAAGCGCCGGAGGCGTTGCCCCGGCCTACGCGAAGACGTCCGGCGTCAATGCCAGCAACCGGCGCAGGCTGGCCGGCACCCGCTTGCCGGGATGCCGCACCGCCCACAGCTGGCGCCGCAGCGGCGGCAGCGGCGTGGCCAGTGCATGCAGCCGTCCCAGCGCGACCAGGTCGGCCACCGCATGCCGCGACAGGCAGGCCAGGCCGAGCCCGGCCACCGCGCCCTGCTTGATCGCTTCGGTGCCACCCAGTTGCAGCACTTCGGCAAAACCATGCAGATGCGGCAGCAGCGCCTGCTCGGCTGCCTCGCGGGTGCCGGAACCGGGCTCGCGCAGCAGCCAGCAGGCTGCGCGGAGGCGCGCCATGTCCGCGCCTCCGCGCAGTGCGTCCGCCTGCGGATGGCGCTCGCCGTACACGACGACCAGCTCGTCCTCGCGCCAGGGCACCACCTCCAGCCCCGGCTCGTGGCACGGCCCCTCGATCAGGCCGATGTCCACTTCCAGCCTCTGCACCGCAGCGATCATCTCGCGGGTATTGCCGATCACCAGATCGACGTGGGCCTGCTCGTTGCCGTCGCGCAGGTCGGCGATGCGCGCCGGCATCAGGTAGTTGCCGATCGTGGTGCTGGCCCCGACCCGCCAGCGCACCGGCGCGGCGGTTTCGTCGCCCCGGCGGAAACGGCGTTCGATGTCGTCCATGCCTGCCAGCAGGGCGCGCGCCTGCGGCAGCAGCGCACGGCCATGGCCATTGAGCACCAGCCGCCGCCCGACCCGGTCGAACAGCGCCAGCCCCAGCAGGCTCTCCAGTTCGCTCAATGCCGCGCTCACCGCCGACTGCGACAGGACGATGGCGTCGCCCGCGGCGGTGGTCGTTCCCGCCTCGGCGATGGCCGAGAAGATCTGCAACTGGCGCAGGGAGAGATGCATGATCTATCCGTAAAACAGGTTATTCATACGAATACTATCTGTTTTACGGGTGATCGTCTTGGGATCAGGATGGGCCACCTCCTGATAACCATCCGTCATGAACACCGCCACGCAAGGGCTGGCTCCGGCCCGGCCTTCCCCGCTCCCCGGCCTGCTGCTGACCGCCGCCATCTCCGGCCTGTCCCTCTGGCTCGGCGCCCTGCCATGGATGCAGGCCCACGGCATCGGCGCGCTGACGCTGGCCATCGTGATCGGCATCGCCCTGGGCAATACCACCTACGGCGCGCTGGCGCCGCGCGCGGCCATCGGCGTCGGCATCTCCAAGGCCACGCTGCTGCGCGCCGGGATCGTCCTCTACGGCCTGCGCCTGACCCTGCAGGACATCGGTCAGGTCGGCGCCACCGGCGTGATGATCGATGCGCTGGTGCTGTGCTCCACCTTCGCGCTGGCGGCATGGCTGGGCACCCGCGTGCTGGGACTGGAACGCGATACCGCGCTGCTGATCGGCGCCGGCAGCTCCATCTGCGGCGCCGCTGCGGTGATGGCCGCCGAGCCGGTGGTCAGGGGACGCACCGAGCAGGTGGCCGTTGCCGTGGCGACCGTGGTGGTGTTCGGCACGCTGGCGATGTTCCTGTATCCGCTGCTCTACCGGTGGGGCGTGGCCGCCGGCTGGATGCCGCTGGACGAGGCCGGCTTCGGCGTGTTCACCGGCTCCACCGTGCACGAGGTGGCGCAGGTGGTGGCGGCCGGCCGCGCCATCGGCCAGCCGGCCGCCGACGCCGCGGTCATCGCCAAGATGGTGCGGGTGATGATGCTGGCGCCGTTCCTGCTCGGCCTGTCGGCATGGCTGGCGCGCGGCCAGGGCATGGGCCGGCCAGGCACGAAGATCCGCGTCCCGTGGTTCGCGTTCGGCTTCATCGGCGTGATCGCGTTCAATTCGCTGCAGTGGCTGCCGGCCGGGCTGGTCGATGCGCTGGTCGGGCTGGACACCGTGCTGCTGGCCATGGCGATGGCCGCGCTGGGCCTGACCACCCACGTCTCGGCGCTGCGCCGGGCCGGCCCGCGGCCGATGCTGCTGGCGGCGCTGCTGTTCGCCTGGCTGCTGGGGGGCGGGCTGCTGCTGAACCTGGGCGTGCGGATGATGGTGTGAACCCTTCCGCACGCCCATCGGAGCGGCTACAGCCTCAGCCGGCCAGGCACGCCGCCGTGCGCAGCGCATCCGCCAATTGGACCGCAGGCCCCGGCGCCTCTCCCGCTGCGTCCGGCCAGCGCCAGGCGACCACTCCGTCGGGACGCACCAGCACCGCTCCCTGCTCCCCCACGCCGAAGCGGACCCGGATTTCCTCCGGCGGCGCGAACGTCACGTCCGGGCCGACCTGCACCGTCGCCAGCGGCAGGCCCAGCCGGGCCGCCACCTCGCGCCCGGCAACCAGCCACTGCGGCTGCCCGCTGAGCAGCACGAAGCCATCGCCGAACAGGTCCAGCGTCGAAACCTCTTTGCCGCCGTGTCGCACCCAGGCGTGCGGGGCGCGCGTGCCGGGCTGGCCGGCCCACGCGTCGGGCTCATCCGCCGGCGGCAGCTCCGGCCCGGCGGCGGGAATGACGGACGAACGCTGCAACTGGCCCAGTTCCATCGCCGCGTTGCCGTACAACGTCACCTCCTGCAACGGCGTCCGCAGCCACCGCGCGTAGTCCGGACGGGCGAAGGTCTGCTGGTGACGCAGCCAGCCGATCGGCTGGCGTTCGGCGCTGTAGCTGTCCAGCAACGCCGGCGTGGCGGTGCCTTGCAGCACCAGTTGCAGCTTCCACGCCAGGTTGTGGACGTCGTCGATGCCGGTGTTGGCGCCGAACCCGCCGCGCGTGGGCGGCAACTGATGGGCCGCATCGCCGGCCAGGAACACCCGGCCCTTGCGGTAGTCGCGCGCGATGCGGCCGGCCATTTCCCAGCGCCCGGTGGTGATCAGCTCGAAGGGCAGGTCCGCGCCCAGCGCGCAGGCCACCGCCCGCGCCAGTTCCTCGTCGCTGCGCTCGCGGTCGTCGTCGAACATCAATACCCAGCGACTGTCGCCGTAGCTGGTCAGGAAGGCATGCAGGCCCGGTTGTTCGATCTGGAACTGCTGCACGCCGCGGGCAAGGCAGGCATCGGCGGCCTCGCAGCGGAACAGCACGCTGCGCAGCGTGCGCAGGTATCCGACGCCATCGCGGGCGATGCCCAGGCGCTCCCGGATCGGGCTGTCAGCGCCATCGCAGGCGATCAGGTAGCAGGCATGCACGCGGTAGCGCGTGCCCGCAGCGCGGTCGACGACCTGCGCGACGACGCCATCCTCGACCTCGTGCCAGTCCAGCAGCTCGTGGCGGTAACGCAGTTCCGCGCCGCGCTCGCCGGCGGCCTGGCGCAGGATCGGCTCCAGCGTGTCCTGCGCGATGGCCGCCCCGGTACAGGGCGAAAACAGGCCGGGCGGCGTCTCCTGCGCGCCGGGTGTCCACGGCAGTTCCTCGCCCCAGTGCCCGGCCAGGCTCTCGGCCCGTACCCGGCGCAGGCGCGCCTGCGCCGATACCTGCGGGATGCGCCCGCCGATGCCGGCCGCCCGGTAGTGTTCGAGCGTGCGCTCGGTGAAGCCCATCGCGCGCGGGTGCGGCGAACTGCCCGGGCGCTTTTCCAGCAGCACGTGCGCCACGCCGCGCGTGGCGAGGAACAACGAAGCGGACAGCCCGACCAGGCTGCCGCCGACGATCAACACGGAAGTACGTTGCATGAGAGGAAACTCCAGCCATCGAATGCCGTGGGCGCGGCAAAGGACGCAACGCAGGTTCCCGCAACGCGGTCGGAACGCCGCCCGGATGCGATCCGGTGCGGCCAGCCCACGGCCCACGACAGGAAAACGGCGCACGCCCGCCCTCCGTCGTGGTCCGCGGCCCGCATGGGCTGGATTGTGGTTGCCGGGGCAGCGTCCCCTGCAACTGGCCGGGGCTCACCACGCCGGCCCACCATTTTCGACCTCGTCGACATGGCGGCGGCGCCCACCGATCTCAAGACCGGCACCACCATTGCCCGCCGCATCTGCGAAAATGGCGCATGACCGATTTCTCCTCGCTGCCGCTGTCGCCGGCACTCGCCCCCGGCATCGACGCGCTGGGCTATACCGCCATGACCCCGGTCCAGGCGCTGAGCCTGCCGCCGATCCTGGAAGGGCGCGACGTGATCGCCCAGGCCCCCACCGGCAGCGGCAAGACCGCCGCCTTCGGCCTGGGCCTGCTCAACCGGCTCGACCCGGCCACCATCCGCACCCAGGCGCTGGTGCTGTGCCCCACCCGCGAACTGGCCGACCAGGTCGGCAAGCAGCTGCGCAAGCTGGCCACCGGCATTCCCAACCTCAAGCTGCTGGTGCTGACCGGCGGCGTGCCGCTGGGCCCGCAGCTGGCCTCGCTGGAAGCGCACGACCCGCAGGTCGTGGTCGGCACGCCCGGCCGCGTGCAGGAACTGGCGCGCAAGCGCGCGCTCAACCTCGGCCAGGTGCGCACGTTCGTGCTCGACGAGGCCGACCGCATGCTCGACATGGGCTTCGAGGAGCCGATCCGCGAGATCGCCGGGCGCACCCACAAGGAGCGCCAGAGCCTGCTGTTCTCGGCCACCTTCCCCGATGCCATCCGCGAACTGGCGCGCGCCCTGCTCAACGAACCGGCGGAAGTCACCATCGACGGCCAGCAGGAAGCCCCGGCCATCCAGCACCTGTTCTTCGAGGTCGAACCCGCGCACCGGCAGAAGGCGCTGGCCGGCCTGCTGCTCAGGTACACGCCCGAGTCGGCGGTGGTGTTCTGCAACACCCGCAAGGACGTGGACGAGGTGGCGAACTCGCTGCGCCAGTTCGGCTTCTCCGCGCTGGCCCTGCATGGCGACATGGAGCAGCGCGACCGCGACGAGGTGCTGCTGCAGTTCTCCAACCGCAGCTGCAACGTGCTGGTCGCCAGCGACGTGGCCGCGCGCGGGCTGGACGTGGAAGACCTGGCCGCGGTGGTCAACTACGAGATGCCCAGCGACCTGGACACCTACCGCCACCGTGTCGGCCGCACCGCCCGCGCCGGCCGCAGCGGCCTGGCGCTGAGCATGGTCGCCGGCCGCGAGCGCCACCGCGCCGACGCGCTGGAAACCGACCAGGGCAGCGCGCTGAACTGGCAGAAGACGCCGCTGGCCACCGCGCGCCCGGCGCAGCTGCCGCAGGCGGCGATGACCACGCTGCGCATCGACGGCGGCAAGACCGACAAGCTGCGCGCCGGCGACATCCTCGGCGCGCTCACCGGCGATGCCGGGCTGTCGGGCAAGGCCATCGGCAGGATCGACATCTTCCCCACCCGTTCCTACGTCGCCATCGCCCGCGAGCAGGCCGGCAAGGCCGTGGCGCGGCTGGAAGCCGGCAAGATCAAGGGCAAGCGCTTCCGCGTGCGGAAGATGTGAAGATGTAGTGTCGTTCCCCGCCCCTGTCGTGGGAGCGACCTGTAGGAGCGACGCCAGTCGCGACCGGGCTTTCCCGATGAAGCCCCATCGCGGCTGAGGCCGTTCCTGCGGTGGGGCACGCTCAATACACCAGCGTGGCCTGCAGCGGCAGGCCATCGGGCCAGCGCTGGCGACCACCCAGCCCGTCCAGTTCCACCAGCACCGCCGCGCCCAGCACCTCGGCCGCGAGCCGATGCGCCAGCAGCAGCGCCGCGGCGAGCGTGCCGCCGGTCGCCAGCACGTCGTCGACCAGCAGCACCCGCGTGCCCGGCGCGATGGCGCCGGCGCAGACCTCGATGCGGTCGCTGCCGTATTCCAGCGCGTATTCCTGCATCAGGGTGGCGCCGGGCAGCTTGCCCGGCTTGCGCACCGGCACGAAGCCAGCGCCCAGTTCCAGGGCCAGCGCGGCGCCGAGGATGAAGCCGCGCGCCTCGACGCCCAGCACCGCCTGCACCCCGGACGCACGCCAGGGATCGGCCATCGCCATGATCGCCGCGCGGAAACCGGCGGCATCGGCCAGCAGCGGCGTGATGTCCTTGAAACCGATGCCGGGCCTGGGGAAATCGGCCACGTCGCGGATCGCGCCGGACCAGTCTGGGTATGCGTTCGTCATGGGGGTCTTTGAATCGGATCGTCGATGGAAATTCAGGAACTGCACGAGAGCATCGAACAGCCGGCGCGCTCGCGCGCCCATTCCGGGCGCCGGCGCGCGAACGCCTCGCGGCCGGGTTGTTCGTCATAGGGGTGCCGCAGCACGTCCAGCAGTTCGACGATGCCGGCGGCATCGCCCTGCTCGGCGCGGTCGATGGCCTGCTGCGCCAGCCAGTTGCGCAGCACGTATTTCGGGTTGGCGGCCTGCATGATGCGGCGCCGCGCTTCGGCCGGCAGGCCGGCATCGCGCACGCGCGCGGCATGGCGCTGCAGCCAGTCGAGCAGGTCCGGCATCACCCGTGCGCGGCGCTCCGGCGAATAGAAGGCTTCTTCCAGCGCGGCCGCATCCGGTTGGCGAGGATCGATCCCCGCCAGCGCACGGAACGCCAGGGTCATGTCCATCTCGCCTTCGTGCAGCAGCTTCTGGAACTGCGCCATCAGCGCCTCGTCGCCCGCGCGGTAGTCGCCCAGGCCGAGCTTGGCGAGCAGGTGCCGGCGATCTTCCGCGGCGAAATGCGCCTGGAAGGCATCCAGCCCCGCCTGCAGCTGCGCAGTCTCCTCGAACAACGGCGACAACGCCTGCGCAAGCCGGACCAGGTTCCAGTACGCCACCTGCATCTGCGTGCCGAAGCGGTAGCGGCGGCCCTGCGCGTCGGTGGTGTTGGGCGTCCAGTCCGGGTCGTAGTCCTCCACCCAGCCATACGGGCCGTAGTCGATGGTCAGGCCGAGGACGGACATGTTGTCGGTGTTCATCACCCCGTGCACGAAGCCCACCCGCATCCACTGCGCGACCATCGTCGCGGTGCGCGTGCAGATCCCGGCGAACCAGTCGCCATCGCGCGACGGGCCGGGTGGCAGGTGCCGAAAATCGTGGTCGAAATCGCGGTCGATGCAGAAATCCACCAGCTGCCGCAGCAGCGCCAGGTCGCCACGCGCGGACGGCAGCTCGAAACTGCCGAAACGGATGAACGAGGGCGCCACCCTACACACCACCGCACCCGGCTCGGCGCGCGGGTGGCCGTCGTAGAACATGTCGCGCACCACCGTTTCGCCGGTGGCGGCCAGGCTCAGCGCACGCGTGGTCGGCACGCCCAGATGATGCATGGCCTCGGAGCACAGGAATTCGCGGATCGACGAGCGCAGCACCGCGCGGCCATCGGCGCCGCGCGAATAGGGCGTCGGCCCTGCCCCCTTGAGCTGCAGTTCCCAGCGCCGGCCGTCGGCCAGCAGTTCGCCGAGGGAGATGGCGCGGCCATCGCCCAGTTGCCCGGCCCAATGCCCGAACTGGTGCCCGCCATAGTTGGCCGCCCACGGCTGCATGCCCGCGTACAGCGCGTTGCCGCCGAACACCTCGGCGAAACCCGGCGCCTGCACGGTTTCCGCATCGAAGCCCAGCATCGCCGCCACCTCGGGCGAATACGCCAGCAGCCGCGGCGCGGCCACCGGCGTGGGCATCACCTGCGACCAGGCCGCGCCCAGGACCTCGCGGCGGCGCGATCCGGTTTCGCCATCGCCGGGCAGCTCGCGCAGGAAACGGTTGTCGAACATGGTGAGTGTCATGCCTCAAGCATAGACCGCGCCGCCGGAATGCAGCCCGAGCCGTATAAAGCCCCTCTTCCTCCGGGAGAGGGGTTGGGGTGAGGGTCGGGGCGAAGCCCCTTCGATACCTGGATGCAAGAGGCTTTGCCCGTACCCTCATCCGCCCCTGCGGGGCACCTTCTCCCAAGGGGAGAAGGGAAAAGCGGCCGCGCAATGAGCCGTGACGTTCAAAGCCCCTCTCCCTCCAGGGCGAGAGAAGGTACGGCTTGCGTGCGCAGCGGAAGCAAAGCCCCTCTCCCTCCGGGAGAGGGGTTGGGGTGAGGGTCGGGGGCGAAGCCTCATGAGCTTGGCCGCGAGACAAGGAAGACCAAGCTCCGCTCGCCAATCAAGCGCCACCAAACAAAATGGCAGCAACAAAAAACGCCGGAAGCTTTCGCTTCCGGCGTCGTGGCGACCTTGCGGTTGCGGGGCTGGATTACAGCGCCTGCACCTGGTCAGCCTGCATGCCCTTCTGGCCCTGCACGGCGACGAAGCTCACCTTCTGGCCTTCCTGCAGCGACTTGAAGCCGGTGCCCTGGATGGCGCGGAAGTGCACGAACAGGTCCGGACCGCTTTCCGGGGTGATGAAACCGAAACCCTTGGCATCGTTGAACCACTTCACCGTGCCGGTCTGACGCTCAGACATTACAAACTCCTGGAACTATTGATTGGAAATCGCAGCCGCCGGGATCGGGGCCGAGACTGAGTTGCAGGCGTTGGTAAAACGGAACGATGAGCGGATCGGTGAGATCAGCTGCATCAGGCCACGATTCACGGTGACCCTTGCAAGCACAGTGGGACGAAAGATACGCGGCTTTCCGCCAAAAAGCGACAAGTACCGCATTCATCCGCCCGGAGGAGGCCGGCCGGGTCAACAAATCCGCCAAATTCATTGGCTTGGCGTCTTCCGGGCGCTTCCTCCCACCCGTGGCCGGCGGCCCCAGCGGCTAGACTGCGCGGCATGGAATCCACCGTCCCCGCCCCCTCGCCCCGCATCTGGGTCGACGCCGACGCCTGCCCCGCCGTCATCCGCGACATCCTGTACCGTGCCGCCGAGCGCACCCGGGTCGAGGTGATCCTGGTCGCCAACCGCTGGCTGCAGACGCCCTCCTCGCGCTTCATCCGCGCCATGCAGGTCGCCGGTGGCCCGGACGTGGCCGACGATGCGATCGCCGAGCGCGTCGCCGCCGGCGACCTGGTCGTTACCCAGGACATCCCGCTGGCCGCGCGCGTGCTGGCCAAGGGCGCCGCCGCGCTCGATCCGCGCGGCGAGCCGTTCAGCCCCGACAGCATCGCCGAGCGGCTGTCGATACGTGACTTCATGGCCGAACTGCGCGGCGCCGGCGTCCAGACCGGCGGCCCGGCCAGCCTGCATGCGCGCGACCGCCAGGCCTTCGCCGCCCGGCTCGACCAGTGGCTGGCGCGGCAGCGCTGAGGTGCGCGACACCGGCCGCACGGCCGCGCAGTAGAATGGCGGTCTTTGCCCCGTGATCCCATGGCCCTCACCGCCACCATCCGCAAGGCCGAGCTGCAGATCAGCGACATGGACCGCGGCTACTACGCGACCCACCACCTGACCCTGGCCCAGCATCCCTCCGAGACCGACGAGCGCCTGATGGTGCGCCTGCTCGCCTTCGCGCTGAACGCCGACGACCGCCTGGAGTTCGGCCGCGGCCTGAGCACCGACGACGAACCGGACCTGTGGCAGCACGACTACACCGGCGACATCCTGCAGTGGATCGACCTGGGCCATCCGGACGAATCGCGCGTGCGCAAGGCCAGCAACCGCAGCCGCCAGGTGCAGGTGGTCAACTACGGCGGCAACGCCTCGGACATCTGGTGGCAGAAGCAGGGCAAGGGCCTGGCCCGCTTCAGCAACCTCTCGGTGGTGGACCTGGACGCCGGATTCGTCGAGCGCTGGGGCCAGCAGATCCAGCGGGCGATGCGCTGGAGCGTGCTGATCCAGGACGGCGAAGTGCAGATCCTCAACGACCAGGTCCAGCTCGACGTCATCCCCGCCTGGCGCAAGCGCGCGGCGGGATAGGCGCGCGGTGGCGATGAATCCGGGCATGGGCACGCACCGCTGCGACGTGCTGGTGATCGGCGCCGGCGCCGCCGGGCTGATGTGTGCGCTCACCGCCGGCCAGCGCGGCCGCATCGTGCAGGTGGTCGACCACGCCAACAAGGTCGGCAAGAAGATCCTGATGTCCGGCGGCGGCCGCTGCAACTTCACCAACACCGGCACCAGCGCCGCCAATTTCCTCTCGGCCAACCCGCATTTCTGCAAGTCGGCGCTGGCGCGCTACACGCCGGGCGACTTCATCGACATGGTCGAGCGGCACCGCATCGCCTGGCACGAGAAGGAGCTGGGGCAGCTGTTCTGCGACGTATCCTCCAAGCTGATCGTGCGCATGCTGCTGGACGAATGCCAGCAGGCCGGCGTGCAGGTCCGCACCGACTGCGCGGTGGAAGGCATCGAGCGCGGCGCCGACGGCTTCCGCGTGCGCACCGCTCAAGGACTGTTCCACAGCGCCTCGCTGGTGATCGCCAGCGGCGGCCTGTCCATCCCCAGCATGGGCGCCAGCGGTTTCGGCTACGAGGTCGCCCGCCAGTTCGGCCATGACGTGCTGCCCACCCGCGCAGGGCTGGTGCCGCTGACCCTCAGCGGCAGGCACCAGGAACGCTTCGCCGACCTCAGCGGCGTCGCGTTGCCGGTGGAGGCGCGCTGCAACGGGCAGAGCTTCCGCAACTTCATGCTGCTGACCCATCGCGGCATCAGCGGCCCGGCGATCCTGCAGATCTCCTCGTACTGGCAACCCGGCGACGACCTGCGCCTGGACCTGCTGCCGGGCCACGACGCGCAGGAATGGCTGCGTGCGATGAAACGCGAGCGCGGCGCCTCGGAACTGCGCACGGTGCTGGCCGAGGTCATGCCCAAGCGGATGGCGCAGCGGCTGTGCGAGCACTGGCTGCCGGACCGGCCGGTGCGCCAGCTCGACGAGCCGCAGCTGAAGCAGGCCGCGGCCCTGCTGGCGGATTTCCCGCTAGTGGCCAGCGGCACCGAGGGCTACCGCACCGCCGAGGTGACGCTGGGCGGCGTGGATACGCGGCAGGTGTCCTCGGCGACGATGGAATCGCGGCTAGTGCCCGGACTGCATTTCGTCGGCGAGGTGCTGGATGTGACCGGCTGGCTGGGCGGCTACAACTTCCAGTGGGCCTGGGCCTCCGGGCACGCCGCCGGACAGGCGGCCTGAACGGGGTGGCCGCGCGGCAGCATCCACGCACAGGAACCGCGTCACAGGCGCGCGATCCGCGCATGGACGGCACCGCACCCATGTTGTATTAAACCCGGTCAGAGGGAGTCCCGCATGCAGAATGGCAAAGAAACAACCCTGCGCCTGCTGATCGTCGACGACAGCGCCGAGAACGCCGAGGCGATCGTCAGCGCCCTGCGCAACAGCGGCATCGCCATCCGCCCGTTCCGGCCGCAGGCGCCGGAGGAACTGGTCGACATCCTGTCCGGCCAGGCCATCGACCTGGTGCTCTCCGCGCCCTCGCGGACGATCCCGCAGGTCCTGCTCAGCCAGCAGATCGCCGCCAGCGGCAAGGACATCCCGGTGATCGGGCTGGCCGAGCACGTCGACGAGCAGATGCTGGTGGAAGCCGGCGCCAACGGCATCCGCGCCATCGCCCTGCGCCAGCGCCCCGAGCACCTGCTGGCGGTGGTGCGCGACGAGTGGACCGACCTGCAGGCGCGCCGCGGACTGCGCCGGATCGAGGCGCAGATGCGCGAGACCGAGCGCCGCTGCGACGCGCTGATCGCCTCCTCGCGCGACCCGATCGCCTACATCCACGAAGGCATGCACATCCGCGCCAACGAGGCGTACCTGGAGATGTTCGGCTACGAATCGTTCGAGGACGTTGAAGGCATCTCGCTGCTGGACATGGTCGCGCCGCAGCACGTGGAGGACTTCAAGCAGCTGCTCAAGTCGCTGAGCAAGGGCGAGGCACCGCCGCCGCAGTACGAAGTGCACGCGCGCAACCAGGACGGCGACAGCTTCCCGGCGACGATGGAATTCACCGCCGCCACCTACGAGGGCGAGTCCTGCTTCCAGGTGGTGTTCCGCCGCCGCGAGGAGTTCGACCCGGAACTGGCGCGCGAGGTCGAGGAGCTGCGCCAGCGCGACCAGGTCACCGGCCTGCTCAACCGCCCGACCTTCATGGTGCACCTGGAGAACGCGGTGGCGCAGGTCAGCCGCAGCGAAGGCCAGTACGGCTTCCTGCTGGTCGAACCGGACCACTACGCGCGCCTGCTGCCCGACATCGGGCTGGATTCGGCCGACGCGCTGGTCGCCGCGCTGGGCCAGCGCCTGGCCGCCACGCTCGGCGACGCGCTGCCGGTGGCGCGCTTCGGCGAGCACAGCTTCGCCATCCTCGCGCAGGGCGACTACCCGCACACCGCGCGCCTGGCCGAACGCGTGCGCGATGCGTTCTCCACGCACGTGTTCAGCATCGGCGCGCGCTCGGCCACGGTCACCGTCAGCATCGGCGGCGTGCAGGTCGGCGAGAAGATCGCCAGCGTCGGCCAGGTGCTGGCGCGCGCCAGCGACTGCGCGCGCGCCTCGGCCGAACTGGGCGGCAACACGGTCAAGGTGTTCGACCCCGGCGCGGCCGACCGCGTCGAGGAAGAACGCATCCAGCGCTGGGTCGAACTGATGCGCGAGGCGCTGGAGAACGATGGGTTCCAGCTGCGCTTCCGGCCGGTGATCAACCTGATGGGCGAGCCGATCCAGCTGTACGACACCTCGTTGCGGCTGCGCGGCAACGACGAGATGGTCGGCCCCGCCACCTTCCTGCCGATCGCCGAGGACCAGGGCCTGCTCGCGCCGATCAACCGCTGGCTGGTCGGCCACGCGATCAAGGCGCTGGGCGAGCGCCGCCGCGCCGGCCACCGCACCCACCTGATGGTGCGCATCACCCCCGAGTCCTTCTCCGATCCGCAGCTGCTGGCGGTGATCCGCGATGGCCTGCAGGCCGAGGGCATCGACGGCGACCAGCTGTGGCTGCAGGTCGCCGAGGCCAAGGTGTTCACTCACCTGCGCAACGCCCAGCAGTTCCTGGCCGAGGTCTCGGCGCTGGGCTGCAAGGTCGGGCTGGAGCAGTTCGGCTCGGGGCTGGATTCGTTCCAGCTGCTGGCGCACTTCCAGCCGGGCTTCCTCAAGCTGGACAGCAGCTTCACCGCCGATCCGGCGCAGGCCCGCGAGCAGCTGGCCAAGACCCAGGAAATCACCCGGCGCGCGCAGTCGGAGGACATCCGCACCATCGCCGAGTTCGTCTCGGACGCGGCGACGATGAGCCTGCTGTTCAGTTCCGGCGTGGACTACGTGCAGGGCGACTTCGTCGGCCCGGCCGGCCCGGAGATGAATTTCGAGTTCAACGCGTAAGGGGTAGCGCCGGCCGCTGGCCGGCAACCGCACTGGCAACGATCCCGCGGATGCCGGCCCCAGCGCCCGGCACCGCCAGATGCGGAAAGGCCGGCTTACGCCGGCCTTTCGTCCTTCAGGTCAGATCGACCAGGTTCTCGATCTTCACGTCCGGATTCACGTCGGCCTCGTAGTCCACGCCCTCGATGCCGAAGCCGAACAGGCGCAGGAAGTCGGCCTTGTAGCCGGCCAGGTCGCTGATCCCGTACAGGTTCTCGTTGGTGACCTGCGGCCACAGCTCGACCACCCTGCCCTGCACTTCCGGCGCCATTTCCTTGTAGTCGGCGCGCAAGCGGCCTTCCTCGTCGACCAGGGCGACGCTGCGGCCCTTGCCGTCCACCAGGTTCTGGCGAATGTGCCCGGCGGCGTTGGCGCCACCCTGCGGGCCGTTGTAGAGGATGTCGTACAGGGTATCGAGCTGCTCGATGCAGCCTTCGTGGGTGCCCTCGCTCTTCATCACCTTGAACAGCAGCGACAGGTACAGCGGCATGGTCGGGATCGCCGAGCTGGCCTGGGTGACCACCGCCTTGAGCACCGACACGCGCGCATCGCCGCCGATGCCCTGCAGGCTGGCGCGGATGTCCTTGACCTTGGCGTCCAGGTCCTTCTTCGCGGCACCGATCGAACCGTTCCAGTAGATCGCCTGGGTGATCTCCTCGCCGACGTAGGTGAAGGCGGTGGTGGTCGCGCCCGGCGCCAGCACGCCGGCTTCCAGCAGCGCGTCGATCCACATCTGCCAGTCCTCGCCGCCCATCACCTGCACGGTGCCGGCGATCTCCTCGGCGGTGGCCGGCTGCAGGGTGGTCTCGGTCAGCACTTCCTTGTCGGTATCCAGGCCGCGCAGCGTGATCGGCTCGCCGATCGGCTTGAGCGTGGAGCTGATGACCTCGCCGGTCTTCGGGTGCCTGCGGCGCGGCGACGCCAGGCTGTAGACCACCTGGTCCACCTGGCCCAGGTCGGCCTTGATGATCTCGATGACCTTCTGCTTGACCTCGTCGGAGAACGCATCGCCGTTGACGCTGCGCGCGTACAGGCCGGCCGCGTGCGCGTACTTCTCGAACGCGGCCGAGTTGTACCAGCCGGCCGTGCCCGGCTTGCTCTCGCTGCCGGGACGCTCGAAGAACACGCCCAGCGTGGCGGCGTCGCTGCCGAAGGCGGCCTTGATGCGCGCGGCCAGGCCGTAGCCGGTGGACGCGCCGATCACCAGCACCTTCTTCGGGCCGTGGGCGAGTTTGGGCTGCGCCTTGATGTAGTCGATCTGTTCCTTGACCGCCGCGTCGCAGCCGGTCGGATGGGTGGTGACGCAGATGAAGCCGCGCACACGCGGTTTGATGACCATGAAAACCTCGGATGGATGCGGAAAACCAGCGCCGCCCTGCATTGCCGCCGCGCTGAACCGGAAGGATCGTAGTGTGCGTCCGCAGCTAACACAACCGACGCCACCGCATGGAATGGGCATGGTAAAGCCACGTCCGGCGACGGCTTTCCAGTGTGCGGGCGGCTTCAATGATGGTGCGCGCAGGGGCGACGCAGGCATGGGAAGCCTGCTGCCTCGGCAGCCCGGAATCGGGGGGCTCCGCCCCCGGCCATTTCGTGATGCTCGCGATGGGTGCCGACCGCTGATCTGCGCTGTCGCGCCCATCGAACTCAACGCCGCCCGAGCAACGGTCGGGCGCTACCGAAAACATAAAGACCGAAGACATAAAGAAAGAGCCGCGCATGGGCGCGGCTCTTTCAAGGGCGGGACACGGCGGCCTTACGGGCGGCGCGCCAGTTCCTCGACGTCCTTGGCCTTGGGCAGCAGGTCCTGCTTGGAAACCCTGAACGGCCCGATCGTCAGCATCGGCACCGCGACCACCACCGAGGACACCACCACGATCACCGCGCCGATCATGTGGGTCTCGGCCAGGCCTTCCATCGACGCGCCGCCGTACAGGTACAGCGCCAGCGCCGACAGGAAGAACATCACCGCGGTGATGATGGTGCGCGACAGGGTCTGGTTGATCGAGCGGTTGAGCACTTCCAGCGAATCCACGCGCAGGCTGCGGAAGTTCTCGCGCACGCGGTCGAACACCACGATGATGTCGTTGATGGCGAAGCCCATCACCGACAGCAGGCCGGCCAGCACGGTCAGGTCGAACTCGCGGCCGAGCAGCGACATGTAGGCGATGGTCAGGATCAGGTCGAAGAACGCGGTGATGCTGGCCACCATCGCGAACTTCCACTCGAAGCGCGCGGCGATGTAGATCAGGAAGCCGATCAGCATGAACAGCGTGGCGTAGACGCCGTTCATCGCCAGGTCCTTGCCGACCTGCGGGCCGACGAATTCGCCCGGCTGCACGGCGGCCGGGTTGGCGTCGCTGGTGATGGCCGCGCGCACCTGCTCGGCGACTTTCTGCGCGGCGTCGGCGGCGTTGTTGTGCTCGGCGTCGGCCTGCAGGCGGATCATCACGTCGTTGCCGCCGCCGACGCTCTGCACCTGCGCGTTCTCGAAGCCGGCCTTCGCCAGCCGCTCACGCACCTGGTCCATGTCCACGGTCTTCTCGAAGTGCGTGCGCACCACGGTGCCGCCGGTGAACTCGAGCGCGTAGTTGAAGCCCTTGAAGCCGATGATGGCGATGGACGCCATCAGCAGCACCACCATCAACGCCAGCACCGGCTTGCGGTGGCGCATGAAGTCGATGGTGGTGTCGTTCGGGATGAGATGGAGCGGGAACAGTTTCATGCAAGGATTTTTCCTGTGAGTCCCCGCACATGGAGGATGTGCGGGTTCCTGCGATGGATTCGCGTCAGATCGCCACGGAGGTCAGCTTCTTGCGGTGGCCGTAGATCAGCACCGCCAGCGAGCGCGACACGGTGATCGCGGTGAACATCGAGGCGAAGATGCCGATGATCATGGTCAGCGCGAAGCCCTTCAGCGGGCCGGTGCCGAAGGCGTACAGCGCCACGCCCACGATCAGGCCGGTCAGGTTGGCGTCGAGGATCGTGTGCGAGGCCTTCTCGTAGCCGGCGGCGATGGCCGTCTTGGGCGGCATGCCGGCGCGCAGTTCCTCGCGGATGCGCTCGTTGATGAGCACGTTGGCGTCCACCGACAGGCCCACCGACAACGCCAGGCCGGCGAAGCCCGGCAGGGTCATGGTCGCGCCGAACAGCGACATCACCGACACCACGATCAGCAGGTTGAACAGCAGCGCCACCGAGGTGATCGCGCCGAACATGCGGTAGTACACGGTGAAGAACGCCAGGGTGAACACGAACGAGAACACCACCGCCTTGACGCCGCGGGCCACGTTCTCCGCACCCAGGCTCGGGCCGATCACGTATTCCTCGACGAAGTCCATCGGCGCGGCCAGCGAACCGGCGCGCAGCAGCTTGGCGAGACCATCGGCCTCGGTCTTCTCCAGGCCGGTGGTGATGAAGTTCTTGCCCAGCGGGCTGTTGATGTTGGCCACGGAAATGACTTCTTCCTTGACCCGGAAGCTGCGCTGTTCCTTGCCGTCGACCACGGTCACCTGCGGGATGCGCTCGGTGTAGACCACGGCCATCGGCTTGTTCACGTTGACGCTGGTGACGTCGAACATGCGCTGGCCGCCGACGCTGTTGAGCGTGACCGCGACCGCGGGCAGGCCGTTCTGGTCGGTGGACACCTCGGCCTTGACCATCTGGTCGCCGGTCACGATGGTGCGCTTGTTCAGCAGCACCGGCAGGCCGCGGCGGTCGCGGTACAGGCGCGCTTCCGGCGGGATGCGGCCGCTGGCGGCGGCGTCCTGCGCGTTGCCGTCCACCACCAGGCGGTATTCCAGGGTGGCGGTGGCGCCGATCATGCGCTTGGCCTCGGCGGTATCCTGCACGCCCGGCAGTTCGACCACGATGCGGTCGTCGCCCTGGCGCTGGATGATCGGCTCGGCCACGCCCAGTTCGTTGACGCGGTTGCGCAGCGTGGTCAGATTCTGCTCGATGGCGCCGGAGGCGATCTGCAGCATTTCGGTCTGTGGCACGCTGACGGTGATGCGCTCGTCGTTGACCGAATAGGTCAGGGTCGGCTGCGCCTTGGCCAGGGCGACGCGGGCCTTGTCCGCATCGGCGGCGTTGGACAGCGTCACCTGGATGTCGCTCTCGCCGCGGCGCTCGACCGAGCGGTAGCCGACGCGGTTGTCGCGCAGCGTGGTGCGGATGTCCTCGGCGAACGCCTCGAAACGCTTGTCCACGGCGGCCTTCTTGTCCACCTGCAGGGCGAAGTGCACGCCGCCCACCAGGTCCAGGCCCAGCACCATCGGCTTGCCGCCAACCCGGGCCAGCCAGTCCGGCACGGTCGAGGCCAGGTTCAGCGCGACGGTGTAGTTCTCGCCGGCCGTCTCGCGCAGCACGTCGTTGGCGCGGGTCTGGGCGTCGAGCGAGTTCAGGCGGACGATCAGGCTCTCGCCTTCCTTCTCCACCGACTTCGGCGCGACACCGGCCTCGCCCAGCGCCGCGCTGACGCGCTGCCTGAGGGCGTCGTCGATCTGGCCGCCGCGGTTGGCGGTGATCTGCACGGACGGGTCCTTCTGGTACACGTTGGGCAGCGCGTACAGGGCGCTGAGCAACAGGACGATCAGGATCAGGAAGTACTTCCAGCGTGGAAATTCAAGCATTGCAGGTTCCTGCGCGACGCCTGTTCCGGCGCCGCGACATGACGGAAGGGAAACGCGGGGCTCAGGCGGCGGACTTCAGCGTGCCCTTGGGCAGCACGTTGCCGATGGCGCCCTTCTGCACGCGGATGCGGACGTTGTCGGCCACTTCGACGGTGACGAAGTTGTCGCCGATGTCGGTCACCACGCCGGCGATGCCGCCGTTGGTCAGCACTTCGTCGCCCTTGGAGATCTTCTCCAGCATCGCCTTGTGTTCCTTCTGGCGCTTCATCTGCGGGCGGATCATCAGGAAGTACATGACCGCGATCAGGGCGATCGGCAACAGGAAGGTGGTCATGCCCGGCGAAGCGGGAGCGGCCTGGGCGACGGGAAGCAGGATAGCCATCGGGTTCATCGTGTGTCCTTGACTGTTGGGCGGCCCTGCCGGGGGCGGGACCGCGAAACGGGAAGCGGGGAAGTATGCCATAGGGGCGGGCCCGGCCGATTGCAAGGCGCTCCCCCTCCCCTTCTCCCCCCCGGGAGAAGGTGCCCGAAGGGCGGATGAGGGGCGGACGGAGTCCGTGATGGTTGAACATCCGGGCTCCGGTCGCCCTCACTCCAACCCCCGCTCCGCGCCCCGGCCCACGCCAGCGGCGTGGGCGCGCGACCACACGCGCGCCAGTGGCGCGCAGGCCGTGCGGCCTTGCCCCAAAGGGAGAGGGGCTTACATTCTTGAGGAAGCAGGCTTACAGCGCCGGCGCGACCGCCCCGCGCGCCGCGTAGAAGGACTCGCGGAACGCCAGGAAGGTTCCCGCCTCGATGGCCGCGCGCATGTCGGCCATCAGCTTCTCGTAGTAGTACAGGTTGTGCAGGGTGCCCAGCATCGGCGCCAGCATCTCGTTGCAGCGGTCCAGGTGGCGCAGGTAGGAGCGGGTGTAGCCGCTGCTGCAGGCATGGCAGCCGCAGCCCGGCTCGATCGGGTCCATGTCGCGCTCGTAGCGGGCGTTGCGGATGCGCACCGTGCCGAACGAGGTGAAGTAGTGGCCGTTGCGCGCATTGCGGGTCGGCATCACGCAGTCGAACATGTCCACGCCGCGGGCCACGCCCTCGACCAGGTCCTCCGGGCGGCCCACGCCCATCAGGTAGCGCGGGCGGTCGGCCGGCAGGATCGGGTGCATATGGTCGAGCATGGCGTTGCGCTCGTGCTCGGGCTCGCCCACCGCCAGGCCGCCGATGGCGTAGCCGTCGAAGCCGATCTGCTGCAGGCCCTCGGCCGAGCGGCTGCGCAGGCCGGTGTGCACGCCGCCCTGGACGATGCCGAACAGCGCCGCGTCGTTGCCCAGCGCATCGTGCGCCTCGCGCGAGCGCCTGGCCCAGCGCAGGCTCAGCTCCATCGACCGGCGCGCCACGTCCTCGCTGGCCGGGTACGGCGTGCACTCGTCGAAGATCATCACGATGTCCGAATCGAGCACCTTCTGGATCTTCATGCTCTCCTCCGGCCCCAGGAACACCCGCGCGCCGTCGGTCGGCGAGGCGAAGGTGACGCCCTGCTCGGTGATCTTGCGGCGGTGCGCCAGCGAGAACACCTGGAAACCGCCGGAATCGGTGAGGATCGGCCCGTTCCAGCGGCAGAAGCCGTGCAGGCCGCCATGGTCGGCGATCACGTCCAGGCCCGGGCGCAGGTACAGGTGGAAGGTGTTGCCGAGGATGATCTCGGCGCCGAGCGCGCGGATCTGCTCGGGCAGCACGCCCTTCACCGAACCGTAGGTGCCGACCGGCATGAACGCCGGGGTCTGCACGGTGCCGCGCGGGAAGGACAGCTGGCCGCGGCGGGCGTTGCCGTCGGTGGCCTGGAGCGTGAACTGCAGTCTGGACATGGGGCTTGCTTCGATCGGTCGGCCGCCATTGTCGCGGATCGGCGACGGCGGCGCAGGAAAGGCGGGGTCAGGCGCCGGGCTGCGGGAACAGCAGCATCGCGTCGCCGTAGCTGAAGAACCGGTAGCGCTGGGCGATGGCGTGCGCGTAGGCGGCGAACACCCGCTCGCGGCCGGCGAAGGCCGAGATCATCATCAGCAGGGTGCTTTCCGGCAGGTGGAAGTTGGTGACCATCGCGTCGACGCTGCGGATGCGGTAGCCCGGGGTGATGAAGATCTGCGTCTCGCCGGCGAAAGGATGCAGTTCGCCGGCGGGCATGGCCTCGCTTCTGCGCCAGGCGCTTTCCAGGGCCCGGACCACGGTGGTGCCGACGCCGATCACGCGGCCGCCGGCGGCGCGCGTGCGGCGCACCTGCTGCACCAGCTCGGCGCCGACGTTGAGCCATTCGCGGTGCATCACGTGATGGGAAAGGTCGTCCACCCGCACCGGCTGGAAGGTGCCCGCGCCCACGTGCAGGGTGATGTGGCCGAACTGCACGCCGCGCGCGCGCAGCCGTTCCAGCAGCGCGTCGTCGAAATGCAGGCCCGCGGTCGGCGCGGCCACCGCGCCGACCTGCCGCGCGAACACGGTCTGGTAGCGCTCGCGGTCGTCGGCGCCAGGCTCGCGGTGGATGTACGGCGGCAGCGGCAGCCGGCCCGCGTGCACCAGCCACGATTCCAGCGGCTCGGGGATGTCGAAACGCAGCACGTAGAACTCGCCGTCGCGGCCGAGCACCTCGGCCTCGCCGCCGGCATCGAGCTGGATGCGGCTGCCGGGCTTGGGCGACTTGCTGGCGCCGATCTGGGCGCGGGCCTGCTGGCCGCCGAGCAGGCGCTCGATCAGGATCTCGACCCGGCCGCCGGTGGCCTTCTGCCCGAACAGCCGCGCCGGGATCACCCGGGTATCGTTGAACACCAGCAGGTCGCCCGGCTGCAGCAGATCCGGCAGGTCGCGGACATGGCGGTCGTCGCAGGGCGCCGGTGCCGGCGGCACCACCAGCAGGCGGCTGGCGGAACGCTCGGCCAGCGGCGCCTGGGCGATCAGTTCCTCGGGCAGGTCGTAGTGGAAATCGGACTTCTTCAAGGCCGCGGCATCGAACGGGGGAGCCGGACATTGTACCGGCCGCCGCCGAACGCCCGCAGGAGCGGTTGTAGGGGCGCTTATAGGGGCGTTGCTTGGGGCTGTTGTTGGGGCGGTTGTAGGAGCGACGCCAGTCGCGAGGGGCTTGCATGCAGATCCTTCCGCAACGGCCCGCGCATCCCTGTACGGGGATTTGAATGGGCAAGACCCATCGCGACTGGCGTCGCTCCTACAATCGCCCCTACAGTCCTACAACCACCCCTACAGCTAGCCCGCAGACAGGCTGCCCGCAGGCGGATCGGGGGCGGTCAACGCTCGAATTTCGTCGAGAGGATGATCGCGCTGGTGGTGCGCTCGACCCCGTCGATGACGCCGATGGCATCGGTGACCACGTCCATCTCGCCGACCCCGCCCACCACCACCATCGCCACCAGGTCGTGCGCGCCGCTGACCGAGTGCAGGGTGCGCACCTCCGGGATCTCGCGCAGCGCCTTGACCACGGCCGGCATCTTCCGCGGCAGCACGGTGATCAGCACGTGCGCGCGCACCTGCCCCTGCTCGTAGTCCTCGTGGGTGCGCACCGTGTAGCCGGCGATCACTCCCTGCTGCTCGAGCCGGTCGATGCGGCTCTGCACGGTGGTGCGCGACAGCCCGAGCCGGCGCGCGATCTGCGCGGTGGAAGCGCGCGCGTCCTCGCGCAGCACGGACAGCAGGCGTTCGTCGGCGGGGGAAATCTTCACATCGCGGACCCGTTTCGTCGATTCGACGAAATTAACCCGATTTTCGCCTGAATGACAGCTGCCATATGACCAGAATCTCCAGATAATGGATGCATCACGACATTCTGGAGATGAGCATGACCGTACTCGGCCCCCTCGCCCCGCTTCGCGCGCATGCCGGCACCCGCCTGACCACGGGCCTGGACGATGCCGCCATCGAACGCCTGGCCGCTGCCCATCCCGACCTGGTGCGCGCCATCGCGGCCGCCGCCGGCGAATACGCCCGCATCAAGGACGAGGCCGCCGACCTGCTCGACCTCGACGAGAAGGAGCAGATCGCCGCGATGCAGTCCGGCTTCGTCAACTTCTACGCCGACGACGCGGTGGTGCCCTACATCGCCCTGGCAGCCTGCGGCCCGTGGGTGGTCTCGCTCAAGGGCGCGGTGCTGTACGACGCCGGCGGCTACGGCATGCTCGGCTTCGGCCATACCCCGGCCGACGTGCTGGCCGCCGCGGCCAGGCCGCAGGTGATGGCCAACATCATGACCCCGAGCCTGGCCCAGCGCCGCTTCGTGCAGGCGCTGCGCAGGGAGATCGGCCACAGCCGCGGCGGCTGTCCGTTCTCGCACTTCATGTGCCTGAACTCCGGTTCCGAGGCGGTCGGCCTGGCCGCGCGCATCGCCGACATCAACGCCAAGCTGCAGACCGAGCCGGGCGCCGCGCACGCCGGCGCCACCATCAAGCGCGTGGTCATCAAGGGCAGCTTCCACGGCCGCACCGACCGCCCGGCGCTGTACTCGGATTCGACCCGCAAGACCTACGACCGCTACCTGGCCAGCTACCGCGGCGAGGACAGCGTCATCGCCATTCCGCCGTACGACGAGGCCGCGCTGCGCAAGGCGTTCGACGACGCCAGGGCCAACAACTGGTTCATCGAGGCGGTGTTCCTGGAGCCGGTGATGGGCGAAGGCGACCCGGGCCGCGCGGTCCCGGCCGGCTTCTACAGGCTGGCGCGCGAACTGACCCGCGCTCACGGCAGCCTGCTGCTGATCGACTCCATCCAGGCCGCGCTGCGCGCGCACGGCACCCTGTCCTTCGTCGATTACCCGGGCTACGAGACCCTGGACCCGCCGGACATGGAGACCTACTCCAAGGCCCTGAACGGCGCGCAGTTCCCGCTGTCGGTGCTGGCCGTCACCGAGCACGCCGCCAGCCTGTACCGCAAGGGCGTGTACGGCAACACCATGACCACCAACCCGCGCGCGCTGGACGTGGCCTGCGCCACCCTCGCCCGCCTCACGCCGGAAGTGCGCGCCAACATCCGCCTGCGCGGCGAGCAGGCGGTGCGGAAGCTGGAGGCGCTCAAGGCCCGGCTCGGCGGCCTGATCACCAAGGTCCAGGGCACCGGCCTGCTGTTCTCCTGCGAGCTGGCGCCGCAGTTCAAGTGCTATGGCGCCGGCTCCACCGAGGAATGGCTGCGCATGCACGGCGTCAACGTGATCCACGGCGGCGAGAACTCGCTGCGCTTCACCCCGCACTTCGGCATGGACGAGGCCGAGCTGGACCTGCTGGTGGACATGGTCGGCCGTGCCCTGCTGGAAGGCCCGCGCCGCGAGCAGGCCGAGGCGGCCTGATACGACGCGCGCAGCTGCGATACGGAGAGGCGGCCGGATCGGCCGCCTTTCTTTTGGTTCTCCACCCCGATTGGGGGCACCCGCGCAGGCCGGTTTTGCGCATCGATTCCAGCAGGAATGCCGCAGGAGCGGTTGTAGGAGCAAGGGGAATGCGTTGTCTCCGGCAGGATTTCCCCGGTTGGCATTACGCGCAGGCAGGAATGGCGCAATGCCAGGGCCGGGCAAGCCCAGCCCCACGCCACTCCTGCCACGAACAGGTTCAACGCGCGTCGGCCACCGCAACCGCTGGCGACGCCTGCCCCCAGCCGCCCAGCGCCTTGTAGACGCCGACCACGCTGACGTTGACCGTGGCCTCGGCGGCGGCCAGCGCATCGTCGGCCGCCAGCTGGTTGCGCTGCGCATCCAGCAGCGCGAGGAAGTCCTCCGAGCCCTCGCGATAACGGATCCGCGCCAGCGATTCGGCACGCCGCGCCGCCTGCGCCTGCTCGGCGACGATCGCCAGCCGCGCCTGCTGCCTGGCATAGCGCGCCAGCGCGTTCTCGGCATCCTCCAGCGCCAGCAGCACCGTCTTCTCGTACTCGGCCGCCACGCCGTCGGCCTGCGCCCTGCTCGCGCGCAGCCGCGCGCGCACGCTGCCGAAGTCGAACGCCGCCCAGCTCAACGACGGCGTCAACGACCACGCCTTGTTGCCGCCGTTGACCAGGCCACTGGCATCGCCGCCGAGGAAGCCGACGAAACCGGTCAGCGACAACCGCGGGAACAGGTCGGCGGTGGCCACGCCGACCCGCGCGGTGGCCGCGGCGAGGCGACGCTCGGCGGCACGCACGTCGGCGCGCCGCCGCAGCAGTTCGGTGGTGTCGCCCAGCGGCAAGGCCTTGGCGAACGCCGGCACCTCGCGCGGCTGCAGCAGTTCGTCCAGCGCGTCCGGGCGCTGCCCCAGCAATACCGCGAGCCGGTGCCGCGACTGCGTCTGCGCCACGTCCAACAGCGGGATGTCGGCCTCGATCGCCTTCAGCCGCGCGCGGCTGCTCTGCACGTCCAGCTCGCTGCCCGCGCCCAGTTCCCAGCGGGTCTCGGTCAACTGCTGCGTTTCGCGCAGGTTGAGCAGGGTCCGTTCGGCCACCGCGATGCGCTTCTGGGTGCCGCGCAGCTCGAAGTAGTTGCGCGCGACCTCGGCGGCCACCAGCACCTGCGCGTCGGCCAGGTTGGCCCATTCCGCATCCAGGTCGGCGCGCGCCGCCTCCGCGGCACGGCGCTGGCGGCCGAACAGGTCCAGCTCCCAGCCGGCGTCGAAGCCGAGCTGGTAGGTCTCGCTGGATACGCGTTCGCCGCCCTGCGCCGGGTCGGGCTGCCGACGCCGGTCCTGGCTGCCGTCGGCGGTCACGTGCGGCGCCTGGTCCAGCCGGCTTTCGACGAATGCCGCGCGCGCCTGCTGCACGCGCGCCAGCGCCACCTTCAGGTCGAGGTTGTCCGACAGGGCCGCGTGCATCAGCTGTTCCAGCACCGGATCGTCGAACTGCGCCCACCAGGTGGCGACCGGCGACTGCGCGCTGTACACCGGCGCGGCGACGCCCTGCAGGGCGACCGGCGCCGGCGCCGGCGCCCTGTAGTCCGGGCCGACGGTGACGCAGCCGGCCAGCAGCACGCTGGCCATGGCCACAGCCAGGCCACGCATCACCATGGCAGCACCTCGCCGAGGTAGGTGAAGCTGCCGCTCGGGCCGTCCTCGCCGATCAGCGCCATCTGCACGCTGGAACGCGCGCCGTCGGCGACCTCGATCTCGCCCTGGCCGGCGTTCATGTCGGTCTTCACGTAGCCGGGGTGCACGGTGTTGACCTTGATCGGCGTGTCGCGCAGTTCGTAGGCCAGGCTCAGGGTCCAGCTGTTCACCGCCGCCTTGGAGGCGTTGTAGGCCGGGATCTTGAAGTCGTAGATGGCCGAGGCCGGATCGGCGTGCAGGGTCTGCGAGCCGAGCATGCTGGACACGTTGACGATGCGCCCGGCGCTGGACTGCCGCAGCAGCGGCAGGAAGGCCTGGGTCACCGCCACCAGCGCGTACACGTTGGTGTCGAAGGTGCGGCGCCAGGTGTCCAGCGATTGCTGCGAAGGCGCCAGCGCCGGGTTCTCGATCATGATGCCGGCGTTGTTGACCAGGATGTCCAGGCGGCCATGGCGCTGGCGCACCTGTTCGGCCGCCTCGGCGATGCTGGCGGCGTCGGTGACGTCCAGCTGCAGCGCTTCCACCGGCAGGCCGTCGGCCTGCAGCTTGAGCGCCAGTTCCACCGCCGCTTCGCGCCGGCGCCCGGCCAGCAGCGTGTGCACGCCGGCCTGCGCCAGCTGGCGCACGGTCTCGGTACCGATGCCGCGGGTGGCGCCGGTGACCAGCGCGATCTTGTTCTGTTGGATGTTCATGGAGTCATGCCTTGAGTGGGAGGAAGCGGCCACCGGCCAATGCAATGGCCGGCGACCGCGGAACCGCAGGTCAGTGGTGGAGGGTCGGCTCGCCGTGGCGCACCAGCTGGCCGCCGCCGTTGCGGGTCACCAGCTTGCGCAGCGCCACGTAGAACACCGGGGTCAGGAACAGGCCGAACAGGGTCACGCCCAGCATGCCGGCGAACACGGTGATGCCGGTGACGCTGCGCACCTCGGCGCCCGCGCCGTGCGAGAGCACCAGCGGCACCGTGCCGGCGATGAACGCGATGGAGGTCATCACGATCGGGCGCAGGCGCAGGCGGCAGGCCTCCAGCGCGGCTTCGACGATACCCTTGCCGCCCATCTCCATTTCGCGGGCGAACTCGACGATCAGGATCGCGTTCTTGCACGCCAGGCCCATCAGCACCACCAGGCCGACCTGCACGAACACGTTGTTGTCGCCGCCGGTCAGCCACACCCCGAACAGCGCCGACAGCAGGGTCATCGGCACGATCAGGATCACCGCCAGCGGCAGCGACCAGCTCTCGTACAGCGCGGCCAGCACCAGGAAGGCCAGCAGGATCGCCACCGGGAACACGATGAAGGCGGCCTTGCCCTGGGTGGCCTGCTGGTAGCTCAGGTCGGTCCACTCGGTGGTCATGCCCACCGGCAGCACCTGCCCGGCGATCTCGGTCAGCTTGTTCATCGCCTCGGCCGAGGACAGCATTCGCGGGTCGGCCTCGCCGGCCAGGTCGGCGGCCGGGTAGCCGTTGAAGCGCAGCACCGGGTCCGGGCCGTAGGTCTGCCTGATGGTGACCATCGAACCGATCGGCACCATCTCGCCACGGTCGTTGCGGGTACGCAGCTTGCCGATGTCCTCCACGCTCCCGCGGAACGGGCCGTCGGCCTGGGCGATCACCTGCCAGGTGCGGCCGAACTGGTTGAAGTCGTTGACGTAGGCCGAGCCCAGGTAGGTCTGCAGGGTGTCGAACAGCTCGGTCAGCTGCACGCCCTGCGCCTTGGCCTTGACCCGGTCCACCTCCGCGTCCAGCTGCGGCACGTTGGCCTGGTAGCTGGTGATCGGGAAGGCCATGCCCGGGGTCTGCGCGACCGCACCCTGCATCGCCTGCACCGCGTTCTGCAACGCGCCGTAGCCGAGGTTGCCGCGGTCCTCGATGAACATCTGGTAGCCGTTGCCGTTGCCCAGGCCGAGGATCGGCGGCGGCATCATCGCGAACGCGAAGCCCTCCTGCAGGCCGGCGATCTTCTGGTTGATCTCGGCATTGATCTGCGCGGCGCTGCGGCCATGGCGCTCGTTGAACGGCTTGAGCGGGATGAAGGCCACGCCGGTGTTCGGGGTGTTGGTGAACTGCAGCGCGTTCAGGCCCGGGAACGAGATGGTGTGGGCCACGCCGTCGGTTTCCTGGGCGATCTTCGCCACCTTGCGCAGCATCTCGTCGGTGCGCGCGATCGACGCGCCTTCCGGCAGCTTCACGCCGGCGATCAGGTACAGCTTGTCCTGGGTCGGGATGAAGCCCGGCGGCACCAGCTTGAAGACCAGGCCGGTGCCGAACAGCAGCACCGCATAGACCACGAACACCGCGCCGCGGCGGCCGAGGATGCGCGCCACGCCGCGCTCGTACTTCTCCGAGCTGGACTTGAAGAAGCGGTTGAACGGGCGGAACACCCAGCCGAACAGGCGCTCGATCAGTCGGCTCGGGCCGTCCTTCGGCGCGCCATGGGCCTTGAGCAGGCGCGCGGCCAGCGCCGGCGACAGGGTCAGCGAGTTGATCGCCGAGATCACCGTGGAGATGGCGATGGTCACCGCGAACTGCTTGTAGAACTGACCGGTGACGCCGGACAGGAAGGCCATCGGCACGAACACCGCGCACAGCACCAGGGCGATGGCGATGATCGGCCCGGACACCTCGCGCATGGCCTGGTGCGCGGCCGCGGTCGGCGACAGGCCTTCCTCGATGTTGCGCTCGACGTTCTCCACCACCACGATCGCGTCGTCGACCACGATGCCGATCGCCAGCACCAGCCCGAACAGGCTCAGCGTGTTGATCGAGAAGCCCAGCAGGTACAGCGCGGCGAAGGTGCCCACGATCGACACCGGCACTGCGATCAGCGGGATGATCGAGGCGCGCCAGGTCTGCAGGAACAGGATCACCACCAGCACCACCAGGGCAATGGCCTCCAGCAGGGTCGAGACCACGGCCTTGATCGAGTCACGCACGAAGATGGTGGTGTCGTACACCGCCTCGTACTTCACGTCGGCCGGGAAGGTCTTCTGCATCGCGTCCATGCTGTGGATCACCGCGTCGCGGATTTCCAGCGCGTTCGCGCCCGGCGCCTGGAAGACGCCGATGCCGACCGCGTTCTTGCCGTCCAGCTGCGAACGCAGGGTGTAGTCGCCGGCACCCAGTTCCAGGCGGGCGACGTCGGACAGGCGCACGATCTGGCCATCGCTGCCGCTCTTGAGCACGATGTCGCCGAATTCCTGCTCGGTCTTCAGCCGGCCCTGGGCGTTGATCAGGGTCAGGAACTGGCTGTTGGGCAGCGGCTCGGCGCCGAGCTGGCCGGCCGATACCTGCACGTTCTGCTCGCGCATGGCGCGCACCACGTCGCCCGCGGTCAGGCCGCGCGAGGCGACCTTGTCCGGGTCCAGCCAGGCGCGCATGGCGTAGTCGCCGCCACCGAAGATCTGCGCGTCGCCCACGCCCGGGATGCGCGCCAGCGCGTCCTTGACGTGCAGGCGCGCGTAGTTGCGCAGGTACAGGGTGTCGTACTTGCCTTCCGGCGAGGTCAGGTGCACCACCATCAGGAAGGTCGGCGACTGCTTCTGCGTGGTCACGCCCTGCCGGCGCACGTCCTCGGGCAGGCGCGCCTGCGCCTGCGCCACGCGGTTCTGCACCTTCACCGCGGCCGCGTCCGGGTCGGTCCCCGGGCGGAAGGTGACGGTCATCTGCAGCACGCCATCGGAACCGGCGACCGACTTGAGGTACATCATGCCCTCGACGCCGTTGATCGCCTCTTCCAGCGGGGTGGCGACGGTCTCGGCGATGACCCGGGGATTGGCGCCCGGATACACCGTGCGCACCACCACCGACGGCGGCACCACTTCCGGGTACTCGCCGATCGGCAGGATCGGGATCGAGATCAGGCCGGCGGCGAAGATCACGATCGACAGCACCGCCGCGAAGATCGGCCTGTCGATGAAGAAACGGGAAAAATCCATGTGGGGAAGTCCTTGGAAAGGCCGGCGCCGGCATGCGGCCGCCCCGCCCTCGCCCCTGTGGGCGAAGGCAACGCGGCCGGCCGGAAACCGGCATCAGGCGGAAACGTGGATCAGTTCAGCGCGGTGGCATCGCGGCCGACGCCAAGCGCGGCGGCCGGCGGACGCTGCATCGCCACCGCCTTGGCCTGCACCGGCATGCCGGGCATGAACACCTTCTGCACGCCGTCGACGATCACCTTGTCGCCCGGCGCCAGCCCGGCCTCGACGATGCGCAGGCCCTCGGCGCCGCGGCCGAGCACGACGTCGCGGCGCTGCGCCTTGCCGTCCTTGTCGACCACGTACACGTACTTGCGGTCCTGGTCGGTCAGCACCGCCTTGTCGTCGATCAGCATGGCCTGGAACTCGCCGCTGCCAAGCAGGCGCACGCGCGCGAACAGGCCCGGCGTGAACTGGCGGTCGCGGTTGTCCAGCAGCGCGCGCACGCCGATGGTGCCTGTGCTGCGGGCGACCTGGTTGTCGAGGAAATCGACCTTGCCTTCGTGCGGGAAGCCTTCTTCGCCGCTCAGCGCCACCTTCACCGGCAACGCCCCGTCGCGTTCGCTCGGGCGCTCGCCGGTGCGCGCCATCCGCGCATAACGCAGGAAAGTGCCCTCGTCGGCATCGAAGTAGACGAACACGGTGTCCAGCGACACCAGCGTGGTCAGCACGCTGGCGCTGTCGCCGGCGGTGACCAGGTTGCCGGCGGTGACCATCGCGCGGCCGGCGCGGCCGTCGATCGGCGCGCGCACCCTGGTGAACTCCAGGTTGAGGCGCGCCGCATCCAGCGCCGCCTGCGCGGCCTGCACCGCGGCGCCGGCCTGGTCGGCGGCGGCGCGGCGCTGCTCGGCGGTCTCGGCAGCGATGGCCTGCTGCTCGGCCAGGCGGCGGGCGCGCTCGGACTCACTGTGCGCCAGCGCGGCCTGGGTGCGGGCCCGCGCCAGTTCGGCGCGGGCGCGGTCGTATTCGGCCTGGTAGCTGCGCGCGTCGATGGTGAACAGGACGTCGCCCTTCTTCACCTCCTGGCCTTCGATGTAGTTGACCTTGTCGATGTAGCCGGACACGCGCGGGCGCAGCTCCACGCTCTGCACCGCCTCGACGCGGCCGCTGAACTCATCCCACTGGCTGACCTGCTTGACCAGCACCGGCGCGGCGCTGACTTCCGGCGCCGGCGGAGCGGCGGCTTCCTGGGCGTGGCCGCCGCTGCAGGCAGCGAGGATGGCGATGGCGAGCGCCGACATGCCGGTCAGGGCGAGACGTCGCGCGATTCGGGGAGAACTGGAGATACCTTTCATGTCATGCATCCAAGGGGGGAGAGAAATTCGGCATGGCGGCCATGCCCGTGTCGCCGGGCGGGGTCCGCGGCATGCGGTGGGGCAGCTGACAGCCGGCGTCAGCGGCCGGTGGAAACGGGAACCGGACGCGGGAATGGCACGCGCATCCGCGCAGATACTGGAGAAACACGCCCGCGCGCGGATCGCCCGGACGGGTTCACTGTCCCGCTCACGGAAATTTTTCTCCCGCTGGCGGGACAAACGCCGTTCCTAGGAACGCAGTCAGCCGCCGGAACAGGGACCGGAACGCCGCCGCGGCCGTTGGCGCGCGTGCCGTCCGCAGCGCGGCGAAGTACAGTGGATTCAAGCCGTTGTCCCGCCTGGAGCGGTGATCGGCATGGGAGAATGCTGGCGCCCGGCGCGTCGGCAGGAAACCGGGAAGGGGGTGCAGGCGCATGGCTGCGAATCCGTTCTGGGCGGAGGCGGCCAAGTTACGCCCCTAATCCATACTTGATTAGTACGAATTGAAGGGAATAATCGTCCCGTCGCCGGCACAATCCCGCTGCCGCATGAGCCTTCCCCCATGGCCAACGATCTCAACGACACCCTGATCTTCGTGAAAGTGGTCGAACAGGGCAGCTTCACCGCCGCCGCGCGCCTGCTCGGCCAACCCAAGACCACCGTCAGCCGCAAGGTGCAGGAACTGGAGGAACGGCTGGGCGCGCGCCTGCTGCACCGGACCACGCGCCGCCTGGGCCTGACCGAGGCCGGCACCGTCTATTACGAGCATTGCCAGCGCATCGCGCGCGAGCTCGAGCAGGCCGAGAGCGCGGTCAGCCAGCTGCAGTCCGGGCCGCGCGGCTGGCTGCGCTTCACCGTTCCCTATTCGGTGGGCACCACCTGGATCGCGCCGCTGCTGGGCCAGTTCCAGGCGCAGTACCCGGAAATCCGCGTGGACATGCACCTGGGCAACGAGATGCTGGACCTGATCTCCGGCGAGACCGACCTGGCCCTGCGCATCGGCCCCCTGCCCGATTCCAACCTGATCGCGCGCAAGCTCGGCAACCTGCGCACGCAGGTATTCGCCAGCCCCGCCTATATCCAGCGCCATGGCGAGCCGCGCCATCCGGACGAACTGCAGTACCACCGCACGCTGGCGATACGCAAACAGCGCCAGAACCAGAACAACCGCTTCGTCTGGTCGCTGGCCGAGGACGGCGGGCAGATGCAGGAATTCCCGGTCAACCCGCTGCTGGTCGCCAACGACACCGCCGCGCTGAACCCGATGCTGGTGGCCGGCGAAGGGCTGATGCTCAGCAGCGACGTGATGGCCAAGCCCTTCATCGAATCGGGCATGCTGCGCCGCGTGCTGGCCGGCTGGACCGGGCCGGACTACGACTTCAGCGCGGTGTTCGCCGGCGGCGGCATGGTCTCGCCCAAGGTGCGCGCCTTCGTCGATTTCCTCGTGGAGAAGCTCAACTTCGACGCCAACTACATGCTGCTGCAGTGTCCCAACGCCAAGCACCTGGCCGACCGCGAGCAGCCGTATTGCCAGCGCGGCCTGGACATCCCGGAACTGCGCGTGCTCGAAGCGCTCGGCGCCTGAGCCATCGTCGCGGCTGGAACGGAAACGGCGGCCCCTGGCCGCCGTTTCGTCATCGCCGGTTGGCGGTCACGGTCAATAGCGGCCGTATGGCCACAGCGGCACGACCTGCACTTCCTTGCAGCCGTCGTAGCGGCTGCAGCTGCCGAAATAGCCCGGCCCCGAGTAGCGCTGGCGCGCGTCGCGGTTGTACGGACTGTTGTAGAAATCCGGGCGGTACAGGTGCCCCTGCCCGTAATAGCGCATCGGCGTCGGCGACGGCACCGCGAAGGGCTGCGGACTGGCCGCCACGGTGGCGCCGGTATCGCCCCCGGTCACGTAGCCTTCCTGCGGGTCGTAGCGGACCATGCGGTAGTAGAGCGTCTCGCCGCCCTGCTGCCGGGTCCGCAGCGCCTGCATGCCGCCGTCGGCGTACACGTAGGGCTGGCCGTTCTCGAAGACGACCTCGGACGGATTGACCAGTTCTTCTTCCAGCGGCGGCTGTGCCGCCGCGCTCCATGCCACCGCGACCAGCAGCAGCGCTGCTCCCATCGCGATCCGGATCCTGCCTGCGCGCATGACGTTCCTCCCTGGTGGTTGCCCGGCATCGCCACCGGCGATGCCTGTCGGCCGATGTCCCGCCCGTCGGCCAGCCGGGTTCCGCTGGAACGGCGGGCGTGGCGGTCGCGGCGAGTATAGGGGCCGGCCGCGGCAGCCGCATCCGCGGGAGCGCGGAAGGTTGACGGCTGTCGCTGCGCTGCCGGCCCTGCGCTTGCCACGATCGCCGCAACGCGCGGCAGCCAGGGGATTCGATCGAACAACCGGAACGATGCCGGCTTCATCCACGACCTGCGATCGCTAGCGGCCAAGCGTCGGAATCCCCTGCCGCAAGCAGAGCGATGCCTGCAGCCGCCCTCTCCTCGGCGATTTGACGGTGAGACGACCACGTGGATGTTCGTCGAGAAGCGCTTCGGCAGGACCGTCCGTGCGCCTGGGCACGGCCAGCCTGCTGGATGCTTCCAGGGATGGGCTCTTCCGCAAGTTCGACAATCTCGACGGCCAGTTCGGCCGCAAGTACGACGAGCACGAACCGGAAACCGAGGAAGCCGGCCCCAGCTACCCGCCAGTGATGCGTCGGGCGTTCCGGCCGGCGCCGCCGCATGGCGGGAAGCCGGCCACTCGCCGGCTTCGCTTTGTGGAGACGGCAGGTTCTGGTGCAGACTTCCCGCACTCCCACCGCCCAGGCCGCCATGAAGATCGTCGAAGTCCGCCACCCCCTCGTCCAGCACAAGATCGGCCTGATGCGGCAGGCCTCGCTCAGTACCAAGGAGTTCCGCGAGCTGACCGACGAGCTGGGCAGCCTGCTCGCCTACGAGGCCACCGCCGACCTGGAAACCGAGTCGTGCACGATGGAGGGCTGGGCCGGCCCGGTCACGGTGCGGCGCATCGCCGGCGCCAAGATCACCCTGGTGCCGATCCTCCGCGCCGGGCTGGGCATGCTCAACGGCGTGCTGTCGCTGATCCCGGCCGCGCGCGTGAGCGTGGTCGGGCTGCAGCGCGACGAGGAGACCCTGCAGCCGGTGCCCTACTTCGAGCGCCTGACCGGCCGCCTGGAAGAACGCGACGCGCTGATCCTGGACCCGATGCTCGCCACCGGCGGCACCCTGATCGCCACCATCGACATGCTCAAGCGCGCCGGTGCGCGCCGCATCAAGGGCATCTTCCTGGTCGCCGCGCCCGAGGGCCTGCGCGCGGTCGAGGCGGCGCACCCGGACGTGGAGATCTACACCGCGGCCATCGACGAACGCCTCAACGACAAGGGCTACATCCTGCCGGGCCTGGGCGATGCCGGCGACCGCATCTTCGGTACCCGGATGCACTGAAGCACTGAAGCACCGCACCGCGGCTTCACGGCGGCTTGCTCCAGCACGGAGCGATGCCTGCGCCCGCCATCCACGCCAGGAGCCGCACCATGCACCGTCCGCCCTGCTTGCCTGCAAGGCGGTGAAGATGCGCGGCACATGCTCATGAAGACCTGCCCGGCACGCGATAGGCGCGTGCTGCGCGAGTTGCGGATGAACAGCCGCACGCCAAGATCTTCCTCCAGTTCCTTGATCGTCCGCGACAGCGGAGATTGTTCGATATGGAGCCGTTCCGCTGCACGGGCGAAATGGAGTTCTTCAGCGACAGTCAAGAAGCAACGCAAGTACCGTAGCTCCATCTATTTCCCTCAACGAGGACCATGCGTGTACTCACGCCAGGCCAAATGCGGCGTGACTTCCGTTACCTTGCGGGCTCGATGATGGATCGGCGTCGACGGAAATTCCGCCGGCCCGCTGGCGCGGCGCGCAACACCAATAGAAGACAAGCAGGCGGCAGCTAAGCAGTGGGAATGGTGCCTCCGTCAATCACATATTCGGCGCCCGTGATGCCGCTCGCGCGCGACGATACGAGGAAGGCAATCAAATCCGCGACTTCCTGGGGCTTGGCAGGCCGGCCGAGCGGTATGCCGCCCAGCCCCTTCATGATGATCTGCTTGCCACCCTCGTAGTCCGTGCAGGCTTCGTCAGCTAGACGCTGGGCCATGCGCACGGCGGCTTCAGTCTCGATCCAGCCCGGGGAGACGCGCACAACCCGAACACCCTTTGGCGCAACCTCTTTCGCAAGACTTTTGCTGTACGTTGAAAGTGCCGCCTTTGCTGCAGCATAGGCTGTTGTGGATTCGGGAAGCGGCAGCTTGCTCTGGATCGACGTCACATGAACGATGACACCTGATTTCTGTTCGAGCATCAGTGGCAGCAACGCACGATCAAGTCGAACGGCCGGCATGAGATTCCGGTCAAACGCCTTGGTCCACTCGTCGTCGCTCAACGCGGAAAATCCCCCTGGGGGTGCATCGGAGCCGCCTAGAACATTGACGATGATGTCGATGCCTCCAAGCCGTGTCTTGACTGCCTCAGCGACCATCTCGCAGCCTTCCGCCGTTGCAAGGTCGGCGGCAATATACAGTGGCCCTGCAACCGATTCAGACGGAACCGAACGTGCTGACGTGAGCACGCGTACGCCAGCATCCAGCAGCGTTGCAACAACCGCAGCACCGACGCCTTGAGTTCCGCCGCTGACCAATGCACGCTTGCCGTCGAGATCAAGACCAAAGCTCATTGAGCCGTCTCCAGTGCAGCGATTTTTCCGTTTTCCAGTTCGAAGAAATATCGAAGATCAACAGGACTGCCCGGGAAATTGCCGACCAAATGTCCGGTAACGATTATTTTTCCTTCAGCCTCAATGATCGCGATCGGTTCGCAAGTGTATTGGTATTTCGTCGAGGATTCCTTTTTCCAGCGTGCAATTTCGATTCGTCCGTTATAATTCCGCCCCTCGTCTTTCACGACGGCATTTTCGGTAAAGCACCGAGCAACAGCCTCGGCGCCACCTCTATCAGCCAAAAAGTAATCAGCAATCGGTTTTGGCAAATCAAGCATATTCAGTCCTGTCCTTTTGCTCGGGCCCTAAAGTCACAACTCCACCGCGCGGCTTCAAGGCCACCCACCATCCTTGGCCGAAGCATCTTGGGTGAAGCCTTGGGCGGAGTTGCCGTACAGGTATTTTCTTATAAACTTCCAAACCATCAAGAACGCACTGAAAAGTAAGCTACATACCCATGGGAAAGGAATACACCCCTGCGAGTGCGGCCATCGGCGTGGAAGAAGTGCTCCGGCTGCTGGAAGGACGATGGAAGCTCACCATCATTTTCCACCTGTTTGACGGCAAAGTGCAGCGCTACTCTGACTTCGAAAAACTCATTCCTGGCATCTCTCAGAAGATGCTGGCTCAGCAGCTGCGGCAGCTGGAGGCTGATGGAATCGTGGCTCGCAAGCTGTATCCACAAGTCCCTCCCAAGGTTGAATACCGATTGACGGACTGGGGGCAATCGTTGTGTCCAGCCCTGGATGCAATGTTGAAGTGGGCAGAAAAGCGTGATCTTTTGCTGCCTGAAGATGCCCCATAGCTGGTTGACTTGCTCAGATGACTGCGGCGGGCCCGCGCCGCCGCCCAATCTCTCACGACACTCCGCCGCCGCGCCGCGCACCGTGGCGGCAAGCCGCTGCCCCAAGCGCGGCTCGATCATCGGCTTTCACGGTACGAGGCTGAAGCTCATACCATCGTTGAGCGTTGCATTACGCTCACTGGCGAGCCATGACGCCGAACCGGGAGATACCAGCTACGCGCTGCTCATCGGTCACTAGCCCAGGCGGGGTTTCCGCGGCGAGCGGTCTACGCCACTACCCGTGCGGGGGTACCGGAAGTCACTTCATGCCGCCAGCGAGCGAGCGCGCAGCTCGGCGACCTCGTGGGCGACGCCGAACCTCCCCTTCTCGTCGCGTATCACCTGCGCCATCGCGCACTGCGGGTCGTGGGTGAAGAACAGATGCACGTTGCGGGCGAGCTTGTCCTCGAGGAAGGCGCGCTTCTCGTCGATCAGCAGTTCCGCATTGCGGTCGTAGCCCATGGTGATCGGCACGTGCACCCAGGAGCGGCCGGGAATCAGGTCGGCGCAGAACACCAGGCCGCCGTGTGGCCGGCCGTCGATCCGCTCGGGGCCGACGATCTCGGCCAGCATCAGCCCCGGCGTGTGCCCGTCGCTGAAGCTGAAACGCACCGATTCGCCCAGCGCCCGCGAATATTCGCCGGACACGATTTCCAGGCGGCCGCTGGCTTCCAGCAGGCCCGGCAGCTCTGGGATGAAACTGGCGCGGTCGCGCGGATGCGGATGGCGCGCGCGCTCCCAGTGCGCGGCGCCGACCACGAAGGTCGCGTTGGGGAACAGCAGTTCCGGCTTGCGCCCTTCCGACCAGGGCGCAAGCAGGCCGCCGGCATGGTCGAAATGCAGGTGGCTGAGCACCACCACGTCGATGTCCTCGTGCTCGAAGCCGGCCTCGCGCAGCGAATCGATCAGGATGTGGCGCGGCTCCTGCACGCCGTAACGCTCGCGCAGCTTCGGCTCGAAGAACGCGCCGATGCCGGTTTCGAACAGCACCGTCTTGCCGCCGAGCGGGCTGGCCAGCAGCGCCCGGCAGGCCAGCTCGATGCGGTTCATCTCATCGGCCGGCGTCCACTTTTCCCACACGGCCTTGGGCGCGTTGCCGAACATCGCGCCACCGTCCAGCTTCTGGCTGTTGCCACGGATCGACCATAGTTTCATGTGAAAAATTCTACCGCCGCCGCGTTAAATATTCGCAAGGCGTCGCGGGGAACTTATGGGCGCGCAGCGCTGCCTTTTCCATGGCCGACGGTGCTGGATCATCTGGACTCCATCGCCCTCTCCCCAACCCCTCTCCCGAGGGGAGAGGGCTTTGTCTCTTCCCTTCTCCCTCCGGGAGAAGGTGCCCGAAGGGCGGATGAGGGCAAACGGGATCGGCGATGCCTGGAGCATCTGGACTCCATCGCCCCCATCCCAACCCCCGCTCCGCGCCCCGGCCCACGCCAGCGGCGTGGGCGCTCCAAGGCACGCGCGCCAGTGGCGCGCAAGCCGTGCCTTCTCGCCCCGCAGGGAGAGGGGCTATGTGGGAGGCTTAATCAGTTGCCCTGCGTGTTCCTGCTCACCTCGGCACTGCCCACCGGGTTGCGCGGGTCGCTGCCGCCGCTGAGGGTGTTGCTGCGGCGGTCCCATTCCACCGTCTGCAGGTTGCCCCAGACGTGGCTGGAACCGCGTCCGCCGTCGGCGCTGTCGCCGGGCAGGTCGACCTTGTGGCCCATGGCCTGCAGCTGCCGGGCTACTTCCGGGGTGAACGCGCCGCTCTCGGCCGAGATCTCGTCCGGCAGCCACTGGTGGTGGTAGCGCGGCAGCGCCGCGACCTGCTGCGCGTCCAGTCCGGCGTCGTAGCCGAGGATGCCCAGCAGCACCATGGTGATGATGCGGCTGCCGCCCGGCGTGCCGATCACGATGACCTTGTCGGCATTCTCCATGAAGGTCGGCGTCATCGAGCTGAGCATGCGCTTGCCCGGCTTCGGCGCGTTGGCCTCGTAGCCCATCACGCCGAACGCGTTGGGCGTGCCCGGCTTCAGCGCGAAGTCGTCCATCTCGTTGTTGAGCAGCACGCCGGTGCCGGCCGGGATGAAGCCCGAGCCGTACAGCAGGTTCACCGTCTGCGTGGCGCCGACGCGGTTGCCCTCGCCATCGATGATCGAGAAGTGCGTGGTCTCGTCGTCCTCCAGCGGCGTCGGCTTGCCCGACAGCAGGTCGCTCGGCGTGGCCTTCTCCGGATGGATGGTCGCGCGCAGGCCCTGCGCGTAGTCGTGGCTGGTCAGCACCTTCTGCGGGATCTGCACAAAATCCGGGTCGCCGAGGAAGAAGGTGCGGTCGCGGTAGGCGCGGCGCATCGCCTCCACCACCAGGTGGGTGCGGTGGGCGTCGTCCAGCGTGGACAGGTCCCAGCCTTCCAGGATCTGCAGCATGGAGGCCAGCGCGATGCCGCCGGAGGACGGCGGCGGCGCAGTGGTGATCTTCCAGCCGCGGTAGTCGAACACGATCGGCTCGCGCGCCTTGACCGTGTAGCCGGCCAGTTCCTCGGCGGTCCACTGGCCGCCGGCCTTCTTCACGCCGGCCAGCAGCTTCTTCGCGGTTTCACCCCGATAGAAACCGTCGAAGCCCTTGTCGGCCAGCAGCCGCAGGGTATGCGCCAGCTCCGGCTGCCTGAAGATGTCGCCCTCGGCGATGGGACGGCCATTGCGCAGATAGACCTCGCGCGTGCCGGGATAGCGTTCCATCACCTCGCGCCGCGCGGCATAGCCGCGCGCCATGCGCGCGTACACCGGGAAGCCCTCGGTGGCGATGCGGATGGCCGGCGCCAGCGATTCGGACAGCGACAGGCGGCCGTGCTCGCGCGCGACCTGCACCAGCATCGCCGGCAGGCCGGGGATGCCGGCCGACCACGGGCCGTTGACCGAGCGGTCGCGGTCCAGTTCGCCGTTCCTGTCCAGGAAGCGCTCCGGCGTGGCCGAGGCGGGCGAGGTCTCGCGCGCGTCGAGCATCACGTCCTTGCCGGTACGCGCGTCGTGCAGCATGAACAGGCCGCCGCCGCCCAGGCCGGAGCTGATCGGCTCGACCACGGCCAGCGTGGACGACACCGCCACGGCCGCATCGAACGCGTTGCCGCCCTTGGCCAGGATTTCCATGCCGGCCTTGGTCGCCAGCTCGTGGCCGCTGGCGATCGCCGCGCCATCGGGGTGCGCGGCCGGCGCCTGCGGTGGTGTCTGCTGCGGTGTCTCTGCCGCCCACGCCGCCGGTGCCAGCACCAGCGCAAACAACAGGAAGGAACGCGCGAAACGTTTCATGCCGAGGGAGTCTCCGGTTCGTACAGTTCGGGGTGGTCGCGCTGCAGCGTGTGCAGCTTGGCCAGCAGCTGGTCGTGGGTTTCGGGAATGTCCGGGTCCGGGTCGATGCACTCGACCGGGCACACCACCACGCATTGCGGCTCATCGAAATGACCGACGCATTCGGTGCAACGGGCCGGGTCGATCACGTAGATCGTCTCGCCCATCGAGATTGCCTTGTTAGGGCAGGCTGGCTCACAGACGTCGCAGTTGACGCAGAGCTCGTTGATTTTGAGGGACATTTCCGGCTGTCATTCCCGCCGTGGCGGGAATCGCTCTTGCTGTTCGTGCTCTGCCGGAAGAATCAACGGCAAAGTCACTGGAATCCATTGCCGAAAAGCGATCCTCGCCTTCGCGGGGATGACGCAGCGGCAAAGGCGAGGCCGCGCGGACGCGGCCTCGCGCCACTGCGTCACTTGGCTTCGACGAAGATGTAGTCGGCGCCGGTCGGCTGCACGATGGTCTGCACGCGGGCATTGTCGGCGGCATCGCCGATGAACACCACGCGCACGCCCTTCATCGAATCGGCTTCCACGCCCTTGAACGCGGTTTCGATCAGGTCGGCCATCTTCGCCGAGGCCGAGGAACCGAAGGCCAGCAGGTTGCCCGGCGACACGCCGCGGCCGATGGCGGCAGTGGCGCTCTCGACCTGGCGCTCGTACTTGGCGGCGAACTCCGCATCCGATTCCGGCGGCAGGTAGTACAGGAACGGGCTGTTGCTGATGTTGCCCATGTTCTGCACGGCCACGGCCTGCAGGTACTTGCGCCAGCCGGCGTCGTCGTCCTTGGCCGGCGCCACCAGCGCCTGCTGCGCTTCGGCGGCCGGAGCGGCCTCTTCCTTCTTGCAGGCGGTGAAGCCCAGCACCAGCGAAGCGGCAAGCATCACGCGCATCGTGTTCTTCATGGATCGTCTCCCTCTAATGGATTCGTTGCAGCTGTTGGGATGGTTCAGTCGCCCGCGCGGGACTCGCGGGCCTTGCGCAGCGCTTCCAGCACCGTGGCCGGCACGAAACCGGACACGTCGCCTCCCAGCCGGGCGATTTCGCGCACCAGCGAGGAGGAAATGAAGCTGTGCTGTTCGGACGGGGTCAGGAACAGGGTCTCGACCTCCGGGATCAGGTGGCGGTTCATGCTCGCCATCTGGAATTCGTATTCGAAATCGGACACCGCGCGCAGGCCGCGCAGCAGCACGCCGCCATGCACCGCGCGCACGAAGTGCGCCAGCAGGGTGTCGAAGCCGACCACCTCGACGTTGGCGTGGCGCGCCAGCGCCTCGCGCGCCAGTTCCACGCGCAGTTCCAGCGGCAGCGTCGGTCCCTTGGAGGGGCTCTGCGCCACGCCGACCACAATCTTCTCGAACAGCGGTGCGGCCCGGTGCACCAGGTCGATGTGACCATTGGTGATCGGGTCGAACGTGCCCGGATAGACGGCGATGCGGGGATTGGACGAGGTCATGCGGACGGAGGCGCGTTCAGGTCATCGCGGAGTGTAGCAGCGGCGCGACGGTACAGGGCATAGCCCACGTCGCGGGTGCCGCCCTCGCGGTGCCGGCTCCAGCCGGCCGGTGGTGGCGGCAACGCATCCGCGGGCGCTTCCACGTACAGCCACGCGTCGGCGGCGAGATGCCGCGGCAGGCGATCGAGCGCCTGCGCCCAGAGGCCGGCGGCGAATGGCGGGTCCATGAACACGATGTCGGCCCGCATCGGCGGAGCCGTTTCCAGCCAGCGCAGCGCATCGCCGGCGACGACCTGCACCTGGTCGTCGGCGCCCAGCCGCCCGACCACGCCGCGCAGCGCCGCCGCCAGCGCCGGATCGCGTTCGACCAGCAGCGCCGAGGCCGCGCCGCGCGAGACCGCTTCCAGCCCCAGCGCGCCGCTGCCGGCGAACAGGTCCAGCACCCGCGCGCCCGGCAGCTTCAGCATCAGCCAGTTGAACAGGGTCTCGCGCACCCGGTCGCTGGTCGGGCGCAGGCCTTCCAGTGGCGGCACCTGCAGGCGCGTGTTGCGCCAGCGGCCGCCGATGATGCGCACCTGCCCTTCCCCGCCATGCGCGGGACGCGGTGGAGCAGCGCGGGAGGATCGGGGCGGACGGGACATGCGCAGGGACATCGGGACGGGGCCGGCATGATAAGCCGAACCCGCTACCGCGCAGGCGTTTTCCCGGCCAGACCCGCAGGACTGTAGGAGCGACGCCAGTCGCGATGTGGCTTCACCGGGAAAGCCCCTCGCGACTGGCGTCGCTCCTACAGGTCCTGCACGCCTGCACGCGCGCCGATCTTGAAATTCGCCGGCCGGCCCATACCCCGTGATCCATCGGCCGCCACGTGCGGCCCAGGCAACCCACGGAGCGAACCCGACGATGACCGCCGAAGCCCACAAGGAAACCCGCGGTTTCCAGACCGAGGTGAAGCAGCTGCTGCACCTGATGATCCATTCGCTGTACTCGAACAAGGAAATCTTCCTGCGCGAGCTGGTGTCCAACGCCGCCGACGCCGCCGACAAGCTGCGCTTCGAAGCCTTGACCCGGCCCGAGCTGCTGGAAGGCGACGGCGCGCTGCGCATCCGCATCGAGGCCGACCCGGCCGCGCGCACGCTGACCATCGACGACAACGGCATCGGCATGAGCCGCGACGAGGCCGTGGCCCACCTGGGCACCATCGCCAAGTCCGGCACCGGCGAGTTCCTCAAGGCCCTGTCCGGCGACCAGAAGAAGGACGCCAACCTGATCGGCCAGTTCGGCGTGGGCTTCTACTCGGCCTTCATCGTCGCCGATCAGGTCGACGTGTACAGCCGCCGCGCCGGTCTGCCGGCCAGCGAGGGCGTGCACTGGTCCTCGCGCGGCGAAGGCGAGTTCGAGGTCGAGACCATCGACAAGCCCGAGCGCGGCACCCGCATCGTGCTGCATCTGAAGAACGGCGAGGAAGGCTTCGCCGACAACTGGAAGCTGCGCGGGCTGGTCAAGAAGTACTCCGACCACATCGGCCTGCCGATCGAGCTGCACAAGGAACAGCACGGCGAGGACACGCCCGAGGCGCTGGAATGGGAAGCGGTCAACAAGGCCAATGCGCTGTGGACCCGGCCCAAGTCCGAGATCTCGGACGAGGAATACACCGAGTTCTACAAGCACATCGCCCACGACTTCTCCGACCCACTGGCCTGGAGCCACAACAAGGTCGAGGGCAAGCTGGAGTACACCTCGCTGCTGTACACGCCCGGCCGCGCGCCGTTCGACCTGTACCACCGCGACGCCGCCAAGGGCCTGAAGCTCTATGTGCAGCGCGTCTTCATCATGGACCAGGCCGAGCAGTTCCTGCCGCTGTACCTGCGCTTCATCAAGGGCGTGGTCGATTCCAGCGATCTGCCGCTGAACGTCTCGCGCGAGATCCTGCAGTCCGGCCCGGTGGTCGATTCGATGAAGTCGGCGCTGACCAGGCGCGCGCTCGACATGCTGGAGAAGCTGGCCAAGGACAGGCCCGAGGACTACCAGCGCTTCTGGAAGGAATTCGGCCAGGTGCTGAAGGAAGGCCCGGCCGAGGACTTCAACAACCGCGAGAAGATCGCCGGCCTGCTGCGCTTCGCCTCCACCCGCAGCAACGACGGCGAGCAGGACGTGGCGCTGGCCGACTACGTCGGCCGCATGGCCGAGAGCCAGGACAAGATCTACTACCTCACCGGCGAGAGCCATCTGCAGGTCAAGGACAGCCCGCACCTGGAGGTGTTCCGCAAGAAGGGCATCGAAGTGCTGCTGATGACCGACCGCATCGACGAGTGGCTGATGAACTACCTGCACGAGTTCGACGGCAAGTCGTTCGTGGACGTCGCCCGCGGCGACCTCGACCTGGGCGCGCTGGATTCGGAGGAAGAGAAGAAGGCGCAGGAGGAGACCGCCAAGGCCAAGGAAGGGCTGGCCACGCGCATCAAGACCGCGCTGGGCGAGGACGTGGCCGAGGTGCGCGTCTCCCACCGCCTGACCGATTCGCCGGCGATCCTGGCCATCGGCGAGCAGGACCTGGGCCTGCAGATGCGGCAGATCCTGGAGGCCAGCGGGCAGAAGGTGCCCGAGAGCCGGCCGGTGTTCGAGTTCAACCCGGCGCATCCGCTGATCGAGAAGCTCGACGCCGAGCCGGACATGGACCGCTTCAACGACCTGGCGCGGGTGCTGTTCGACCAGGCCGCCCTGGCCGCCGGCGACGGCCTGAAGGACCCCGCCGCCTACGTGCGCCGGCTCAACAAGCTGCTGCTGGAACTGTCGGCCTGATGCATCAAAGCCCCTCTCCCGGAGGGGCGGGAAGGCACGGCTTGCGCGCCACTGGCGCGCGTGCGGTGGAGCGCCCACGCCGCTGGCGTGGGCCGGGGCACGGAGCGGGGGCCGGGGTGAGGACACGGGGCGAAGCCGCGTGATTACAAGCGGTACGGGGCTTCGCCCCGTACCTTCATCCGCCCCTTCGAGACACCTGCCTCCGGCACTTCCCCATGCCTCATCTTGCCGGCGGCTTCGCCATGCAATCTGACAATCCTGCCAGGCCTTCTCCCGACGGGAGAAGGAATCAGGCGAACGCGTCGAACAGCGTACCCAGCATCTCGTCGTTCCGCCGGATCACCACCGCATTGGCGGCGAAGGCCACTTCATAGGTCTTGGCGGCCATGAGATCGGCCACCATGTCCGGCGCCTCGTTTCCCGCGACCACCTGCGCGCTGGCGCCGCCGCCCGGGATGGTCTGCACGGCAAGCACCTGCCGCGGCACCACCGGCCTTACCGGTTGCACGGCGATGTTCTGCGCCGACACGCGCACGCCCATCACGGCGACACGCATGCCGGAACCGGCAATGGAGGAAATCGCGTTCATGCCATGGCATCGGCCGGAAACGCGGCAACTTTAACCCTTTCACGGACCTGCGAACCGGCCGCGGCCAGCGCCGGTGGTAGCATGTCCACCTGCCCCGGTTTTTCTCATCCATGCTCAGTTTTTTCCGTCGCAAGAAGCCCCAGGACACCCCTGCGGTCGGCAAGCCCCCGCAGTTCAGCGCCGAGGAGCTGACCTCCGCCGTCCCCTCGCCCGTCGAACAGGAAGCGCCGACCGCGCCGGTCGTCGAGGCGCCCTCTGCCGAGGTCGTGGTCCCGGCGCAGGAGCCCGTTCCCGCCGATATTCCCGTTGCCGACGCTCCCGGGCAGCCGGCGGCGATGGAAAGCGATGCCGGCCTGATCCCCGCCAACGCCGCGCCGGCGGCGGCTGCCGGCAAGTCCGGCTGGCGCGACCGCCTGCGCAACAGCGCCTTCGCCCGCAGCTTCGGCGGCCTGTTCTCGCGCAATCCGCGGCTGGACGACGACCTGCTCGACGAGATCGAGACCGCGCTGCTGACCGCCGACGTCGGCGTGCCCGCCACCACCGCGCTGGTCGAGGACCTGCGCAGGCGCATGAAGGCGCGCGAGTTCACCGACGCCAACGCCCTGCTCGCCGCCCTGCGCGCCGACCTGATCGCCCTGCTGCAGCCGGTTTCCCGGCCGCTGGTCATCGACGGCAACGCCAGGCCGTTCGTGATCCTCACCGTCGGCGTCAACGGCGTCGGCAAGACCACCACCATCGGCAAGCTCGCCAAGCGCTTCAAGGACGAAGGCCACAGCCTGATGCTGGCCGCCGGCGACACCTTCCGCGCCGCCGCCGTGGCGCAGCTTCAGATATGGGGCGAGCGCAACGGCGTGGCCGTGATCGCCCAGGGCCAGAACGCCGATGCCGCCTCGGTCGCCTTCGATGCGCTGCAGGCCGGCAAGGCTCGCGGCACCAGCGTGCTGATCGCCGATACCGCCGGCCGCCTGCACACCCAGGCCGGGCTGATGAACGAGTTGAGCAAGATCCGCCGCGTGCTCGGCAAGATCGACGACACCGCGCCGCACGAGGTGCTGATGGTGATCGACGGCACCACCGGCCAGAACGCGCTGAACCAGCTGCGCCAGTTCCATGCCGCCGCCGGCGTCACGGGGCTGGTGGTGACCAAGCTCGACGGCACCGCCAAGGGCGGCGTGGTGTTCGCGCTGGCGCGCGAGTTCGGCATCCCGATCCGCTTCGCCGGCATCGGCGAGCGCCCCGAAGACCTGCGCGTGTTCGACCCGGAAGCCTTCGTCGATGCGCTGCTGCCGGAGGCGCTGGGAGCGGCTTGAGCCCCTCTCCCACCGGGAGAAGGGTTGGGGTGAGGGTTGGGGCGAAGCCCTCGCAATGCCTGGCCGCACGAGGCTTCGCCCTTACCCTCATCCGCCCCTTCGGGGCACCTTCTCCCAGTGGGAGAAGGGAACATAACCAAGCCCCCGCGATAGTCCATGCCCCACTTTGCCACCCGCCTGCTCGACTGGTTCGACCACCACGGCCGCCACGACCTGCCCTGGCAGCACCCGCGCACGCCGTACCGGGTATGGCTGTCGGAGATCATGCTGCAGCAGACCCAGGTCGCCACGGTCATCCCCTATTTCCAGCGCTTCGTGCAGTCGTTCCCGACGCTGCCCGACCTGGCCGCGGCCGACAACGACACGCTGATGGCGCACTGGGCCGGGCTGGGCTACTACGCCCGCGCGCGCAACCTGCATGCCGCCGCCAGGCGCTGCGTCGAACTGCACGACGGCGACCTGCCGCGCGACCTCGACGCCCTGCTGGCGCTGCCCGGCATCGGCCGCAGCACCGCCGGCGCCATCCTCAGCCAGGCCTGGAACGACCCGTTCCCGATCCTCGACGGCAACGTCAAGCGCGTGCTGACCCGCCATTACGGCATCGCCGGCTACCCGGGCCTGCCCGCCATCGAGAAGCAGTTATGGGCGCTGGCCGCGCAGCACGTGGAGCAGGTGCCGCAGGGACGCATGGCCGACTGGACGCAGGCGCAGATGGATTTCGGCGCCACGCTGTGCACCCGCGCCAATCCGGCCTGCATCCTGTGCCCGGTACGCGATGGCTGCGCCGCGCAAACGCAGGGACTGGTGGATGCGCTGCCCACGCCCAAGCCGAGCAAGGTGCTGCCCGAGCGCGAGGCCAGCGCGCTGCTGCTGGAAGACGCGCAGGGCCACATCCTGCTGCTCAAGCGCCCTCCCGTCGGCATCTGGGCCTCGCTGTGGACGCTGCCGCAGGCCGACACCGACGCCGCACTGCGCGAATGGTTCGCCGGCCATATCGACGGCGACTACGACGGTGCCGAGGAACTGCCGCTGGTCGTCCACACCTTCAGCCACTACCGCCTGCACCTGCAGCCGCTGCACCTGCGCAAGGTCGCCCTGCGACCGCGCGTGGGCGACAATGACGACCTGCGTTGGGTTGCCCGTGCCGATCTGGCCTCACTGGGCCTGCCCGCGCCGATCCGCAAGCTGCTCGACCGCCACTGACGGCGGCCCGCTCCATCGACAGGAATACCGCATGCCCCGCTCCGTCTTCTGCCAGTACGAACAACGCGAAACCGAAGGCCTGGACTTCGTGCCCTACCCCGGCGAACTGGGCCAGCGCATCTTCGCCAACATCGGCAAGCAGGCGTGGGCGGCCTGGCTGGCGCACCAGACCATGCTGATCAACGAGAACCGGCTCTCGCCGCGCGACCCGAAGCACCGCGCGTTCCTGGAGGAAGAACTGGTCAAGTTCCTGTTCGGCGGCGGCGCGGAAAAGCCGGCCGGCTTCGTCGCACCCGAGACCCCGTAGGTCGGGTTGCATCCCCGCCCCACGGAATGGATGGCGACGAGCGTCGGGGGCGTAGCCCCGACCTACGGTTTCCGTTCGGCCGGCGGCACGGAAAAGCTGAGCGGCCATGTCGCACATGAGACCCTGTAGGTCGGGGTTGCCCCCCCGACCCGCGGAATGGATGACGACGAGCGTCGGGGCGTAGCCCCGGCCTACCCGGCGTCAGTTGCCGCCCTGCTCCTCGGTGCGCGCCTCGATCTTGGCCTCGCGCAGCTCCTTTTCCGATACGCGCAGCGCCTTCACGTCCAGCGGCTGGATGGTATCGATCCGGCAGGGCATCGGCACCATGCCCGGGCTGCCGCCGCGCACGATCACGCGGTCGAACTTCGCCGACACCCGCCCCATCATGTTGGTCACGCTGATCGCCGGCGCATAGGAAAGATCCATGCACGGGCCGCTCAGGCTCAGCAACCAGGCTTCGCTGGGCCGGGTCCACACCGCCAGCGCGCTGTCGCCGAGTTCGGTCCAGCCGTTGAGCGAGCCGAAATACTGGAAGTCCCTGACCGGCGCGCCGGCATGGGCCCGGTACAGCGCCAGCCGCTCGCTGCTGGAAAGCCTGCCTGCCGTGGCGCAGCCGGCCAGGACCGCGGCGGCGAGTAGAACCATTGCCAGACGTTTCACGACACACCTCCTGCTCGGGAATACCGCGCCATCTTGCACCCCGCCCGGTGAGGCGCAAGCGGGAATCCGCCGCCGATTCAGCCGGCGTGCCGGATTACAGCGTGCCCCGCTATTGGGCGAGCGCGGGGCCGTTCTCAGACCTCGGCGCGGGCGAGCGGGTGCAGCCGCGCCTCGCGCAGTTCCAGCACCCGGTCCAGCCTGCGGGCCAGGCCGCGGTCGTGGGTCACCAGCACCAGGCTGGTCCGGTGCGCGCGGTTCAGTTCCAGCATCAGCTCGAACACCGTCGCGGCGGTCTTGTCGTCGAGGTTGCCGGTGGGTTCGTCGCCGAGCACGCAGGCCGGCTGGTTGACCAGCGCCCGCGCCACCGCCGCGCGCTGGCGCTCGCCGCCGGACAGTTCGCCCGGCTTGTGCTCCAGCCGGTGCCCCAGCCCCACCGATTCCAGCAGGGCCTTCGCCCGCTGCCCGGCGGCCGCCACCTCGGCGCCTCCCAGCATCACCGGCATCATCACGTTCTCCAGCGCGGTGAATTCCGGCAGCAGGTGGTGGAACTGGTAGACGAAGCCCAGCGAGCTGTTGCGCAGGCGCCCGCGCTGCGCATCGGACAGCGTCGACATGCGTTGCCCGGCCACGTAGACCTCGCCGGCGGTGGGCACGTCCAGCCCGCCCAGCAGGTGCAGCAGCGTGCTTTTGCCGGCGCCGGAGGCGCCGACGATCGCCACCGTCTCGCCCGGCGCCACGTCCAGTTCCAGGCCGTCGAACACCGGCGTACGCATGCGCCCTTCGGCGTAGGTCTTGGCCAGCCCTTCGGCGCGGATCACCGATTCCATGTTCGCGTTCTCACTCATAGCGCAGCGCCTCCGCCGGCTGGGTGCGCGCCGCGCGCCAGGCCGGGTACAGCGTCGCCAGGAAGCTCATCAGCAGCGCCACCGCGGTGATGACGACGATGTCGCCGGTCTGCATGTCGGTCGGCAGGCCGGTGATGTAGTACACGTCCTCCGGCAGCAGCTTGATGTTGAAGGTCGACTCGATCAGGCCGAGGATGCGCTCCAGGTTGAGCGTCAGCGCGATGCCGCCGACCACGCCGGCCACCGTGCCCATCAGCCCGATCAGGCTGCCCTGCACCATGAACACCTGCATCACCCCGCCCGGGGTCAGCCCCAGCGTGCGCAGGATGGCGATGTCGGCCTGCTTGTCGGTCACCAGCATCACCTGCGAGGACACCAGGTTGAACGCGCCCATGGCGACGATCAGCGACAACAGGATGCCCATCACCGTCTTTTCCATGCGCAGCGAGTGGTAGAGGTTCGCGTTCTCCTGGGTCCAGTCGCTGACCCGGTAATAGCCGTCGAGGTTCAGGGCCAGGTCGCGCGCCACGGTATAGGCCTGGTCCATGTCGTGCAGCTTCAGGCGCACGCCGGTGACGCCGTCCACGCGCAGCACCCGTTCCAGATCCTGCATGTTGACGAAGGCCACGCCGCGGTCGACCTCGTTGGAGCCGGCCTCGAAGATGCCGCTGACCTTGAAGCGCTTGGTCCGCGCCATCGCCCCGACCGGGGTGCCCTGGATCTCGGCCAGCGTCGCCACCACGCTGTCGCCCACGTCCACGCCCAGCCACAGCGCCAGTTCCTTGCCGAGCAGGATGTTGAACCCGCCCGGCTGCAGGCTGTCCAGCGAACCCTGCTTCATCTTCTCGCCCAGCACCGACACCTTCGGCTCCAGCGCCGGGTCGACGCCCTGCACGATCGCGCCCTGCACGCGCGGGCCGGCGAGCATGCCCTGGATCTCGATGTAGGGCGCGGCGCCGGCCACGCGCGGATCGCGCATCGCCACGTCCACCGCGTGCTGCCAGTCGGTCATCGGCGCACCTTCGGCGCTGACCGTGGCGTGGGCCGACATCTGCAGCAGGCGGTCGCGGATTTCCTTCTGGAAACCGCTCATCACCGCCAGCGTGGTGATCAGCACCGTCACCCCGAGCGCGATGCCGAGGATCGAGGCCATGGAGATGAAGGAGATGAAGCCGTTGCGGCGCTTGGCCCGCAGGTAGCGCAATCCGATTGCGACGGGTAAGGGTCTGAACATGCGCGTGTGCCGATGAAGTGGCGCCATGTTGCCATCCCCGCCCGCTAACGGGAAACGGCGCGGGCGCGCACGGCCAGTCGCAGTTCACGTCGCCGCGCGCGCGGCAGCGTATCCGGCCAGAACAGCAGGTGCCCGCGCCGTTTTCCCGCACGCCAGCGCAGCACCAGCAGGGGGCCGCGTTCCAGCAGTTCCAGCGCGTCGATCGCCATGCCATCCACGCTGGCCGGTACCGGTGCCGGCGGAACCAGCAGTTGCCGCGGCATCCGGCGCAGCCCACGCCATGCCAGCAGGAGGCCCCACCCCAGCGCCAGCAGCACGGCCGGCCACGCGACGGGACGTCCCAGTTCGCAGTTCAACAGCGCGAGCGCGGCCAGCAGCCCGAGCAGCGCCAGCGCGCCGGCCAGCCAGCGCGAGGGCCGCCACTCACAGCGGAAGGGCGCGGATGTATTCCAGCAGGGTTGCCTGCGACGCATCGGGACAGGCCTCGTAGCCCATGGACCAGCGCCACAGCTTGTCGTCCTCGGTTTCCAGCAGCAGTAGGAAAACCGCGCGCTCGGCCGCCGGCGCCTGCCCCCAGCGCTGGTCGAGATAGCGGCCGAACAGCTGGTCCAGCTCGCGCATGCCGCGGCGGCAGCGCCAGCGCAGCTTCTTCAGTTCGATGTCGTCTTCGGTGTGCATGCGCCGGAAGCTAAAGCCCCTCTCCCATCGGGAGAGGGGTTGGGGTGAGGGTTCGGAGCGAAGCTCCTGCGGAATTGATTGCACCAGGCTTCGCCCGTACCCCCATCCGCCCCTTCGGGAACCTGCATTCGGCACATCCCTGTGCCTCACCCTTCGGGCGGCTTCGCCGTGCAGAACGGCATTCCTGCCGTTTTGTCTCCCGAAGGGAGAAGGGAAAAGCATGCGTCAGGCACGGCGCGCCATCATCAGCTTCTTGATCTCGGCGATCGCCAGCGCCGGGTTCAGGCCCTTCGGGCAGGTCCGGGCGCAGTTCATGATGGTGTGGCAGCGGTACAGCTTGAACGGGTCTTCCAGGTCGTCCAGGCGCGCACCGGTGTCCTCGTCGCGAGAGTCGATGATCCAGCGGTAGGCCTGCAGCAGGATCGCCGGCCCCAGGTAGCGCTCGCCGTTCCACCAGTAGCTCGGGCACGAGGTCGAGCAGCAGGCGCACAGGATGCACTCGTACAGGCCGTCGAGCTTCTTGCGGTCTTCCGGCGACTGCAGGCGCTCGCGATCCGACGGCGCCGGGGTCTGGGTGCGGATCCACGGCTTGATCGAGGCGTACTGCGCGTAGAAGTGGGTCAGGTCCGGCACCAGATCCTTGACCACGTCCATGTGCGGCAGCGGGTAGATCGGCACCTCGGCCTTGCCGCAGTCGCTGATGGCGCGGGTGCAGGCCAGCGTGTTGGTGCCGTCGATGTTCATCGCGCACGAACCGCAGATGCCCTCGCGGCACGAACGGCGGAAGGTCAGGGTCGGGTCGACCTCGTTCTTGATCTTGACCAGCGCGTCCAGGACCATCGGGCCGCAGCTGTCCAGGTCGATCTCGTAGGTGTCGGTGCGCGGGTTCTGGTCGTCGTCCGGACTCCAGCGGTAGATCTTGAAGGTGCGCAGGTTCTTCCCGCCGCTCTTGGCGGGGAAGTGCTTGCCCTGGGTGATCCGGGAGTTCTTCGGAAGTGCAAATTCAGCCATGTTCGTAGGTTCCCCGGATCAGTAGACGCGCGGCTTCGGCGGCACGACGGCGACGTCGTCGGTGAGCGTGTACATGTGCACCGGACGGTAGTCGAAGCTGCACTTGCCCTTCTCGTCGACGGTGACCAGCGTGTGCTTCATCCAGTTGACGTCGTCGCGCTCGGGGTAGTCCTCGTGGGCGTGGGCGCCGCGACTCTCGTGGCGCTGCTCGGCCGAGTTGATCGTCGCCACCGCGTTGAGCAGCAGGTTGTTCAGTTCATAGGTCTCGATCAGGTCCGAGTTCCAGACCAGCGAGCGGTCGGAAACCTTGACGTCCTGGAACGAATCGAACACCTCGGCCATCTTCTCGCAGCCTTCGGCCAGGGTCTTGCTGGTGCGGAACACCGCCGCGTCGGCCTGCATCGTGCGCTGCATGCGGTCGCGGATGACCGCGGTCGGGGTGTCGCCGTTGGCGTGGCGCAGCTTGTCCAGCAGGCCCAGCGCCTTGTCGCAGGCGTCGGAGGCCAGGGTCTTGTGCGGCGCGCCCGGCTTGATGGTCTCGGCGCAGCGGTTGGCCACGGCGCGGCCGAACACCACCAGGTCGAGCAGCGAGTTGGAGCCCAGGCGGTTGCCGCCGTGCACCGACACGCAGGCGGCCTCGCCGATGGCGTACAGACCCGGCACCACCGCATCGGGGTTGTCGCCGACCTTGCGCACCACTTCGCCGTGGTAGTTGGTCGGGATGCCGCCCATGTTGTAGTGCACGGTCGGGATCACCGGGATCGGCTGCTTGGTCACGTCGACGCCGGCGAAGATGCGGGCGCTTTCGGCGATGCCCGGCAGCTTGTCCTCGATCACGCCCGGGCCGAGGTGGGTCAGGTCGAGCAGGATGTGGTCCTTGTGCTCGCCGACGCCGCGGCCTTCGCGGATCTCGATGGTCATCGAACGGCTGACCACGTCGCGCGAGGCCAGGTCCTTGTAGTGCGGGGCGTAGCGTTCCATGAAGCGCTCGCCGCTGGCATTGCGCAGGATGCCGCCTTCGCCGCGCACGCCTTCGGTGATCAGGCAGCCGGCGCCGTAGATGCCGGTCGGGTGGAACTGCACGAACTCCATGTCCTGCAGCGGCAGGCCGGCGCGGGCCACGAGGCCGCCGCCGTCGCCGGTGCAGGTGTGCGCCGAGGTGGCGCTGAAGTAGGCACGGCCGTAGCCGCCGGTGGCCAGCACCACGCCGTGGGCGCGGAACAGGTGCAGGGTGCCCTCGGCCATGTCCAGGGCGAGCACGCCGCGGCAGACGCCTTCCTCGTCGAAGATCAGGTCGAGCGCGAAGTACTCGATCATGAAGCGCGCGTTGTGGGCCAGCGACTGCTGGTACAGCGTGTGCAGCATGGCGTGGCCGGTGCGGTCGGCGGCGGCGCAGGTACGCTGCGCGGACGGGCCTTCGCCGTACTTGGTGGTCATGCCGCCGAACGGGCGCTGGTAGATCTTGCCGTCCTCGGTGCGCGAGAACGGAACGCCGTAGTGCTCCAGTTCGATCACCGACGGGATGGCCTCGCGGCACATGTACTCGATGGCGTCCTGGTCGCCCAGCCAGTCGCCGCCCTTGATGGTGTCGTAGTAGTGGTAGCGCCAGTCGTCCTCGCCCATGTTCGCCAGTGCGGCGGCAATGCCGCCCTGCGCGGCCACGGTGTGCGAGCGGGTCGGGAAGACCTTGGTGATGCAGACGGTCTGCAGGCCCTTCTGGGCCAGGCCGAAGGTCGCGCGCAGGCCGGCGCCGCCGGCGCCGACGACCACCATGTCGACCCTGTGTTCAGTAATGTTGTAAGCGGACATGTATCAGTTCCCAAGCGCGACGCGGGCGACCGCGAAGATGCTGACGATCGCGCCGAGCACGGCGACGAACTTGACCGTGGTCTGCAATGCCAGGGCCAGCAACGAGTTGTGGATGTAATCCTCCAGCACGACCTGCAGGCCGAGCTGCGCGTGCCAGAACATGGCGACGAGGAAACCGACCAGCAGGATCGCGTTCCACGGCCGGCTCACCACGGTCACGGCGGTGACGTAGTCGGCGCCGATCAGGCTCAGCACCAGGCACAGGAACCAGACGGTCAGGAATACCAGCGCGGTGGCGGTCAGGCGCTGGTGGATGAAGTGCTCGGTGCCTGACTTGGCGCTGCCGAGGCCGCGGGCATTCTTCAGAGGGGTGCGGAAGTTGCTCATGCGGCGCCTCCGAAGCAGCAGACGTAGGCCCAGACCAGCACGGTGACGACCAGCGAGCCGATCACCGACAGCCAGCTGCTGCGGATGAAGGCCGGCTTGCTGTAGCCGATGGCGAAGTCCTGGATGATGTGGCGGATGCCGTTGCACAGGTGGTAGGCGAAGCACCAGGTCCAGCCGAACAGGATCACCTTGCCGTACCACGCGCTGGCGTGGGTGGTGAAGCAGTTCCAGGACTCGGGGCCCATCATCAGGGCGAGCAGGCCGCCGGCAATGATCAGGGCTCCGACGGACAGAACGATGCCGGTGGCTCGATGCAGGATCGAGGTGGCCATCTGGATCTGCCAGCGATACACCTGCAGGTGCGGAGAAAGGGGGCGGGGTCTGTTCGCCATTCGCTGACTCGTTATCTCGGCTGGGCGGCGGTTGCCGCGTTGGCTGACGCTGCTCAGAAATCGATGCAGCGACCGTTTTTCTCCCAATCGCCGTAACGCACCGGATCAAGTCCGCCGCGTCCGCCGATTTCCTGCGGCACCGATCCGGCATCGGGAAGCGGCTGCTTCTCCGGCTCCGGCTTGGCTTCGGTTCCGTTCTCGGGAGTGGGGGTTGTTTGGCCTATCATGGTCGGTCTCGCAACGCACAAATTTTAGTCCCCGTTCACGTGTCTGACAACCTCGCCCCTCTTTTCAGCGGTTTGCGCACAGTGCGCCAGCCGCAGGTGCTGGCCCTTTCCGGCCCGGATGCGGTCGCCTTCGCCCAGGCCCAGTTCGCCAACGACGTGGCATCGCTGGCCGACGGTCAGTGGCAATGGAGCGCCTGGCTGACCGCCAAGGGACGCGTGCTGGCGATCTTCCAGCTGCTGCGCCTGGACGCGGAGAGCCTGCTGCTGGTGTGCCACGACGGCGGCGTCGAGGCGATGGCCGAACAGCTGCGGCGCTTCGTGTTCCGCCGCAAGGTCGTCATCGCCCCGCCCGGAACCGGCACCGTCGAGGTCGCCTTCCAGCCTCCTGCCCTCGCCCGCGGCGCGGCGCTCGCCCGCCTGGACGATGGCGCGATCGAACTGGACGTCGGCAGCGCGGCGCATCCACGCACGCTGCGCCTGGTCGATGCGGGCAATGCCCCGCATGAAGACGCCGCGGAACTGGCCTGGCGCCAGTCGGACCTGCGCTTCGGGTTGCCGCGGCTGGACGCGTCGCAGCGCGAGCAGTGGACGCCGCAGCAGCTGGGACTGGATCGCCTGTCGGCCTACAGCGTGAAGAAGGGCTGCTACCCCGGCCAGGAAATCGTTGCCCGCACCCATTTCCTGGGCAAGGCCAAGCGCTCGCTGGCGCTGCTGCGCACTGCCCTTGCCAGCACTGCCGGCGACGCGGTGACGCAGGCCGGCGCAGGCGTCGGCACCGTCGCCAGCAGCGCCGGCACGCTGGCGCTGGCGGTGCTGCCGCTGGAACTGCCCGGCGGCGAACTGGAAGTGGGCGGCGAAAAGGCCGACCGCCTCGACCTGCTCGACGGCCTGGCACGCTGAGAGACGCTGATCAGCCCGCCGGCTCCAGGCGCATGCCGCTGGCCGCGTCGAAGAAGTGCAGGGCCGCGGACGCGACCGCCACGGCGATCCCCTCGCCCACCGCCGGCAGCGCCTGCGGCGGCACCCGCATCACCAGCGGCCGCGGGCCGTGGCGCAGGTTCACGAACATCTCGTTGCCGACCGGCTCGATGCTCTCGATGACCGCCTCGAATGCCGTCCCGCCGCCGCCCGGCTGCAGGTGCTCCGGGCGGATGCCGACCACCACCTCGCGCCCGGCCGCGCCCGCGGGTACCGCAGGGCGGCCCAGCGGCACCCGCCAGCCCTCGCCCACGTCCAGCTCGACCTGCCCGTCCGCCGCGGCCTGCAGCCGTCCCTTGAGCGTGTTCATCGCCGGACTGCCCAGGAAGCCGGCGACGAACAGGTTGGCCGGGCGCTCGTACAGCGCCATCGGCGTGTCGATCTGCTGGATCACGCCGTCGTTGAGCACCACGATGCGCTGGCCCAGCGTCATCGCCTCGACCTGGTCGTGGGTCACGTAGATCATCGTCGTGCCCAGCGTGCGGTGCAGCTGCGCGATCTCGGTGCGCACCGAATGGCGCAGCTTGGCGTCGAGGTTGGACAGCGGTTCGTCGAGCAGGAACACCGCCGGCTCGCGCACCAGCGCCCGGCCCAGCGCCACGCGCTGGCGCTGGCCGCCGGACATCGCCCGCGGCAGCTTGTCGAGCATCCCGGCCAGCCCCAGCATGTCGGCCGCCGCCTGCACGCGCCGCGCGACCTCGGCCTTGCCGTGGCCACGCAGCTTCAGGCCGAAGGCCAGGTTCTCGGCCACGGTCATGTGCGGGTACAGCGCATAGTTCTGGAACACCATCGCGATGTCGCGGTCCATCGGCGCAACGTCGTTGACCACGCGCCCGCCGATGGACAGCGTGCCGGCGCTGATCTCCTCCAGCCCCGCCACCATCCGCAGCAGTGTGGACTTGCCGCAGCCCGACGGCCCCACCAGCACCATCAACTCGCCGTCGGCGATCTCGAAGCTGGCCCCGTGCACGGCCACCTGGCCGTTGTCGTAGACCTTGCGCACCTCATCGAACCGCACGTTCGCCATCGGCTGCCCCAATCATCTCGATCGCGCCGCCGGGGCAGCCGCTTTCGAATACGAATACAGTGGAAACATTCTGCCACGCAAACGTTTTCCCATGGCACCATCAACGGCTCCCGGTCTCGACCATGGAAGCCTCGGCGCCTTGCCACAACAGGTGCCGATCTTCTTCCGCGCCACGCTTTCCCGATGCCGCGAACGGGCGGTGGCCGAGGCCATGGCCCCCCCGTCGGACGACAACCAGAACTTCAGTGAAGGGCGATTGACAACGATGTCACCAGAACACGAAACTCGAGCCATGCACGACACCCTCCTCCTGTTCGGTGCCACAGGCGATCTGGCCCAGCGCTACCTGTTCCCTTCCCTGTTGCGACTGCTGGGCGACGGCCTGCTCCCCGAGGATTTCCGGGTGCGCGCGATGGCGCTGTCGCCGCATGACACCGAGAAGTTCCGCGACATCCTGCGGCCGCGCCTGGAGCAGGCGCTGCCGCAGGCCAGCCAGGACGACATCAACAACCTGCTGCGCCGCATCGACTACCGCTCGGTGGACCTGCGCGACCCGGCATCGATCGCCGACGCGGTGCGCGAACTCACCGACCGCCGCTGCGTGAGCTACCTGTCGATCCCGCCGGGCCTGTACATCTCCACCTGCGAGGGCCTGGCGCTGGGCGGCGCGCTGGCCGCGCCGCACCGGCTGATGCTGGAGAAGCCGATCGGCTCGGACAGCGCCAGCGCCGAGGAAATCCTGCGGGCGATCGGCAAGCTGATCGACGAGGACCGCGTGTTCCGCATCGACCACTACCTGGGCAAGGCGGCGGTGCAGAACCTGATGGCGCTGCGCTTCGGCAACACCCTGCTGGAGGCGGTGTGGAACCGCAACTACATCGAGTCGGTGCACATCATGGTGGCCGAAAGCGATGGCGTGGACGGCCGCGACTCCTATTACTCGCGCTCCGGCGCGATGCGCGACATGGTGCAGAGCCACATCCTGCAGCTGCTGTGCCTGGTGGCGATGGAGCCGCCGGCCTCGCTGGAAGCCGACCGCATCCGCGACGAGAAGGTCAAGGTGCTGCGCGCGCTGCGCCCGCTCGACGCCCGCCACGCGGCCAAGGACAGCGTGCGCGGCCGCTACACCGCCGGCACCATCGGCGGCCAGCCGGTGCAGGCCTACCAGCCGCCGGAAGGCAGCGAGGCCGAGACCTTCGTCGGCGTCACCGCGCACATCGACAACTGGCGCTGGGCCGGCGTGCCGTTCCACCTGGTCACCGGCAAGCGCCTGCCCGAGCGCACCACCCGCATCGAGGTCAACCTCAAGCCGGTCACGCACTGGCTGTTCGAGCGCCCGGACCGGCGCCAGGCCCAGCCCAACCGGCTGAGCTTCCAGCTGCAGCCGCAGGAGAACATCCAGCTCGGGCTGATGAGTTCGCTGGCCGGCCCGGAATGGGGCGCGCTGGAACTGCAGCCGCTGGAACTGGAGCTGTCGGTGCCGACCGGCCTGCACCGCCGCATCGCCTACGAGCGCCTGTTCCTGGACGCCTTCAACGGCAACCATGCCCTGTTCGTGCGCGACGACGAAGTGCGCGCGGCATGGGCGTGGATCGACAGCGTCGCCGACGCCTGGAAGGCCGCCGACCTGCCGATGGAACCCTACACGGCCGGCAGCTGGGGGCCGGCGCAGGCCCGCCATTTCCTGCCCGAAGCCATCGTCGCCGACAACCGCACGGAAACCGGGCTGTGAGCGCTACCGCGGAACACGTACTGGTCGCCGACATCGGCGGCACCAATGCGCGCTTCGCGCTGGCCGACATCGCCGCCTCCGCTCCGCTCGACCAGGGCAGCATCGGCGAATACCCGGTGGCGAACTTCCCCTCGCTGGCCGATGCCGCCGCCTGCTACCTGCAGGAGCATGGCGTCACCGTGCGCAGCGGCGTGTTCGCCGTCGCCGGGCGCGTGGACGAGGACGAGGCGCGCATCACCAACCATCCGTGGGTGATCTCGCGCTCGCGCACCGCCGCGCAGCTGGGCCTGTCGCGGCTGCACTTGATCAACGACTTCGTCGCCCAGGCCATGTCCGTGGCCCTGCTGCGGATGGACGACGTGGTGCAGATCGGCGGCGCCAGCTGGCAACCGGCCGCGGCCTCCGTGGCGCGCAATTACTGCGTGATCGGTCCCGGCACCGGGCTGGGGGTCGGCGGACTGGTGGTGCGCGACGGCCGCTACTATCCGTTGGCGACCGAGGGCGGCCACGCCAGCTTCGCGCCGAGCACGCCCGAGCAGATCCGCATCCTGGAAATCCTCACCCAGCAGTTCGGCCGCGTGTCCAACGAACGGCTGATCTGCGGCCCCGGCCTGGTCAACCTGCACCGCACGCTGAGCGAGATCGCCGGGCAGGATCCGGGCCAGCTGCAGCCGGCGCAGGTCAGCGAACGCGCCGCCGCGGGGGATCCGGTCGCCATGCGCGCCATCGAGGTATTCATGGACATCTTCGGCGCCATCACCGGCGATGCGGTATTGGTGCAGGGCGCGTGGGACGGCGTCTTCCTCACCGGCGGGCTGGTGCCGCGGCTGCTCGGGCCGCTGCAGCATTCCGGCTTCCGCAGCTGCTTCGAGAACAAGGGCCGCTTCACCGCAACCCTGTCGAAGGTGCCGTCGCTGGCCATCATCCACCCCTGCCCCGGCCTGCTCGGCGCCGCCGCCTACGCGGTGGACCTGCAGCAGGCGCCCACGGGAGTCCCCGCATGAACGCCCTGTCCGACCGCCTCGCGCTGGTCCGCCATTCCGACGAGGAGGAATGGACCGAGGGCGTGGCCCGGGAAATGGCCACGATCCTCGGCCACGAGATCGACCGGCGCGGCCGCGCGCGCATGCTGCTGTCCGGCGGCACCACGCCGGCGCCGGTGTACGAGATGCTGGCCGAGCAGCCGCTCGAATGGGCCCGCGTGGAAGTCGGCCTGGCCGACGAGCGCTGGCTGTCGCCGCAGGACCGCGACAGCAATGCCTGGCTGGTGCGGCACAGCTTCCTCAACCTGGCCGAGGGCGCGCATTTCGATCCGCTGGTGCGCATCGGCAAGTCGCTGGCCGAGTGCGTGCACGACGCCAACCTGCAGGCCGAGCATTCGCAGCCGGCTGCCCTGGTGGTGCTGGGCATGGGCAACGACGGGCATACCGCCTCGCTGTTCCCCGGCTCGCGCGACCTCGGGCGCGCCCTGCAGAGCGCCAAGCCCTATGCCGCGCTGGACGCCAGCGGCTGCCCGGTCGCCAGGGACTGGCACCTGCGCATCACCCTGACCCCGCACGGGCTGGCCTCGATCGGCGCGCGCCTGCTGCTGCTGCGCGGCCAGCAGAAGCTGGACGTGCTCGAAGCCGCGCTCGCCTCCGGCGACGTGCTGCGCTATCCGGTGCTGGCCGCCATCGACGCGCCCGGCCCGAAGCTGCGCGTGCACTGGTGCGCGTGAGCACGGGACGTCCCACGCCAGGCCTGCACCCCGGCACGCGGGAATCCAGACAAGACCAAGAGCGGCATCCGCCCGCCCATCCCTCATCAGCTGGTAGCCAATGAGCCTGCATCCGAAAATCCACGCCATCACCGAACGCATCCGCCAGCGCAGCGCCCCGTCGCGCGCGGCCTACCTGGCGGGCATCGATTCCGCGCTGCGCGAAGGTCCGTTCCGCAGCCGCCTGAGCTGCGGCAACCTGGCCCACGCCTTCGCCGCCTGCGGCCCGACCGACAAGGGCCGGCTGCGCGGCGACGTGACGCCCAACCTGGGCATCATCACCGCCTACAACGACATGCTCTCGGCGCACCAGCCGTTCGAGCACTACCCGCAGATGATCCGCGACGCGGCGCGCGAACTCGGCGCCACCGCGCAGGTCGCCGGCGGCGTGCCGGCGATGTGCGACGGCGTCACCCAGGGCCGCGGCGGCATGGAGCTGTCGCTGTTCTCGCGCGACATCATCGCCCAGGCCACCGCCATCGGCCTGAGCCACGACATGTTCGACGCCACCGTGCACCTGGGCGTGTGCGACAAGATCGTGCCGGGCCTGCTGATCGGCGCGCTGGCGTTCGGCCACCTGCCGGCGGTGTTCGTGCCGGCCGGGCCGATGACCCCGGGCATCCCCAACAAGAAGAAGGCCGAAGTGCGCGAGCGCTACGCCGCCGGCGAAGCGACCCGCGAGGAACTGCTGCAGGCCGAGTCCGACTCCTACCATGCGCCGGGCACCTGCACCTTCTACGGCACCGCCAACTCCAACCAGGTGCTGCTGGAAGCCATGGGCGTGCAGTTGCCGGGCGCCTCGTTCGTAAACCCGGAACTGCCGCTGCGCGATGCGCTGACCCGCACCGCCGCCGCGCGCGCGCTGGAGATCAGCGCGCTGGGCGACGACTTCCGCCCGCTGGGCCGGCTGATCGACGAGCGCGCCATCGTCAACGCGGTGGTCGCGCTGATGGCCACCGGCGGCTCCACCAACCACACCATCCACTGGATCGCAGTGGCGCGCGCGGCCGGCATCGTGCTGACCTGGGACGACATGGACCAGCTCTCGCAGATCGTGCCGCTGCTGGCGCGGGTCTACCCCAACGGCGAGGCCGACGTGAACCGCTTCGCCGCCGCGGGCGGCCCGGCTTTCGTGTTCCGCGAGCTGATGGATGCCGGGTTGATGCATGACGACCTGGCCACCATCGCCGAGGGCGGCATGCGCGCCTATGCGCAGGAGCCGCGGCTGATCGATGGCAAGGTCGTCTATGCACCGGCCGTCGCGCAGAGCGCGGACATCGAGGTGGTGCGCCCGGCTGCCGATCCCTTCGAAGCCCAGGGCGGCCTGCGTCTGCTGCGCGGGAACATCGGCCGTTCGCTGATCAAGCTGTCGGCGGTGAAGCCGCAGTACCGCACGATCGAAGCGCCGGCCGTGGTGGTGGATGCGCCGCAGGCGCTGAACAGGCTGCACGCCGCCGGCGCGCTGCCGCAGGATTTCGTCGCCGTGGTGCGCTACCAGGGACCGCGCGCGAACGGCATGCCGGAACTGCATTCGCTGGCGCCGCTGCTGGGCCTGCTGCAGAACCAGGGCCGGCGCGTGGCGCTGGTCACCGACGGCCGCCTGTCCGGCGCCTCGGGCAAGATCCCGGCCGCCATCCATGTCACCCCCGAGGCGGCGCGCGGCGGCCCGATCGCCCGCATCCGCGAGGGCGACATCGTCCGCCTCGATGGCGAGGCCGGCACCCTGGAAGTGCTGGTGGATGCCGCCGAGTGGGCCGCGCGCGGCATCGCCCCGAACACCGCGCCGGCCGGCAACGACCTGGGCCGCAACCTGTTCGCGGTGAACCGCCGCGTGGTCGGCCCGGCCGACCAGGGCGCGATCTCGATCTCCTGCGGCCCGGTGCGGCCCGATGGCAGCGTGTGGGAATACGACGCCGAATACGACCTCGGCCACGATGCCGCCGCGGCCGCCGCCCCGCATGAAGCCAACGACGCTTGAGCTCGCTTCCTTCTCCCCGCGGGAGGCAGCCCGGCAGGATGGCCGAACCACAGGGTAAAGCCACCCGCAGAGTGAGACACAGGGAAGCGCCGAACACAGGTACCCGAAGAACCTGCCCCGCGTAGGTGGGGGCGGATGAGGGGTGAACGGAGTCCAGGTGGTTCAGGCATCGCCGGCTCCCCTCCCCCTCGCCCCAACCCCTCTTCCGATGGGAGAGAGGCTTCAAAGACATTACAGATTGAGGACCGCATGACCATCGCCCAGCACCAGGACCGCGCCGAACAGCTGCTCACCGCCGCCGGCATCCTGCCCGTCGTCACCGTCCATACCCTCGACCAGGCCCGCGCGGTCAGCACCGCGCTGCTGGAAGGCGGCCTGCCGGCCATCGAGTTGACCCTGCGCACGCCGGTGGCGATGGAAGCGCTGGCCATGCTCAAGCGCGAACTGCCCGACGTGGTGGTCGGCGCCGGCACCGTGCTGACCGTCGAGCAGATGCGCCAGGCCATCGACGTGGGCGCCGATTTCCTCGTCACCCCCGGCACGCCGGCGCACATGGCCGATGCGTTGGCCGAGGCCCCGTTGCCGGTGGTGCCGGGTGCCGCCTCGCCCACCGAACTGCTGGCGCTGCTGGCGCGCGGCTTCCGCGTCTGCAAGCTGTTCCCGGCCACCGCCGTGGGCGGGCTGGCGATGATCAAGGGCGTGGCCGGACCGATTCCCGAACTCAGGCTCTGCCCCACCGGCGGCATCACCGAAGCCACCGCGGCCGATTACCTCGGCCAGAAGAACGTGGTCTGCATCGGCGGCTCGTGGATGGTGCAGGACGCCTGGATTCGCGCCGGCCAGTGGGACGAGGTGAGGAAATCCGCCGCCGCTGCCGCCGCCATCGTGCGCACGGCCCGCGCCGGCTGACCGAGGCAGGCCGGCGCATCGCTGGCGCCCGGCTGCACGGAGTTTGGACCACCGTGGATGCGGGGCTTGCCCCGCATGAAGCGTTACCCGGCGATACCCGGCGTGGGGCAAGTACAGGAGAGTGTGAAGCTTGCCCTCGGCTGCCTCAGCGCCGCCCCTCCAGTCGCAGCATCAGCACCAGGGGCTGCAAGGGCGAAGGCTCGAAGCCGAAATGCTCGTAGAACCGTTGCGCGCGCTCGTGCAGCGCATGCACCAGCATGGCGCGCACGCCAGCCTGCCCGGAAATGCCGACGACACGCCGCACCGCATCCATCAACAGGTCGCCGCCCAGGCCAAGACCGTGCGCCGGCCCGTCCACCGCCAGACGTCCCAGCACGATGGCCGGCACCGGATCGGGCATGTTGCGCTTGATCCTGCCCAGGGCCAGCTCGTGCGAAATCGCACCGGCGGCCAGCGCGTAGTAACCGCGCACGACACCGTCCGCATCGGCCACCACGAAGGTACGGCTGGCCCCACCCAACTGGTTGACCAACGCACGCCGCCGCAGCCAGTCGTCGAGCTCGACCTCGCCACAGTCGAAGCCATCCAGCCGGTGTGTGGCCGCCAGCGGTGACGGCTCGGTCAGCGGCAGGCGCATCACCCCTTTTCCCAGATCGGCCTGCGCGACAGCAGCCGTTCCAGACCGGGATTGGGCTTCGGCGGCGCATCCAGCATCGCCACGAACTGCTCGAACTTCTCCCCGTTCACCACGAAGAAGACCTGGTCCAGCACCACCTCCTGCGCGCGCGCGCAGGCGGTTTCCAGCATGAAGTCGGAGCGGCTCTTGCCCAGCAGGCTGGCGGCCTGGTCGATCAGGTCGCGCTGCTCTGGCAACGCACGCAGGTTGATGGCGGCAGCACGCATGGCCCGACCCTCGGATACACAAAAGATATACAAATGGTGGATGCGCGTATAGCGATTGTCAACACATCACCTGGGCCGCCGACTTCCGCATGCTGGCACCGCTTCGGATGCGGCGACGTTCCGGGGTTATCGCATGGGAGCCACATACGCCGGGCAAAGCCTTCCTGACCGGACGAACATCGACGGCCCCCGGCGCGGGCTGGCATTGCCATCGGCAAGACATTGCGCCGACCATGATGGCGTACGTATTCCCTTCCCCACACTTGGAGCGACCCATGGACGAAACCACCCCGCGCATGACCAACCTCTTCCTCCAGCTCGGCCTGGATGCCGACGAACCGGCCATCGCGCGATTCATCCAGGATCACCAGCTGCCGCTCGACATCCGCATCGGCGAGGCGCCCTTCTGGAACGAGGGACAGCGCCAGTTCATACGCGAGAAGATCGACAGCGATGGAGCCTGGGCCATCGTCATCGACCAGTTGAACGAATCGCTGCATGAAGATGCGACCCGGGCCAGGGGCGCCAGCGCCCCCTGATGCGGGCGACTCCCGCTCCGCCGCGCATGCAGTGACGGGACACACTCCACCAGTGCGGCGTCATCGAACGCCGTGGCGTGGCCGTTGAAGGCCGGAGCACCTTCGATGCGCGCGCAGACCGTGCGCATCACGCCAGACAACCAGGTCGGCGAACGCGGCCACGCAATACGCCTTGGCACGAGGAATCGGGTCCATGGCGCCCTGCCTCTCACGCAACCTGCAACCCGCAGAGTGCTCACCCCTGCCTGTAGATCCAGCCTCCACTTCCTTGCCGAATCTGGCGGATGGAAAGGCGCGACCGATAAACAAAAGCGAGCCAATACAATGTCCCCACCTGCGAATGACTCGCAGGAGATGCACAGGGAGTCATTCGGATGAAAGCCATTCTGTATTCATTGGCGCTGGGGATCGGCTTGCTGGCCTTCGGCCGGGTGGAAGCCAGGCCTGTTCGATGCGACACATGCAGGGTGCAGGACGATTTCATGCGGGAGGCCGAATCCGCGGGCCCCGGAACGCACCTGGTCTTCAACCTGGCCGACAACGTGCTTCAGCAATGGATAGTCCCGGGCAACGCCCCGGGAGACGGATTTGCCGCTTCCCGACCACGCGAAATCACGCCACCACTGAGGGCAACGGAAGAGCTTCGGCGTGCCCATGCGGCATATGTCCAGGGCGGCGGCACCGTGACGCCCATCTTCGAGGCCCCAATCGCATCGCTTGGCTTGAACCCGTTCGTGAGCGACAAGACCGCCCATGAATTCGTCATGGACAGGAACATGCAGGGGATGATCGAAGCGGCAACGGGATCGTCTGGGGTCGTTTCAGCGATGGGGGAGAAAAACTTCCTGACAGCCCTTGCGGACCTGGCAAAAATCCCGGCGTCCCCTCTGAATCTGAGGGATCAGGCAGCGATGATGTTCAAGGTTGTTTTCAAGGATGGCTCGCATGTGGTCATCCGCGTCGACATGGATCACGCGAATGGCCGGTACGTACCGGATAGCGCCAGGTCGCCAGAAGGGCAGAAGATCCTGGACGACATGCATTGAATCCCCACTGCCGAAGTGCGGCCCTTCCAGTGGGTCGCACCTCTCAGGCAGATCTGATTCATCCGTCACCTTGCAAGCAGGGCGATGGCTCAGCGGCGCGTACGCTCGCTGCGCCGCAGCTCCGCCGGGATCTCGATCTCGACCTTGGCCGGCAGCGACATGACCCGCAGTTCGTTGCCCGACCACTGTGCGGGTTCGCCGTTGATGCTGGCCTCGCCCGGGGCGCCTTCGTAGGGCCACGGCAACACCAGTCCGCCAGCGGGCAGGCGCAGGCCGGCGGCGACCTTCAGGGTCAGTTGCCGGTCGCTGCGCGCCAGCGAGTACTGCAGCGGGCCATGCGCGGTGCGCAGGCCCTCGATGGCGATGCCCTTGCCGGCCAGCCACGGCGCCGGCACGCCGGCGGCGAGCACGATGGCGTCGTCGATCTCGCGCTCGTAGGCGAACATGTCCAGCGCCGAGCGCACGAAGTCCGAGGCCACCCAGGCATGCGGCAGGTCGCCGACGAAGAACGGCGTGCGCGGCGTGGACGACACCACTTCCGCCCACTGGTTCCAGGCCGGCGGCGCGCGGTCCTTGAAGAAGAACTCGCTGGCCTCCCACGCGCGCCCGCGCCAGCCCAGGCGCACGAAGGCGCCGACGTTGCGCCATTCGTAGGGGGTGTAGTCCTTCCATTGGCGCTTGCCGTCGCGGCGTTCGACGAACTGCCGCCAGTAGCGCTCGAAGGTATTGTCCAGCGCGGGCTGCGGCAGGCGGCCCTGCTCGCCGCCCGGCGCCAGCGCGATGGTGGTCGAGGTCACGTCGAAATCGCCCAGTTCCACCGAGCCCGGCAGGTAATCGATGCGGTGCGCGGCCATCGTCGCCTGCAGCGAGGCCTCGAGGTCCTGGTGGAACTGGTCGCGCGATTCGGCCATCGCCTGCGCCTCGGTTTCCAGCCCCAGCGCCACCGCCATGTCGGCCGCGTCCTTGTAGCCGCGCAGCGCCCAGAAGTCGTCCCAGTACGAATGCACCGGCTTGGCCGAATAGCCTTCGTGGCTGATCGAGGCCGGCATCATTCCGTAGAAGCCGGGATTGCGCGCGCGGTTGTCCTCGGTGCGCTCGTCCAGCCGCAGGTCCTCCATGTAGCCCCAGGCCGCCAGCACGTGCGGCCACATGCGCTGCAGGAAGGCCATGTCGCCGGTGTGGCGCCAGTACTCGGCGATGGCATGGATCAACTCGCCATGGCTGTCGTTCTCCGGCACCGGGTCGCTGCCGCGCGCGTCCACGCAGCACGGCACCATGCCGCTGTCGAACTGGTGGGGCGCATACCAGTCCAGGTACTGCCGCACCGCATCCTCGCGGCCGAGGCGCAGCAGCCCTTCGGAAATCATCGCGCCATCGCGGATCCAGCTGCGCGCATACGAGCGCGTGCCCGGCTGCAGGCTCGGCCCCACCCGCGAGATCAGCATGTGCGCCAGCGCGGTGCGCAGCGTATCGGCCAGCGGCTGGCCGGCCTCGGGCAGCTGCAGCCGCACCTGGTCGAGCTTCTGCCGCCACATCGCCGCGACCTGCTGCTGCGCCTTGTCGGCGTCGAAGCCGGCCGGCATCGACCAGCTACCGGTCTGCGGCAATACCAGCGCGACCTCGCGGCTCTGCCCCGGCTCCAGCTTCCACGTGTAGAGCATCGCGCCCGAGGCCAGGCCGGTCGGGTCCCGGACCTCGCGCGTGCCCGGCAGGGTCTTGTCGGCCAGGTGGGCGACGTCGAGCTTGCTGTCGAACGCGCTGGCGAAACCGGCATCGGGGGGCGTCGCGGCGAACACCCGCGGCTGGCCGTTGACCGCCACCTGCCCCTGCCCGATGGCCAGCTGCTCGATCCGGCTCACGCCGCCGACGGTGTTGAGGAACTGGCTCGGCGGATTGACCTGGAACGGGCGCACCGCCAGCGCCAACCGGTAGTCGTGCGCCACCTTGTCCGGGTTGTGCAGGCGGTAGCGGGCCACCAGTTGCGCCTGCTCCGGGCGCCCCTGCACGAAGCCGGTCACCTGCAGGTCGAACTTCTCGTGCTGCCAGTCGACCGATGGAATCGGCAGGTAGCCGTCCTGCAGCCGCTGGCTGATGGTCACGTCGGCCCAGCCCAGCGCCTTGCCGTCCAGCACCACGAACGGCTCGATGCTGAAACCAGCCCGCGCCGCCTCCAGCGTGCCGTCCTCGCCCATCAACGCCTGTTCGCGGCCACCGTCCAGGCCGAGCAGGGTCCAGTACGGCTGTTCGCCGGAGAAACCACGCGGCAGCGCGCCACGCGGCAGATCGTGCGCCACCGAGCGGACGAAATCGTTGGGCGTGTCGGCGAAGTCCAGCGGCTTGAGGCTGATGTCGCGGATGCCGTAACGCCAGCTGGGACCATCGACCAGGTCGAAGCGCAGGTAGCGCGCCTCGGTCTCCGGCAGCGCCAGCCAGTCGCGCCCGCCGCCGCCGGCGGTCACCTCGCGCACTTTGCGCCAGTCGCGGCCATCGCTGGACGCCTGCACCACGTAGCGCGAGGCTTCCAGCCCCGGCACCCACTGGATCACCGCGCCGCCGAACTCGCGCACCTTGCCCAGGTCCAGGCTGACCGTCTGCTGCTTGACCCCGCCGCTGATCCACACCGTGTCCGGCTTGCCGTCGGCGATGCGCTGCTGCAGCGCGGTCGCGGTATCGGCGATGACGGTGGTGGTCAGCGCCGAGGTGTCTTCCTTCGGCAGCGGCTGCAGTGTCAGCTGGTCGAAGCACACCGTGCCCTTGCCGCCCACCTTGCTGTAGATGGTGAATTCGACCGCGGCGCTGCGGCGCAGGAGCTTGTCCGGGTCTGGCCCCCAGGCCTTCTCGATGTGGCGCTTGCGGTAGGTCACCCGCGTCCAGTTCTTCGGGAAGCTGTAGCCGCCGCGGTTGACCCACCACACGTTGTCGCCGCTGGCGTCCACCAGCTTGAACTGCAGGTCGTTGGCCGGCGAATCGCCGCGCAGGCCGAAGGACACCTGGTAGTTCTCCGGCCAGGTCACGTCCAGCGGACGGCGGATGCCGGCATAGCCGGAAACCTCGTGGAAGTCGTAGTCCAGGCACAGCGCCCGGCCGTCGTTGCCGCTCACCGGCCGCAGCGAGCCGCTGACCTGCGGCGAGGTGATCAGCTGCCAGGCGCCGATGTCGTCGAACTTCGCCAGCACCTTGCCCGCGCCTTCGGCGGCCAGCCCGTTGCCGGCCAGAACGGCGGTGGAAAGCAGCAGGAGGGCGGAGAGCTTCTTCATCGCGGATGTCTTGGGGCGTCGTGGCAAGGATTTTGTCAGATCGGAACGGCAACCTGTAGGAGCGACGTGAGTCGCGACCGGGGCTGTCCCGGG
>JAEWOJ010000015.1 GCA_023399815.1 Pseudomonadota bacterium | reverse complement strand
CGACGGGGCTTTACCTATTCTGTCCCGGCAGAACACTTGGTAAAGCGCCCATCGCGACTCGCGTCGCTCCTACAGGAAGCGGGAAGCCGGGAAGCGGGAAACGAAAAAGGCGCGGGATTCCGCGCCTTTTTCGTGGTTGGAACCGGCAGGGCCGATCAGCGCCAGACCTTGATCTGCTCGGCCTCGCTGCGCTGCATCGGCTGGCCCGCCTTGCACTGGAACGCCGCGCCGAAGGCCGGCAGGTTGGCCAGCGGGCCGTTGGTGCGCCAGCGGCCCGGCGCGCGGACCTCGGCGGTCAGGCGCTGCACCGCTTCGTTGGGCGAGAGCTGCTGCGGCCACAGCAATGCCCAGGCGCGGAAGAAGGCCTGGTGGTCGGCCGGCTTGGCGTCGGGCTGCGCGGCGACGAAGGCGTCCCAGGCGATTTCCACGCCGGAGATGTCGGCCATGTTCTCGTCGCGGGTCAGTTCGCCGTTGACCTTGGCGTCCTTCACGCCCGGGAACGCATAGCCGCCGTACTGCGCGGCGACGCGGTTGCCGATCAGCGTCCAGGCGCTCTTGTCGGCCGGCGTCCACCAGCTGCGCAGTTCGCCCTTGGCGTCCACCAGCGCGCCCTTGGCATCGATGGCGCGGCTGATTTCGTGCGCGACCAGCGCGCCGTAGGCGCCGAACCTGCCCGGCGTGCCGGCGGCATCGGTGAAGATCGGTCCCTGCAGTGCGGCGGCGGTGACGATCAGGCGGTTCTGCGCCAGGTCGTAGGACAGCGCCGGCTGCTGCGGCAGCACGTCCCAGCGGCGGTCGGCGTTGCCCTTGCCGATGCGCTTCATTTCCTGGGCGTGGCGCCAGGTCGAGGCGATCAGCATGTTGCCGCCGAAGCTGCCGCGGCCCATCGGCTGCACGGTGTAGTCCAGGTCGCGCAGCGGCTTGCCGATCTCGATCTTCAGCGCGGCCAGCTTGGCCTCGGCCTCGGCCTTGGCTTCGGCGCTCATCCAGGTGCTGCGCCTGACCGCGGCGATCTGCGCCTCGCGGATCTGGTCGACCATCAGCCCGGCCTGGCGCAGCGCGTCGCGGTTGACATAGGTGGCAGCATATTCATGGCCCAGCATCGGGCCGGCGGCGACGTTGATCGCATCCAGTACCTGCTCCCATCGCGCCGGCGCGATGGCCTGGCCGCGCAGCACGCGGCCGCGGAACTCGAACTCGGCGTCGCGGTAGGCCTTGGACAGGTACGGCGCCATCGCATCGCCCACGCGCCAGCGCAGGTAGGCCTTCCACTGCTCGGCCGGCAGGCGGGTGATCATGCCGTTGAGCTGTTGGAACAGCGCCGGGTCGGACAGCGACACCAGGTCGTCGTTGACGCCCTGCGCCTTGAGGAAGGCGTCCAGCTGCAGGTTCCTGTAGCGGCCGGTCAGGTCCTTGGTGGACACCGGCGCGTAGTTGTTGAACGGGTTGTTGATGCCGGCCAGCGGCTGCGCGTTGCGCGCCAGCTCGGTTTCCAGCTGGATCACCAGCGCCGACTCGGCGTCGAGCTTGTTGGCCGGGGTGCCGGTCAGCGCCAGGATCTGCTTGACGTAGGCGCGGTAGCGGCCCATCAGCGCCACGGTGTCGGCATCGGTGCGGGTGTAGAAGGCCGGGTCGGGCAGGCCCATGCCGCCCTGCATGAAGTAGCCGATGTGGCGGTCCAGCGCCTTCAGGTCCACGTCCGGAGCGAAGTTGAACGCCACCGGGATGCCGACCTGGTGCAGCGCGGCAATCGAGGCGGGGATGTCCTTGGCCTTCTTGATCGCGTCGATGCGGCCCAGCAGCGGCGCGATCGGTTTGGAGCCGTCGGCTTCCACCGCGGCCTCGTCCAGGCCGCTGGCCCAGAAATCGCCCAGCAGCTTCTGCACGTTGCCCTGCGGCGTGCCCATCGCGCGGTCGAGCAGCTGGCGCTGCTGGTTGCGCGCGTTGTCGGCCAGCGTGCCCAGCGCCGTCACCGCGCCGACCTGCGGCACCGGGTTCGCCTTGAGCCAGTCCGCATTGGCCTGTTCGTAGAAATCGGTGCAGGCGGGGCTGACCACCGGCGCGGGGGCGGCCTTCTTGCGGGCGGCATCGGCGCCTGGCGCGGACAGCACGGCTGCAAGGCCGAAGGCCAGTGCCAGGGAAAGCGGGCGAACGTTGGGCATGTGGAGCGAATCCATCAAGGATTGAAAGTGGGCGGATTCTAGCAAGCCGGGTCGGGGCGTGATGCCACGGCGGTGGCATTTCCGGCGGCCATTTCAAGGGGGTGCCGGATCGTTGGTCGGGCTATGCAGAGTAGTGTTTGCTGGGGTTGCGGGGGCGTGCTGACCAACGGTCGGCATCTACACCTGCAGGCTGCCCGCCGAGGGTCTCAGGAGGGTGCCGGCCAGCGGCCGGCACTACCCAAAAGCGAAGGCCCGGAAAATCCGGGCCTTCGTCGGTACCGTGGCGTCAGCCGCGGCTTACCAGATCACCACCTGCTTGTCGCCGGTGCGGACCATCGGCGAGCCGGCCTTGCACTGGAACGCGGCGGCGAAGGTCGGCAGGTTCGACGGCGCGCCCATGGCACGGAACTGCGCCGGGGCGTGCGGATCGGTGGCCAGGCGGACCTTGGCGTTCTCCGGGGTGTACTTGGTGCGCCACACCGTGGCCCAGTTGAAGAAGAAGCGCTGGTCGCGGGTGAAGCCGTCGATCTTCGGGTCTTCCTTGCCGGCGCTGGCCTTCTGCAGGGCGTCGTAGGCGGTGGACAGGCCGCCCAGGTCGGCGATGTTCTCGCCCAGGGTCAGCTTGCCGTCCACGTTCTGGTCGCCCACCTTGTACGCGTCGAACTGGTTGACCAGCTTGCCGGTACGGCCTTCGAAGCCCTTGGCGTCGGCCGGCGTCCACCAGTTCTCGAAGTTGCCGGTCGGCCCGAAGCGGCTGCCCTGGTCGTCGTAGCCATGGGTCATCTCGTGGCCGATCACCGCGCCGATGCCGCCGTAGTTCAGTTCGTCGGTGGCGTTCGGGTCGAAGAACGGCGGCTGCAGGATCGCGGCCGGGAAGGTCAGCTGGTTGGCCAACGGGTTGTAGGAGGCGTTCACCGTCTGCGGCGTCATGCCCCATTCGGTCTTGTCGACCGGCTGGCCGATCTTGGAGATGTCCCACTTGTAGTTGAACGCGTTCGCCGCCTGCACGTTGTCCAGGTAGCTGTCGCGGCCGCTCGACAGGCCGCTCCAGTCGCGCCACTTGTCCGGGTAGCCGACGCGCGGCTCGAACGTGGCCCACTTCTCCAGCGCCTTGGCCTTGGTCTCCGGGCTCATCCACTCCAGGTGCTCGATGCGGATCTTGAGCGCGTCGCTGAGGTTGCCGATCAGCGTCTCCATCTTCGCCTTCGACTCCGGCGGGAACGCGACCTGGACGTAGAGCTGGCCCATCGCCTCGCCGACGTTGCCGTTGATGCTGTCGAGCACGCGCTTCCAGCGCGGCTTGATTTCCTGCTGGCCGCTGAGCACCTTGCCGTAGAAGGCGTAGTTCTGCTGCGCGAAGGCGTCGGACAGGTAGGGCGAGGCGCCGTCGACGACGTGGAAGCGCAGGTAGCTCTTCCACTGCTCGACCGGCACGTCGGACAGCATCCTGTCGACTTCCTTGAAGTAGTCGGGGACCGAGACCGAGAACGTCTTCGGCTGGGCGATGCCCTGAGATTCGAAGAACTTCGTCCACGAGAACGCAGGGGTCAGCGCGTCGGCGTCGGCGACGCTCATCGGGTTGTAGTACAGCTCGACGTTGCGCGAGAACTCCGCGCGCGACTTCGACACCTTCGCCAGCCGCGTCTCGAACGCCATCACGTCGCGGGCCTGCGCCGCGGCCGCGTCGGCGGCGACGCCGGACAGTTCCAGCACCCTGGCGACGTGCTTGACGTATTCGTCGCGGATCGCCGCGTGCCGGTCGTCGGTGTAATAGGTGGTGTCGGGCAGGCCGAGGCCGCCCTGGCCGGTCGCGGCGATGTTCATCGTCGAGTCCTTGAAGTCGGGCATCGCGCCGATGCCGATCAGGAAGCCCTGTCCCTTGGCCGCGGTCTGCTGCAGCCAGGCGACGATGCCGGCGCTGTCGGCCAGCGCATCGATCGCGGCCAGTTCGTCCTGCAGCGGTTCGATGCCCTGCGCATTGACCTTGGCCTCGTCCATGCCCGTGGCCCAGAAGTCGCCGACCAGCTTGCCCACGCCGGCGGCGTTGGCATCGGCCGCGGCCTGCTCGGCGAGCTGCTGCTGCACGGCGCTGGAGCGCTCGCCGAGCATTTCGAACGCGCCCCAGCTGACGCGATCGCCCGGGATCGGGTTGGCGGCGAGGAACTTCGCGTTGGCGTAGCCGGCGAAATCGGTGCAGGCGTTCCTGGCGGCGTCGAGGTCGCCGGCCTGGAACTGGTTGAACGGCGGCAGCTTGCTCTCGTCGAGGGTGTAGGCGGTCGTGGCGGCGGCGGGCGCGGTGTCGGCCGCGGGCGCGGCGTCGCGCGCGCAGGCCGAGACGGCCAGGGCCACGGCGGCGGAAAGCAGAAGCAGTCTGGGTGCGGTGTTGCTCACGGGTGTCTCCGTTGTCGATGGAACGGCGACGACGGAAACCCGCCGGGGCCGGCTGCGCGGCACTGTACGCCCGCGCATCCCGGCGCCGAAGGTGTCGAAGGTCATGGCGAGGCCGGCGTCGGCGTTCACCCCTTGCTGCGAATGCGTGCAGAATCAGCGGTTTGGCGAGGGAGACGGCAATGCGGGTGCATTTCCACGGCGCGGCGGGCGAGGTCACCGGATCGATGCACCTGGTCGAGGCGGCCGGCCGGCGCGTGCTGCTCGACTGCGGCATGATCCAGGGCGGCCGCGAGGCCGAAGCGCGCAACTTCGAACCGTTCCCGTTCGATCCGGCGACCTTGGACGCGCTGGTGCTCAGCCATGCGCACATCGACCACATCGGCCGCATCCCGCGGCTGGTCTGGCAGGGCTTCAAGGGCTCGATCTTCATCCAGCAGGCCGGCGCCGACCTGCTGCCGGTGATGCTGCTCGACGCCGCCTCGCTGGCGGAGAACGACGCCGAGCGCGAGAACCGCAAGCGCCGCGCCGGCGAGCCCGAGGCGATGCCGCTGTTCACCAAGGACGACGTGCACGACGTGCTCGACCTGCTCCAGCCGCTGCCCTACGACGCGCGCACGCAGATCCTGCCGGGCGTGGAGATCGCCTTCCGCGACGCCGGCCACATCCTCGGCTCCTCGATCGTGGAGCTGTGGGCCGACGACCGCAAGCTCGTCTTCTCCGGCGACCTCGGCCCCGCCGGCACGCCGATCCTGCGCGACCCGGTGCCGGTCCGCGAAGCCGACCTGGTGCTGATGGAATCGACCTACGGCGACCGCAACCACCGCGACCGCCTCGACACCATCCACGAGTTCGGCCAGATCCTGGAACAGGCCTGGAACGCGCGCGGCAAGGTCCTGATCCCGGCGTTCGCGGTCGGACGCTCG
>JAEWOJ010000180.1 GCA_023399815.1 Pseudomonadota bacterium | reverse complement strand
CGGCGCGTCGTTGCGCGCGGCCTGCGCGGCGAGCAGCACCAGCAGGCGCGCGATGGTGGTGGTCTTGCCGGTGCCGGGGCCGCCGGTAACCAGCAGCAGGGCATGGCGCAGGGCGAGGGCGGCGGCGCGGGCTTGTTGGTCGGGCGGGGCCAGGAATGGGGGAAACGTCGGGCTTTTTTCCCCTCCCCTTGCTCGCGCAGCGGGCAGGGGGAGGTTGGGAGGGGGTGCTTCTGGCGTTTGCTCAATGTCGGAAGCAGAAGCACCCCTCCCCGACCCTCCCCTTTCGGCTTCGCCGAAAAGGGAGGGGGCAGGAGCGAACAATTGCACGAACAGCGGAGCCAGTGCCGTCAGGTCGCCTTGTTCCAGCGCGGCACTGCCGATGCGTTGCAGGCCCAGCGCCAGCCGGCGTTCGTATTCCCGGTAACGGCGCAGGTACAGCAGGCCGTGTTCCCAGGCCAGCGGCGCCTGCTCCGCCTCCGCGCCGTCGTCCTCGGGCGTCGCCACCCAGGGCGAAGCGCGCAGCTGCGCGATCCAGGCCTGCGGTTCGGGCCACGAGAGGTTGGCCTCGACCAGGCGCGCAGGTCGGGTGGGGTCGAAGCCGGCATGGCCCTGGGCGACGGCCAGCGAGGCCAGGGCGGCGGCGGCGAGCACCTCGTCCGGGGTGTCAGGGTCCAGGCGGCGCAGGCTCTGGGCGAGGGCGTGGTCGAGGGGGCGCAGGGCGCCGGCTTTGGCGAGGGTGGCCAGCAGGTTCATTGTTGTTCTGGCTCCGCTGGCTTCGTTTGCCCCTCACCCCAACCCCTCTCCCGCGGGGAGAGGGGCTTCAAAAGCTTTTCTCCCGCGAACAGTTCGTCCACGGCGTGCACCAGTTCCGGAGCGAAGCGGTGGGCGTACAGGCCGGGCGAGGGTGCGCGGGAGGCGTCGAGGCCGCGGCAGAACAGGTAGCGGATGCCGCCGAAATCGCGCGCGTAGTCGTAGCGCTCGCCCAGGCGGAAACGCAGCCAGCGATGCAGGGCGACGGTATAGATCAGCGCCTGCAGGTCGTATTCGCTGTGGCGCATGGCTGTTTCCAGTTGCGCCGGAGCGTAGCCGGGCAGGCGGTTGGACTTGTAGTCGAGCACGTACCAGCGGCCGTCGCGCACGTAGGTGAGGTCGATCTTGCCGGTCATCAGCCCTTCCAGCCGGGCGCGGGCGCCGAAGCCGTGGCGGTCGCGCGCCACGCCGTGCGCGTGCAGCACGCCCAGCAGCGCCGGCACGGCGGTGGGCTGCATGGCGAAGTGGAACTCGATCTCGGCGCGGCGCTCGCCGTCCGCCAGCGAATGCAGTGCGCCGCCCTCGGGCAGGGCGACGGTCAGGGTCTGCCCGACCAGGGTGGTGAGCAGGGCGACGCCATCGGCGACGTCGTCCTCGGCATAGCTTTCCGCGCGCAGCGCCTCGGCGATGATGCCGTCCTGCCCCTGCGGCGCGGCATCGCCGGGCCGCCAGCCGGCCCAGGCTGCGAAGTCGGTGTCTTCCAGCGCGGCGTGCAGCACGTTGCCGAAACGGCTGCCGGCGAAGCGCGGATCGAAGGCTTCCAGCGGCGCCGGCGCTTCCGCTTCCAGGGCCGCGTCCGCCTGCACCGGCTCGTCGGTGGCGCCGCCGCTGTCCTCGGTGGCGGCGGCCGACGTGTCGTGGCCGGCCTCGGCGTGGGCGAGCTGGGTGAAGCTGTACACCCACCAGTCGTGCAACAGCGCGCGCTGCACGCCGCGCACCGCGGGCAGGGCCTGCTCGCCGGCAGGCGGCAGCCGCGGCGGCAGCGCGGGCACGCTGCCTTCGACGATGTGGATTTCCGGGCGCGCGGCCAGTTTGTCGCGCGCTTCCAGCATCGGCCCCAGGCGCGAATCGCGCAGGCCGGCCAGCGCGCCGCCGGCGATCCACAGGGCATGCTCGGCGCGGGTCAGGCCGACGTAGAGCAGGCGCGCGGTCTCGGCATCGTCCTCGGCGCTGGCGTGCTGGCTGGCGGCTTTCCAGCTTTCGGCGTCCTTGTCGATCTTCCAGTGCAGCACGCGCCGGTCGCCGTCGTGCACGATCCGGTGCGCGCGCCTGTCGGGCGCGTTGCCGTCGATGCCGACGAACGGCAGGTAGACCAGCGGGTACTCCAGGCCCTTGCTCTTGTGCAGGGTGATGACCTGCACGCGGTGCGCGTCCGATTCCAGCCGCAGCAGCTGGGTGTCGTCGCCGGCATCGGCGTGGGCGATGCGCGCCTGCAGCCAGTCGAGCAGGCCATGCAGGCCGATGCTGCGGCTGCCGGCCTCCTGCAGCAGTTCGCCCAGTTGCAGGTAGTTGGTCAGACGGCGCTCGCCGTCCACCAGCGCCAGCAGGCGCTCGGCCTGCCCGGCGCACAGGTCGGACAGCATCGCCAGCACGCCGCCGCGCAGCCAGCGGTCGCGCCAGTGCAGCAGGCGCTGCTGGTGGTGGCGCTGGCGGTCGCCGGCGTGCTCCATCGCGGCGATGGCGGCGGCGCTTTCGCCCAGCAGCACGGTGGCCAGCGCCGCGCGCAGGCGGCCGTCGTCGGCCGGTTGCAGCAGGGCCAGCAGCAGCAGGCGCAGCTCGTGCGCCTCGGCGGTGGCGAACAGGCTGTGCTTGCCGGCGGCGACCGCCGGGATGCCCACCCGCGCCAGCGTCTGCTGGACCAGCGTGGCCTCCCTGTGCGAACGCACCAGCACGGCGATGTCGCCCGGCCGTACCGGCCTGCCGTCGATCAGCGCCCTGCCCTCGCGCGCGGCCGACAGCACGCGATGGATGTCGGCCACGCAGGCCAGGGTGGCGGCCGCGCGCGAATCGTCGGCCTTGAGCGGCTTGCCTTCGTCGTCGGCGTCGATCAGGTGCAGGGTCAGCGCCGGCGCGGGCTCGCCGTCGAGCAGGTAGTCGCCGTCGCCGCGCTTGCCGCCGGGCCGTACCGGCTCGAAGCGGATGCGGGCGTCGAGGAAGGCCTGTCCGCCGGCGTTGGCGTACAGCGCGTCGATGGCCTGCAGCACGGCCGGGCGCGAGCGGAAGTTGTGCGCCAGCCGCGGCGCTTCGGCGGCCAGCGCGCGGGCGTGCAGGTAGGTGTGCACGTCGCCGCCGCGGAAGCCGTAGATCGCCTGCTTGGGGTCGCCGATCAGGAACAGCGCGGCGTCCTCGGCCGGCTCGGCGAACACACGGCGGAAGATGTCCCACTGGCGCGGATCGGTGTCCTGGAATTCGTCCACCAGCGCGAAACGGTACTGCGCGCGCAGCCGTTCGGCGAGGACGGCGCCGCCCTCGCCGGCCAGCGCGGCGTGCACGCCGTCGATCAGGTCGTCGTAGGTCTGCACGCGGTACTGCTGCTTGTGGCGGGCAAGGCGCTGGCGGGCTTCGCCGCGCAGCTGGTGCAGCAGACAGGTGGAACGTTGCCGCCGCCATTCATCGACGCGCGCCTGCGCCCGCACGTGATCGGCGATCAGCGGTTGCAGCGGCGAAACCGGGGTGCTGCCGGCCTTGGCCTTGTTGGTCCTGGCGGTGAGCGCTTCGAGCGTGAGCCGCTCCAGCCGCGCGTCCAGGACGGCGGCCGGGTCGGGAAGCCGGCTCCAATGCTGCAACTGCTGGAACAGCGGTTCGATCCAGTCGGCCTTGTAGCTGCTCTTGTTGAGCACGCCGCCTTCCAGCGCATCGCGCAGCTGCGACAGGTAGGTCGCGCCGTGCGCGGCCAGGCCTTCCGCCAGGCGGGCGGCCGCCGCATCGCGCAGCGGGCGCGGGTCGTCCAGCGGCGCGTCGGGAACCTCCGGCAGCAGCGGCAGGTCGGCGACCAGCGCCGGCAGGTCGGCGGCCAGCGCTTCCGGGTTCTTCCACAGCCCGGTGAGGGCCTCCAGCGCGTCGCCCTGGGTGGCGTGCAGGCGCCACAGGTCGGCGGCCAGGCCAGCGTGCAGCGGGCGGGTGTTGGTCAGCAGCTCCGGGGCGGCGAAGCTGTGGCCGCTTTCCAGCGCGTGCTCGCCCAGCACCCGGGTGCAGAAGCCGTGGATGGTGAAGATCGCCGCCAGGTCGGTTTCCTCGGCGGCGATGCGCAGGCGCCGGGCCAGCTGCGCGGCGGTCTCGGTCACGTCCTCGCGTTGCAGGTGGCGTTGCAGGATGGCGCAGGTCAGTTCGACTTCCGGGCCGTCGCCGTCGGCGGATTCGACGCCCACCAGCCGCGCGGCCAGGTCCAGCCGCTCGCGGATGCGCTTGCGCAGCTCCTGGGTGGCGGCATCGGTGAAGGTGACGGCCAATATCTGGCCCATGCGCAGACCATGCTCGACCACCAGCCGGGTGAACAGCGTGGCGAGGGTGAAGGTCTTGCCGGTACCGGCGCTGGCCTCGATCAGGCGCAGGCCGCGCAGCGGCAGGTCGAGATAGGGGTCGGTCGGCGTCTGCCCGGCGTTCATGCCTGTTCCTCCGGCTCCGGCAGCACCCGGCCCTCGCGCAGCGCGGTGAATATCAACAGGCTGTTGTGGATAAATCTGTTGGCAGTTGCCGCGTCGGCGAACGGATCGCGCCCGCGCAGCGCCAGCTGCACGGCTTCGCCGTTGCGCTCGCCCCAGCTGTGATCGCCGCCGTTCCACTTCTCGCGCGCGGCCTTTTCGCGCTTGTCCGGATCGGCGCTGTAGATCGCCCAGCCGGTGTAGGGGGCGAACGGCAACGGTGCCTGCAGGCCCTGCGAACGCAGGCGCAGCAAGGCTTTCAAGGTGCTTTTCGCCTGTTCGGCGGGCAGCGCGGGCAACAGGTGCGGACCATGCTGGCCTTCGCCGTCGTCGAAGAACTGCAACAGCGGCTGCGCCTGCCCGGCGGCATTGGCCAGCAGCCAATCCAGCCCGCTGCGCAGCACCCAGGCCACGCCCGGCGCGCCGGCCTGCAGCCGCGGCAGGCCCTGTGGATGGATTTGCGCGATGCGCCCGTGCACGGTGGTGCCGTCGATCTCCACTTCCAGCCGCTGCGACTGCAACGGGGTGCCGTCGTACCAGCGCGCGAAGCTGTCCGCGCACGGCCGGATGCGGCCCAGCAGCTGCTCGAACTGGCGCCGGCCCAGCGCGCCGGAAGGCAGCAGCGCGCGGGCGCGCAGGCGCTCGTACAGGTTGGCGTCGTCGCCTTCCAGCAGCGCGGCGAGCAGGTGCTGCTGCAGCGAGGAATGCTCGCGGCCGTGTTCCGGCAGCACCAGCGGCTCGATGTCCTCGGCGGCGTCGATCCCGCCGGCCAGGCGCAGGCCCAGGCGCTGCTCCAGGAACTGCCCGGCCGGATCGGCGAGGAAGCGGCGCAGCGCATCCAGCGGCAGCCGGTCCTCGCGCAGCGCCTCGGGCAGCGGCGCGTCCAGTTCGCCTTCGATCCACGGCGCCAGCGGCCGGCGCGGGCCGGCGACCGCGCCGGCGGCCGGGTGCCATTGCCGGCGGTAGCTGAACCGGCGCGGTTCGCCGTCGCCGCCGAACGCGGCCGGGGCGAACGGCTGCAATGGATGCTTCACCACGATTGCCCTGCGTGCGGCGGCCGGCTCCGCATGGTGGGCGGCGGCCGCGTCGAGCAGTTCGCTGACCAGCACCGATGGCTCGCGGTCGCTGCCATCGCGGGCGTCGGCGCCGAGGTAGCTCAGGTAGAACACGTCCTGCGCCGAGGCCAGCAGTTGCAGGAACAGGAAGCGGTCGTCCTCGCGCAGCGAGCGGTCGCCGTGGCGGCGGCGCGCGGTGCCCAGCTCGGCGGTGAGCCTGCTCAGGCCGGCGGCCGGGTCGCGGCGCGGGAAATCGCCGTCGTTCAGGCCCAGCACGCAGATCGCCCGGAACGGCAGCAGCCGCATCGGCACCATGCGGCCGAAGCTGACGCCGCCGGTGAGCAGCGGCGCGCGGGTGTCGGCCTCGGACAGCACCGTGGCGAAATGCGCGCGCACCGCCTCGGCCGGCACCGGCGCGTCGAAGCCGGCCTTCCCGGCGTCCTCGGCGAAGGCGCCGACGAGCCTGCGCAGGCGGTCCAGCGCGCGTGCGGTGGCCGGATCGGCCGGGGTTTCCGGCAGCAGCGCCTCCAGCAGGGCGAGCAGGCGTTGGCGCCACTGCGCCGGCGGCAGCGCGTCGGCCAGCGATTTCTGGTGGCGCGCCAGCACCCGCAGCAGGCGGATCAGCGCATCCAGCGCGTCCAGCGCGCTGCCTTCCAGTTCCGGCCACGGCGCGACTCCCGCCAGGTCGGCATCGCTGCCGCTGGCGTGGCCGAGCAGCAGCCGGTCCAGCGCGAACTGCCAGGTGCAGGCGTCGTCGACCGGCGCCTGGTGCTGGCCGCGATGCGCGGCATCCAGCCCCCAGCGCGCGCCGGCGGCCTGCAGCCAGCCGTGCAGGCGCTCGAACGCGGCCGCGTCCAGCCCGGCAGCACTGGCCAGCGGCGGGCTGGCGAGCAGGTCGAGGATCTCGTTGAGGCCGAAGCGCGACACCGGCAGCCCCAGCAGCTGCACGAACACCTCGGCCAGCGGCTCGCCCTGCAGCGGGCTGGCGTCGGCCAGCGCCCACGGGATCTGGCCCTCGCCGGCGCCGCGGCCGCCGAACACCGGTTCCAGGCAGGGCACGTAGGGGTCGATGTCCGGCGCCAGCACCGCGATCTCGCGCGGTTGCAGCGGCGGGTCGAAGCGCTCGTCGTCGAGCAGCGCGCGCAGCTGGTCGTGCAGCACCTGCATCTCGCGCAGGCGGGTGTGGCAGGCGTGCACCTGCACGCTGGGGTCGTCCCGCCGCAGCGCCGGGCGCAGCGGCGCAGGCGGCAGCGCGCGACGGTGGAACAGGTCGTCCTGCAGGCGGTGCAGCAGGCTGTCGCGCAGGCCGCCTTCGTCCAGCGTCCTGCCGCCGCGCTGCTCCGGTTCGGCATAGGCGGCGATCTCGCCGGACGGGTGCACCACCTCGTAGCTGCCCAGCACCGCCATGAAGTCGCGGCCGGCCGCGCCCCAGGCCTGCAGCAGCGGGTTCTCGCCGTCGGCGAACGGATCGTCCATGCCGCCGCGCAGCCGTTCGCCCAGCGTCTGCAGGTCGCCCCACCAGGCGCGGGTCGGCGTCGGCAGGTAGAAGTGCAGCGTGCCGGCGCGCGCCTGGGTGGCGATCACCCGCAGCACGTCCGGCGAGACGTTGAGCGTGGCGAAGGCGAACAGCCGCGACGGCAGGCCCCGCGGCAACGGCCGGTCGGCGCCCTCGAAGCGGGCGAGGTACTCGTTGATGCGGCGCGCGCGGTGCTGGCGGCCGCCGGCGATGCGGCGCCAGAGGATGGCCTGCGGGTCGTCGGCATCGGCGCCGGCTTCCCAGCGCAGCAGCCAGTCGCGGCGCCAGGCCTGGTACTTCTCGAACACGCCGCCGAGTTCGGCGGCCAGCGACCACGGCCGCAGCGGGTCGTCGCCAGCCAGATAAGCGCGCAGCCCGGCCATCGCCGGCTGCCGCATCAGGGCGTCGTCGGTCAGCGCCGCGTACAGGCGCCAGTGCAGGCCGGCGGCGCCGAGATCGTCCTGCTCGCCGGGCACGTTTTCCTCCAGCGCGCGCGCGACGAACTCGCCGGGGGTCAGGAATTCCAGGTTGGCGGCGATGCCGTACTCGGCCGCCAGCGTCGATTGCAGCCAGCGCCGCATCGCCACCTGCGGGATCAGCACGGTGTCGGCGGCCAGCAGCGGCTGCCCCGGCGCCGGCTCGCACAGTTCGTGCGCCAGCAGCGAGGCCAGCACGTCCAGCGCGTTGGAATGGTAGAGGCGGAAGTCCGGGGGGGCGTCGGGCATGGGGGAATTGTGCCGCAGCCGTATCGCAGGTGTTGCGACGGATGGGGTTGGCCCGTTCTCCTGTTTATTTGTTTATTTGTTGTAGGAGCGACGCCAGTCGCGACCGGGGCCTGCCTTTTGAATACCCCCGCACGGGGATGTGCGAGCGCTGCGCATGCAGGCCCCGGTCGCGACTGGCGTCGCTCCTGCATCCGCATATGCATCTGGGTATACAGGGGCCGGGCGGGCATGATCGCCCCGATAATGCGCGGCGCAACCTTTCACGGAACCCACCCGCCTTGAACATCCGCTCCCTGCTGGCCCTTGCCGCCGCCGCGCTGCTGGCATGGTCGTTCTGGCGCAATGGCGCCTGGCTGCAGCTGTGCGCGGGGCTGGCGGTGTTCCTGTTCGGCATGCAGGTGCTGGAGGAAGGGCTGAAGCAGCTGGCCGGCGGCAGCCTGGAGAAGCTGCTGGCGCGCGGTACGTCCACGCCGCTGCGCAGCCTGCTGTGCGGCGTGGCCGGCACCGCCGCGCTGCAGTCGAGCACGCTGGTGTCGCTGCTGGCGATCGCGTTCATCAGCTCCGGGCTGATCCAGCTCGGCGGCGGCATCGCCCTCATCCTCGGCGCCAACCTCGGCGCGACCAGCGGCATCTGGCTGCTGGCGCTGGCCGGGCAGAACCTGAGCCTGGCGCCGCTGGCGCTGCCGCTGCTGGTGTTCGGCGTGCTGGCCGGCTTCACCGGCGCGCGCGGCAAGGCGGCCGGGCGCGTGGCGCTGGGCGTGGCGCTGGTGTTCCTGGGCATCGACCAGATCAAGGCCGGCTTCGACGGTTTCGGCAACGGCTACGACCTGGCCGGGATCGGCGGCAGCGGCGCGGGCGCGATGGCGCTGTTCGCGCTCGGCGGCCTGCTGCTGACGGTGGTGCTGCAGTCCAGCCACGCGGCGCTGATGCTGACCCTGGCGGCGCTGGCCGCCGGCCAGCTGCAGCTGGAGCAGAGCCTGGCCATCGCCATCGGCTCCAACGTCGGCAGCAGCGTCAGCACCGCGGTGGTCGGCATGCTCGGCGGCAACCGCAGCGGGCAGCGGCTGGCGCTGGCGCACGTGCTGTTCAACGCGGTCACCGCGCTGCTGGCGTTCGCGCTGCTGGCGCCGCTGACCTGGCTGGTGGCGGCGCTGGCGGGGCTGGCCGGGTTCGGCGACAACCCGCTGCTGCAGCTGGCGCTGTTCCACACCCTGTTCAATGCCGGCGGCGTGGCGCTGTTCTGGCCGTGGCAGCCGCAGCTGGCGCGCGTGCTGCAGCGCTGGCTGCCCGAGCGCAGCGACGCGGTGGCCGGCGGCGGCATCGAGCGCGTGCGCGCACGCCACCTCAGCGACCAGGCGCTGGAATCGGCCGACGCCGCGGCCGCGGCGGTCGCGCTGGAACTGGAACACCTGGGCGGGCTGAGCGTGGAGGTGATCTGCCAGGCGCTGTGCCTGCCGGTGGAGGCGCTGGACGCCGATCCGCTCGACGCGGCGCTGCTCGACGCCCACCCCGACCGCAGCTGCCGCGATGCCGAGACGCTGTACCAGCAGCGGATCAAGGGCGTCTATGGCGACCTGCTGCGCTTCATGGGCCGGCTGGAAGTGGTGCTGGACGCCGAGCACCAGCGCTTCTGGTCCGGCAGCCAGGCCGCGGCGGCGCGGATGGTCGATGCGGTCAAGGATGCCAAGCACCTGCAGAAGAACCTCGGCCAGCGCCTGCGGGAAGCCGATTCGCCGCTGCGCGCGGCCTACGTGGAGCTGCGCGGGCATCTGTTCGGGCAGCTGCGCGGCCTGCGCCGCGTCGCCCTGCTGCCCGCCGATACCCCCGCCCAGCGCGAAGCGCGGCAGCGCGGGCTCGAGGCGCTCGACCAGCAGGCCGCGCAGTTCGACGCGGCGTTCCGCCAGCAGCTGTTCGCCGCAGTGAAGCAGGACCGCCTCGACGGCCTGCAGGCCGGCTCGCTGCTCAACGACCTGGGCTATGCGCGGCGCATCCACGCCAGCCTGCGCGACGTGGTGGCCTTCGTCGACGAGCCGGGCTCGCTGCGCGGCCTGCGCCGGCCGGCCGGACGCGCCCCGGAGTGACATGGAGGGGACTGCGCGTTCCGCCCATGGGCACTGACGCGCGGAGCCGCTCCGGCGACAATACTGCACGGTCCAGTTCTCTTTTGTTCAGGCGGACCCGATAATCCTGCCACGTTGGTTTTCCGTTAAAGGCCGCCATGTCCCCTCCCCGGACGCCCCTGGTGCAGTTGTCCGACGTCCGCATCGACCGCGGCGGACGCACGATCCTGCGCGACGTTTCGCTGGACGTGCCGCGCGGCAGCATCACCGCCGTGCTCGGCCCCTCGGGCACCGGCAAGTCCACGCTGCTGGCGGCGCTGACCGGCGAGCTGCGCCCGGTGGGCGGCCACGTGCGGCTGTTCGGGCAGGACATCCCGCACGGCAGCCGCGCGCTGCTGGAGATGCGCCGCAACGTCGGCGTGCTGCTGCAGGGCAACGGCCTGCTGACCGACCTGACCGTCGCCGAGAACGTCGCCCTGCCGCTGCGCACCCATACCCGCCTGCCCGAGCCGGTGCTGCGGCGCCTGGTGCGGATGAAGCTGCACGCGGTGGGCCTGCTGGCCGCGGCCGACGCGTGGCCGCGCGAGCTGTCCGGCGGCATGGCCCGGCGCGTGGCGCTGGCCCGCGCGCTGGCGCTGGACCCGCCGCTGATGCTCTACGACGAGCCGCTGACCGGGCTGGACCCGATCGCCTCGGGCGTGATCATGAGCCTGATCAAGCGCCTGAACGACAGCCTCGGCCTGACCAGCATCATCGTCAGCCACCACGTGCGCGAGACCCTGCCGGTCTGCGACCAGGCGGTGGTCATCGCCAACCAGGGCATCGTGTTCTCCGGCACGCCGGAGCAGCTGGAGGCCAGCGCCGATCCGCTGGTGCGGCAGTTCCTGCACGGCCAGCCCGACGGCCCGATCCCGTTCGATGCGCCGACGCGCCAGTACGGGGAGGAACGCGCGTGATGGCACGACGATCCGCCGCGACGGCTGCCCGTCCCCTCGCCCGCCGGGCGGGTGGGAGCGCTTCCGCGCGGGCAGCGGCCTGCCTCCGTCCCTCGGGCACCGCCTCCCCTCTGCGGCCGACGCCAGGAGACGCCTGCTGATGCCTTTCACCTCCTCGATCCGCTCGCTGGGCCGCGCCGGCCTGTTCTCGCTGACGGTGCTGCGCGGCTCGCTGCCGACCCGCGACTTCCTCGCCGAGCTGGCGCGCGAGATCTACAAGATCGGCGCGCGTTCGCTGCCGATCATCGCCGTGGGCGGCGCCTTCGTCGGCCTGGTGCTGACCCTGCAGGGCTACCGCACGCTGACCACCTTCGGCGCCGCCGACGCGCTGTCCACGCTGCTCGGCCTGTCGCTGTACCGCGAGCTGGCGCCGGTGCTGACCGCGCTGCTGTTCATCGGCCGCGCCGGCAGTTCCATCGCCGCCGAGCTGGGCCTGATGCGCGCCACCGACCAGATCAAGGCGCTGGAACTGATGGCCATCGACCCGGTGGCCAAGGCGGTGGCGCCGCGCTTCTGGGCGGCGGTGCTGACCGTGCCGCTGCTGACCGGCATCTTCTGCTCGCTGGCCATCACCGGCGGCTGGTTCGAGGCGGTGCAGGTGCTGGGCCAGGACAACGGCACGTTCTGGTCGGGGCTGCGCGGCAGCGTCGATTTCTGGGACGACTTCGCCGTGGCCCTGCTCAAGTCGGCGATCTTCGGCGGCACCGCGGCGCTGGTCGCGGCCTACGTCGGCTTCCACGCCGAACCCACCATCGAAGGCACCTCGGTGGCTACCACCCGCGCGGTGGTGAACGCCTCGCTGCTGGTGCTGATGTTCAACTTCGTGCTTTCCGCACTGATGTTTCAATGATGCGAGTCCCTCGCAGAAGCCCGCACGTCCCTGTACGGGGATCTAACGAACAACCCGCTTCGATCAGACCGACGAAGCATCTGCTGGATCAGGAGTGAGACAACAACATGGCCATCCGTGGACCTCGACTCGAATTCTCCGTCGGCGCCTTCCTGCTGCTGGCGCTGGCCTCGCTGCTGGTATTGGCGGTGGCTTCCACCAACCAGCGCTTCGGCGGCGGCGGCGACTACATGCTCACCGCGCGCTTCAGCCAGATCGGCCAGCTGCGCAGGCAGGCGCCAGTGAAGGTCGGCGGGGTGACCATCGGCCAAGTGGCCGATATTCAGCTGGACCCCGTTAAATACGACTCCATCGTCACCCTCGCGCTCGACGGCAAGTTCAAGGACCTGCCTGCCGACACCTCGGCCGGCATCTTCACCAGCGGCCTGCTGGGCGAGAGCTATATCGGCCTGCAGCCCGGCGGCGACCCGGACGTGCTCAAGTCCGGCGACGAGATCGCATTCACCCAGCCGGCGGTGGACCTGATCCAGCTGGTCGGCAAATACATGTTCAGCGGTGGCGGCAGCAACGCCTCCGAATCCGCCCCGGGCACCCCGCCCTCCAAGGAAGAACCGTAACCATGAAAACCCGACTGCTCACCACCGTGCTCGCCGCGGCCC
>JAEWOJ010000188.1 GCA_023399815.1 Pseudomonadota bacterium | reverse complement strand
CCCCCCCCCCCCCCCCCCCCCCCCCCCCCCCCCCCGGCGGGGGCGCGCCCCGGCTTTTCCGGCAGGGTCCGCGGCATCCCGCCGCCTGGCGGGCGGTTTGCTCCATCTGCACGCCCGCCGTGGCATGCTCGGCGCTTCCGTCGTCCAAGGATCCGACCATGCGCCCGTACCTTCGCCTGTTGCTGCTCGTCGTCGCGGTGTTCTCGATCTCCGGTTGCGGCTACAACGCCATCCAGCAGAAGGACGAGGCGGTCAAGGCCGGCTGGTCCGAGGTGGTCAACCAGTACAAGCGTCGCGCCGACCTGATCCCCAACCTGGTCAACACCGTGCAGGGCTACGCCCAACAGGAGCGGCAGGTGCTGACCGAGGTCACCAATGCCCGCTCGCGGGTCGGGCAGATCCAGGTCAACGCCGACGACGCGGCCTCGCTGCAGCAGTTCCAGCAGGCGCAGGGCGAGCTGGGCAGCGCGCTGTCGCGGCTGCTGGTGGTCAGCGAGAACTACCCGACGCTGAAGTCGGACCAGAACTTCCGCGACCTGCAGGCGCAGCTGGAAGGCACCGAGAACCGCATCACCGTCGCGCGCGGCCGCTACATCCAGCTGGTGCAGGACTACAACACCTACATCCGCTCGTTCCCGCAGGTCATCACCGCCAAGCTGTTCGGCTACAAGGCCAAGCCGAACTTCACCGTCGAGAACGAGGCGCAGATCGCGCAGCCGCCGGCAGTGGATTTCGGCACCCGGCCGGCGCCGCAGCCGCAGAACCCGCAGCCCGCGCCGGCGCAGTGAGCCACCGATGACACGCCTGCTGGGTCGGTTGCTGCTGGTCCTCCTGCTCGGCCTCGGCGGGGCGGGAACGGCCGCCGCGCAACAACTGGCGCCGATCCCGCCGCTGGATTCGCCGGTCGTGGACACCACCGGCACCCTGGACGCGGCGCAGAAGCAGGCGCTCGTGCAGCAGGCGCTGGCCCTGCAGCAGCGCAAGGGCAGCCAGTTGCAGGTGCTGATCGTGCCCAGCACGCAGCCGGAGGACATCGCCCAGTACGCCACCCGCGTGTTCGAGCAGTGGCGCATCGGCCGCAAGGGCGTGGACGACGGCGTGCTGCTGGTGGTGGCGAAGAACGACCGCCGCGTGCGCATCGAGCCGGGCTACGGCCTGGAAGGCGCGATTCCCGACGCCATCGCCAATCGCGTCATCCAGGAATACCTGGTGCCGCATTTCCGCAACGACGACTACGCCGGCGGCATCGCCGAGGCGACGGCGGTGCTGGTCAGGCTGGTCGATGGCGAGGAACTGCCGGCGCCGGTGGCCAGCAACCGCGACCCGGGCGGCGGCGATGCCACCTTCTTCGTCGCGCTGTTCATCGGCGGCCTGGCGTCGGCGCTGGCGCGGCTGCTGTTCGCGCGCCGCTCGCGCCCGCTGAAGGGCCTGCTGGCCGCGCTGCTCGGCGGCGGCGCGGGCTGGCTGCTGCTCTCGCTGGCCGGCGGCGGCATCGCCGCGGCAGTGGCCTTCTTCCTGTCGCTGGGCGGCCTGTCGCCCGGGGGCTTCGCCCGCGGCGGCGGTTTCGGCAGCGGGGGCTTCGGGGGCGGTGGATTTGGCGGCGGCGGCTTCGGCGGTGGCGGCTGGTCCGGTGGCGGTGGACGTTCGGGAGGCGGTGGCGCCTCGGGGAGCTGGTGATGCGCTGGTTGCGCCATCTGTTCTCGCCCTCGGCGCACGCGCGCTTTCCCGGTGCCCGCCTGGACCGCATCGCCCACGCCATCGCCGATGGCGAGCGCCGGCATGCCGGGCAGGTGATGTTCGCGGTCGAGTCGGACCTGCCGCTGTCGGCGCTGTGGCGCGGCACGTCGCCGCGCGAGCGCGCCGAGCATGCCTTCGCCGTGCTGCGCACCTGGGATACCCAGGCCAACAACGGCGTGCTGATCTACCTGCTGCTGGCCGATCATGCCATCGAGATCGTTGCCGACCGCGGCCTGCAGGGGCGCGTCGAGGCGGCGCAGTGGCGGCAGGTCTGCGAGGACTTCGGCCGCCTGCGGCGCGATGGCGACCTGGAAGCCGCGGTGCTGGCGACCGTGGCGGAAGTCTCGCGGCTGCTGGCCGCGCACTTCCCGGCCATACCCGGGCAGGCGTGCGACAACGAGCTGCCCGACCGCCCGCAGCTGCTCGGTTGAAGCGGCGGTTGAGCCCTGCGGTCGCTGCCCCGAGAATAGGACCTCGTCCGCCGGGCCCGACTGCATGATCTACCTCCACGACATAGACCCGATCGCCTTCTCTTTGGGGCCGATCAAGGTGCACTGGTACGGCATCATGTACCTGCTCGGTTTTGCTGCCGCCTGGTGGCTGGGGCGCAGCCGCGTGCGCGCCGGGCGCCTGCCGGGCGTGGACATGAACGGTTTTTCCGACCTGTTGTTCTACGCCATGCTCGGCGTGGTGCTGGGCGGGCGCATCGGCTACATGCTGTTCTACGCGACCGCCGATTTCCTGCACAACCCGCTGATCCTGCTGCGCGTCTGGGAAGGCGGGATGAGCTTCCACGGTGGCCTGCTCGGGGTGATGGCCGCCGGCTGGTGGTGGACCCGCAAGCATGCGCTGCACTATTTCGACACCCTCGATTTCGTTGCGCCGCTGGTACCGCTGGGGCTGGGCTTCGGCCGGCTGGGCAACTTCGTCGGCGGCGAGTTGTGGGGCAAGTTCACCAACGCCGGCTGGGGTGTGATCTTCCCGCATGCGCCGCTCAAGGACGTGCCGGCCGGCCTGCCGACCATGGAGCAGCTGATGTCGGCCGTGCAGATCCGGCAGGACTACGCCGCCGGCCTGCTCACCCAGTACGCGCGCCATCCCTCGCAGCTGTACGAAGCAGTGCTGGAAGGGCTGGTGATGTTCGTCGTGCTGTGGCTGTACTCGATGAAGCCGCGTCCGCGCTACGCCGTCTCCGGACTGTTCGCGCTGCTGTACGGCTGCTTCCGTTTCCTGGTGGAATTTGTGCGCATGCCCGACAACGGCGTCTATCTCGCCTTCGGCTGGTTCACCCGCGGCCAGTTGCTGAGCCTGCCGCTGATCGCGCTGGGGCTGGCGCTGCTGGCGCTGTCGCGGCGCGCGCCGACGCTGCAGCCGGTGCTGCCGGCGGCAGACAGGGCGTGAAGCCCATTGCCGGAGGCAAAAAATGAAACCCTGCGCGGGAGGTGAAAAATGAAGCCCTTCGCCGGAGGCGAAAAATGAAGCAATACCTGGACCTGCTGCGGCACGTGCTCGAACACGGCACGGAAAAGGCCGACCGCACCGGCACCGGCACGCGCAGCGTGTTCGGCTGGCAGATGCGCTTCGACCTCAACCAGGGCTTCCCGCTGGTCACCACCAAGAAGCTGCACCTGCGCTCGATCATCCACGAGCTGCTGTGGTTCCTGAAGGGGGATACCAACATCGGCTACCTGAAGGACAACCAGGTCCGCATCTGGGACGAATGGGCCGACGCCAGCGGCGACCTTGGCCCCGTCTACGGCAAGCAATGGCGCAGCTGGGCCACCGCGGATGGTCGCGAGATCGACCAGATGCAGTGGCTGGTGGACGAGATCGGGCGCAACCCGGATTCGCGGCGGCTGGTGGTCAGCGCCTGGAACGTCGGCGAGCTGTCGCAGATGGCGCTGATGCCCTGCCACAACCTGTTCCAGTTCTACGTCGCCGACGGCCGGCTCAGTTGCCAGCTGTACCAGCGCAGCGGCGACATCTTCCTCGGCGTGCCGTTCAACATCGCCAGCTACGCGCTGCTGACCCACATGGTGGCGCAGGCCACCGGCCTGGGCGTGGGCGATTTCGTGCACACGCTCGGCGACGCGCACTTGTACTCCAACCACTTCGAACAGGCCCGCGAACAGCTGTCGCGCCAGCCGCGCGCGCTGCCGAAGCTTTGGTTGAACCCGGAAGTCACCGACCTGTTCGGTTTCGCGTTCGACGACATCCGCATCGACGGCTACGACCCGCTGCCCGCGATCAAGGCGCCGGTGGCGGTATGAGCGGCGCGGTGAAGCTGTCGCTGATCGCCGCGCTGGACCGCAACCGCGGCATCGGTCGCGACAACGCGATGCCATGGCACCTGCCGGACGACTTCAGGTACTTCAAGGCGCTGACCCTCGGCAAGCCGATCCTGATGGGCCGCAGGACCGCCGAATCCCTCGGCCGCGCGTTGCCGGGACGGACCAACCTGGTACTCACCCGCGGCGGGCAGGTGCCGTTCGCGGGGATGCGGGCGGTGGCATCGCTGGACGAAGCCAGGAGCATCGCGGCCGAGGAAGGTGCCGACGAGCTGTGCGTGATCGGCGGTGGCGAGCTCTACCGGCAACTGATCGACCAGGCGACCGACCTGTACCTCACGTGGGTGGACGCCGAGGTTGCCGCGGACACGCATTTCCCCGAGGTGGACCCGGTGCTGTGGCAGGAAATGGACAGCCAGTCGCACCCGGCCGACGAGAAGCACGCGTTCGCGTTCCGCTTCGCCCATTACGTGCGGCGCCAGGTCGATTGAACGGTTGCCGGCCCTGGGCCGACACTTACTGCGCGGGCGTGGCGCCGCCGTTGTTGCCCGTGCCGCCCGGATTTCCATTGTTGCCGCCATTGCCGCCATTGCCGCCAGTGTGGCGATGCCGGCGCGGGCGGCGGCGCGATTCGCGGCGTTCGCCCTGCGCTTCGTCGCGCGGTTCCGGGCGACGTTCGGAAGCCTGCTTGCGCGGCGGGCGGGCGCCCGGCACCGGGGCCGGCACGTCGCGGCCGGGCACCTGCACCACGCGCAGTTCTTCGCTGTCCAGCTGCAGCGCGGTGAGCTTGCCGCCCCAGACCGCGCCGGTGTCGATGGCGTGCACGCCCTGGGTGATGGTCAGGCCCAGGGCCGACCAGTGGCCGCAGACCATCTTCAGCTCGCGCTCGACCCGCCCCGGTACCTCGAACCATGGGTACATGCCCTGCTGCTGGGTACCGGGCGTGCCCTTGTCTTCCATGCCGATGCGGCCGCGCGGCGTGCAATAGCGCATGCGGGTGAAGATGTTGTTGATGGCGCGCGAGCGGTCGTAGCCGGCCAGGTTCGGCGCCCAGCTGGGGCCATCGCCGTACATGTTGCGCAGCAGCTTGCGGTAGCCGTTGCCGTGCAGCTGCTGCTCGACCTCGCGCGCGTGCCTCTCGGCCATCGCCACGGTCCACTTCGGCGCGAGGCCGGCATGGAACATCATCCAGCCCAGTTCGCGGTCCACGTGCACCAGCTTCTGCAGGCGCAGCCAGTCCAGCAGCACGTCGCGGTCCTCGGCGAGCACGACGCGTTGCAGGTCCGGGTTGACCTTGCGCTGCTCCTCTTCGCTGCGCGCGCCGACGGCCAGCAGCGATAGGTCGTGGTTGCCCAGCACCACCGTGCCATGGTCGCGCAGCGAGTGCACCAGGCGCAGGGTTTCCAGCGACTGCCCGCCGCGGTTGACCAGGTCGCCGCAGAACCACAGCCGGTCGGCGGCCGGGTCGAAGTTGATCTTCTCCAGCAGTCGCTGGGTGACGTCGTAGCAGCCCTGCAGATCGCCGATCGCCCAGGTCGCCATCAGTGCAGGGTCCTGGGAATGGAGAGCACGAACGGGGCGATGGGCGCGGCGAACTCGGTGCCGTCGTCGGCCAGCATGTCGTAATGGCCCTGCATGGTGCCGCGCTCGGTGCCGAGCATGACTCCGGAGGTGTAGCGGAATTCCTCGCCCGGGCGCAGCCGCGGCTGCTCGCCGACCACGCCGTCGCCGTCCACGTGCTCGGTGCGGCCGTTGCCGTCGGTGATGCGCCAGTGGCGGCTGATCAGGCGCGCCGGCACGGTGCCGCGGTTGTGGATGCGGATCGTGTAGGCGAACGCGTAGCGCCCGTCCTCGGGGGCCGACTGTTCGTCGATGAAACGAGGCGATACCTCGATCTCGATCGCGTAGTGGCGGGATTCGTCCATGCGGGCAAGTGTAAGCAAAAGCGGGTGGAGCGGACGTCAGGCGGCGGTGACGTTGGCCAGGGCGATGAAATCGGCCACGTCCAGTTGTTCGGCGCGTGCATCGCTGCGCACACCGGCGGCGGCGAAGCCGGCTTCGTCGACGATGCCGTGCAAGGCGTTGCGCAGGGTCTTGCGGCGCTGGCCGAAGGCGGCCTTGACCAGATGGGCGAAGTGCCGCGGATCGGCGATGCCGACCGTGGCTGGATCGCGCGGCACCAGCCGCACCACCGCCGAATCCACCTTCGGCGGCGGCCGGAACGCGCCCGGCGGCACCACGAACAGCGAGGTCACCTCGCACCAGGCCTGCAGCATCACGCTCAGGCGGCCGTAGACCTTGCTGCCGGGCGCGGCGGCCATGCGGTCCACCACTTCCTTCTGCAGCATGAAGGTCATGTCCGAGATCGCCGCGGCGTGTTCCAGCGCATGGAACAGGATCGGCGAGGAGATGTTGTAGGGCAGGTTGCCGACCAGCCGGATCGGCGCGCCGCCGGCCAGTTCGGTGAAATCGACCTGCAGCACGTCGCGGTGGACGATGGTCAGCTCGCCCAGCGGCGCGGCCGCGGCGGCGAGCGGTGCGATCAGGTCGCGGTCGAACTCGATCACCGTCAACTGCGGATGGCGGCGCAGCAGCGGGAAGGTGATGGCGCCCTGGCCCGGGCCGATCTCGACCAGCCGGTCGCCGGGCTTCGGGTTGACCGCCTGCACGATCTTCTCGACGTAGTGCGCATCGGCCAGGAAGTGCTGGCCCAGCTGCTTCTTCGCCGGCGCGGTGAAACCGGCGCCGGCGCGCGGGGAATGGGAGGAATTCATCGGGTGATTCTAGAGCGTGTCGTGTGCTTTGGAGTGCGGTCTGGCGTGATCGGGCCGCCGCGAGGCAAGGCGTGGGCCGCAGGCAAGGCGAATGCCAAGGACCACAACACCGCATCGTGGTGGCCCGGACGCGCCGTAACGTGCTTCAAGGTGCATGGCACGCTCTGTGTCGTGCGGCCAGCCGCGCGCACAGCGCGGTGGCGGCCAGAAGGCTGGAAGGATCGGCCGTGCCGGTGCCGGCCAGGTCCAGCGCGGTGCCGTGGTCGACCGCCACGCGCGGATAGGGCAGGCCGAGGGTGATGTTCACCGCCTGCTCGAAGCCGCTGTACTTGAGCACCGGCAAACCCTGGTCGTGGTACATCGCCAGCACCGCGTCGAAGCCGCGCAGCCTGGCCGGCAGGAAGGCGGTGTCGGCCGGCAGCGGGCCGACCAGGTCCAGGCCTTCGCCGCGCAGCCGCTCGAGCAGGGGAATGACGACGTCCAGTTCCTCGCGGCCGAGGTGGCCGTCCTCGCCGGCATGCGGGTTCAGCCCGAGCACGGCGATGCGCGGCCGGGCGATGCCGAAGTCGCGGCGCAGCGCGGCGTGGGTGATGGCGATGACCTCGCGCAGGCCGTCGGCGGTGATGGCGTCGGCGACGTCGCGCAGCGGCAGGTGGGTGGTGGCCAGCGCCACGCGCATGAGGTCGTTGGCCAGCATCATCACCACCTCGACGCCGGCCTGGCGGGCCAGCAGTTCGGTGGTGCCGCTGTAGGCGATGCCGCCGGCGTTGATGACGGCCTTGTGCACCGGACCGGTGACCACGCCGTCGAGTCTGTCGCCGGGCTCGCCGTCCAGGCAGGCGCGGCCCGCGCCGAGCAGGGCGTCGATCACCGCGCGCGCATTGGCCGCATCGGGCTGGCCGAAGCGGGACGGCGCGGCATTGCGGACGGCGCGCAGGCGCAGGTCGCCCGGCGCGGAGGCCTGGGCATCCTCGGGCAGCAGGTTCAGGGGCAGGTCGAGCGCGGCCGCGGCGGCGCGCAGCACGTCAGGGTCGGCGAACGCCAACAACCGGCAATCGCTGCGCGGCTGTTGGACGAGGCGGATGCAGAGTTCCGGGCCAACCCCGGAAGGCTCGCCCGGGACCAGAGCGAGCTGGGGAACCATGGGATCAGGGCTTGGCGGGTTCGGCCGCGCCCGGCGCCGGCTCGGCGGTGCCTTCGGCGCGGTCGCCGGTGCGGAAGCTGACGTAGGCCTCGCCACGCAGCTCCTGCAGGAAGCGGTTGTACTCGTCTTCCAGCTTGCGGCGGCCGATGGTGTCGCGGATCTGCGCGCGCTTGTTGTCGTCGGTCACGTCGGTCTGGCGCGTGCCAACGCGCTGCACGATGTGCCAGCCGGCATCGGTGCGGAACGGCGCGGTGACGCCGCCGTCGGCCACGCCCTCGACCTGCCGGCCGAAGTCCGGGCCGAACGCGTCGGCCGGGAACCAGCCCAGGTCGCCGCCCTGGCCACGGCTGTTGGCGTCGTCTGAGGATTCCTTGGCCACGGCCTGGAAGTCGGCGCCGCCGGCGACGCGCGCGTGCAGGGTCTCGGCCTTGGCCTTGGCCGCGGCGTCGTCCACCTGGTCGGTCACGCGCACCAGGATGTGGCGGGCATGGTATTCGGTGACGGTATGGGTACCGGCGGCATCGCCGCTGCCGTCGCGCACTTCCACCAGCTTCAGCAGCTGGAAGCCGCTCGGGCCGCGGATCGGGCCGAGCACGTCGCCGGCCTTCATCGCCTTGAGCTGGCCGGAGAACGCATTGGGGATCTCGTCCAGGCTGCGCCAGCCCAGGTCGCCGCCTTCCAGCGCGTTCGGGCTGTCGGAATAGCGCACCGCGGCGGCGGAGAAATCCAGGTCGCCCTTGGCGACCAGGTTCTTGATGCCGTCGATCTTGCTCTGGCCGGTGGCGATCTGCTCGGCGCTGGCGCCGTCCGGCAACGCCACCAGGATGTGCGCCAGGTGGTACTGCATGCCGCCGACGTTCTGCTGGGCCAGCGCCGCGTCGACCTCGCCCTCGCTGACGCTGATGCGGCTCTGCGCGAAGCTCTGGCGCAGGCGCTGGGTGATGATCTCCTCGCGCACCGAGTTGCGGAAATCCTCGAAGCCGATGCCGTCCTGGGCCAGGCGCTGGCGCAGGCCGTCGACGTCGGTGCCGTTCTGCTGGGCGATGCTGGCCACGGCGTGGTTCAGCTCCTCGCCGCTGACGCGGATGCCGCTGCTCTCGGCGCGGGCCACCTGCAGCTTGACCAGCACCAGGCGCTCGAGCACCTGGCGTTCGAGCACGGCTTGCGGCGGCAGCTGGTGCTCGCGGCCGGCGTACTGCGACTTGATGTTGTTGACCGCGCGCTGCAGTTCGCTCTGCAGGATCACGTCTTCGTCGACGACGGCGGCGATGCGGTCCAGCGGCTGCATCTGCTGCGCGGCGACCGGCGCGGACACGCCGGCGAACGCCAGCAGGGTGGCGAGGACTGCAGGTAGGGTCTTGGTCATGGAATCAGGTTCGGATCGTAGTCGTCGTCGTTCGCCTCGATGTTGCTGGGCGGAACGAGGTACAGGTCGTCTCGGTTGTAGCCGAGAATAGCACGGCGCAAGGTGCGGTCCGTGTCCTGCCCGACCGAGCTCAGGCCCTTGAGCACGAACTCGATCTGGAAGGAATTGTTCATCTCGCCCTCGCGGTTGCGCACGTAGCGGCGGGCCAGGGCGCGCACCGCCAGGCAGCAGCTGTCCCACTGCACGCCGCCGATGATCTCCAGCGGCTTGTGGTCGAGCATCGAATAGTAATAGCGGCCGACGATGCTCCAGCGCGGGTTGATCGGGTACAGGAAGGACAGGTCGGCCTGCTTGAGCTGGTCGACGTTGGTGCTGGGGTTGCGCCGGTAGCGGTAGGTCAGGTTGACCACGCCGTCCTCCGGCAGCAGGTAGCGGGCGCGGACGCTGGCCAGGTCTTCCTTGCGGTACTTGGGATTCCACTGGTAGGTGCTGCCCAGGGTCCAACGGTCGTTGAGCGCCCAGTTCACGTCCGCCACCCACGCCGACTTGCCCTGCTGGACGATCGGCTCGTTGAGGTTGGCGTAATTGAGCCGGGTCCGCGAATCCTCGAAGTAGGTGATCTGGCCGATGCTGGCCGACAGCTTCTCGCGGCCGTCGGCCTCGCGGATCAGGCGCGTGGTCAGCGCCGTGGTCAGCTGGTTGGCGTCGTTCTGGCGGTCGGCGCCGGTGAAGCGCGAATCGCGGAACAGCTGGCCCCAGCTGAAGGTGAAGGCGCGGGTGTCGAACAGCGGCAGGTCGCTCTGGTCGCGGTAGGGCGTGTTCAGGTAGAACAGGCGCGGTTCGAGGGTATGCAGGTAGGACTTGCCCCCGATGCTGGTCTCGCGGTCGAAGAACAGGCCCATGTCCAGGCTGGCGATGGGCAGGCTGCGGCTGGGCGAGGTGTTGCCGTGCAGCTGTTCCGGCGTGGCCGTGGCCGGGTCGATGCCGGCCGCGACCAGCTGGTTGCGGCGGATGCTGTCGGCCAGGCCGCGCTCCAGTTCGTAGGCGGTATAGCGCCAGGCCAGGGTCGGGGTGATGTACCAGGCGGCGCCGGCCAGCGGCATCGACACGTAGGGCTTGATGTCCAGGCGCGAGCCGCCGTCCATCCGGGTGACGCGGCCGTTGCGCACGTAGTCGCCGTCGACGATGGACTTGCCGTGGATGTCGTCGTGGGTGAAGCGCACCGCCTCGGCGTAGACGCCGGTCTCGAACCAGCGGCCGAAACTGTCGTCCCAGGTGCCGAACAGGCGCGGTTGGCGGCTGTAGGGCAGGGCGGCCTCGGTCAGGGTGTAGTCGGTGAGCTGCCAGTGGTCGGCCATCAGGCCGGCAGTCCAGGTCCGGCCGGTGCCGTACAGGCCGGCGGTGCTCTGCAGGTTGGAGGCGGTCACCCCGAGCAGGCGGTTGGCGAAGTCCTCCATGTAGCGCTCGTCGCTGACCCAGGCCAGGCTCGCGCGCGCCTGCCAGTGGCTGTCGACGTTGTGGTAGCCGCGGTAGGCGACCTTGCCGCGCTCCTTGTCGCGCAGCGAATCGTGCGGCATCCACTCGGTGTCCAGCTGGCCGCGGCCGCCGCCGTAGAGGTAGCGGAACTCGTTGTCCAGCATCAGCCCGCGCCGGCTCATCCAGCGCGGGGTCAGGGTGTCGTCGTAGTTCGGCGCCAGGTTGAAGTAGATCGGCTGGCCGTAGTCGAAGCCGTTGCGCCCGGACATGCTCAGCCTGGGATAGAGCAGGCCGGTCATGCGCCGGTCGTCGATCGGGAACTTGAACCAGGGCATGTACATCACCGGCAGCTTGCCGACGCGCAGCACCGCGTTGCGGGCAGTGCCGAAGCCCTCGTCGTTGTCCACCTCGATCTGCGGCGCGGCCAGCTGCCACACCGGCTGCGACGGGTCGCAGGTGGTGTAGGTGGAGCGGTGCATCTGCCCGACCGAGCCCTGCAGGTCGATGGAGTCGGCGCTGCCGTTGCCGCGGCGCGAGACCAGCTGGTAGCGGATGTCGCTGATCTTGTGGCTGTCGGTTTCCTGGTTGCCCTCGGCGCGCTTGGCGGTCAGGCGGATCGACGAGTCGGAGTAGCGCACGTTGCCGTCGGCGATGTAGTTGCCGCTCTCGGTGTCGAAGCGCAGGTTGTCGGTGCCCATGAACTGGTCGCCGCGCTTGAGCGCCACGTTGCCCTCGTACTGCGGGATCGTGCTGGTGCCGGTGAGCTGGTCGCCCTCGATGTCGGTCGGCAGCTGGTCGCGGTTGGCCGCGGCGGCCGGATCGGCCTTGGGCGCGTCGTCGAAGGCAGGCAGGGTGTCCGTGGCGGGGCACAGGTTCCAGTTCACCGGCTTCTCGCTGGCCATCGCCGACAGGCAGAAGGCGACGCTCAGGGGCAGAGGAAGCAGGCGGAGGGATCGGCGCACGCGGATCGGATTCAGGGAAAACGGCCGCTAGCTTGCCGCATCGACTGCATGGGGGCAATGAAGGGACTCTCCGGGGAGGTGCCGGGGTTCATGCGCCCGTCATGGCGCCAGCAGGGCCTGCACGTGGGCCACGCTGCATTCGGCCAGGGCCTGGAGGTCATAGCCGCCCTCGAGCATGGACACCAGCCGGCCGCCGGCGTGGCGGTCGGCCAGGGCGGCCAGTTCGGCGCTCAGCCAGCCGAAATCCTCGGTCTCGACCATCAGGTCGGCCTGCGGGTCGCGCATGTGCGCGTCGAAGCCGGCCGAGACGAACAGCAGCTGCGGGCGGAAGGCATCGACCTGCGGCAGCAGCTCGTCGGCCCAGGTGTTGCGGAAGCGGAAGCCGCCGCTGCCGGGCGGCAGCAGGATGTTGCAGACGTTGCCCACGCCCCGCTCGCGCATGCTGCCCGAATAGGGGAACAGGCCGGACTCGTGGCTGCTGTAGTAAGCCACGCGGGGGTCGGTCTCGAAGATCGCCTGGGTGCCGTTGCCGTGGTGGACGTCGAAATCGACGATGGCGATCCGCTCCAGCCCATGGACGTCGCGCGCGTAGGCGGCGGCCACGGCGATGTTGTTGAACAGGCAGAAGCCCATCGCGGTGTCGGCGGTGGCGTGGTGGCCGGGCGGGCGCACCGCGCAGAACGCGCGCCGGTCGGGGCCGCGCATCACCGCATCGACCGCGGCCACGCCGGCGCCGGCGGCATGCAGCGCGGCGCTGGCCGAGCCGGGCGAGGCGAAGGTGTCCAGGTCGATCCGCCGCAGCGGCGCGGTCTGCGGCTGCAGCAGGCTGTCGATCAGTTCGCGCTCGTGCACCCGTGCCAGCTCGCCGAGCTTGGCGGGCGGCGCCTGGCGCCAGTCCAGCTGCGCCGGGAAGGCCGCGTGCAGCGCATCCAGCACCACCTGCAACCGTTCGGGTGATTCGGGATGGTCGGGGCCGGGATCGTGGCCGAGGCAGGCCGGGTGGGTGAATACGAGCATGGCCGGCACTGTAACCGACGCGTCCGTTTCAGCGGTGGGGGCATCGGGTAGTGCCGGCCGCTGGCCGGCATCTGCATGAAGCCCAGTTGATGCGAGGTTGCCG
>JAEWOJ010000003.1 GCA_023399815.1 Pseudomonadota bacterium | reverse complement strand
GGCCGGCAACTGCATGGATGTCGGGAAATACGAGGTTGCCGGCCAGCGGCCGGCACTACTCTTCGCGCTTGTTCAGTGCCGAGGTCAACGCGGCGGCGTCCTCGCGCGACAGGAACAGGTATTCCAGCTCGCAGCCGCCGAACTTGTCTTCCAGCTCCTGCATGCGCACCGGATGGCTGCCGAAACGGTAGTGCTGGCTGCCGGTGTCGGTGTCCTCGATGAGATAGACACCGAAGGATGGAGGACTGGTAAGGGTGCCTTCCAGCTTCACTGACGAAGGGTCGATGGCGCGCTGGATGAGGTCTTCTAGGTCGGTCATGGCGTTGCGGTGGGACGTCGGTAGCGTGTTTTCGGGGGCAAGTGGAATCGTTGGCGGTGCCGGCGTCAATGCCTTTCGTGCTTCCAGTGGCGGCGCTTGCCCTGCTCCAGCCATTCGATCGCCTGGGCGATGCGCTTCTGGCGGGTGGTCTCGCGTTTGGCCTCGCCGATCCATTCCAGGTAGTCGCGCCGGCAACTGGGCGCGAAACCGTCGAACGCGGCCTGGGCCCGCGGAGCGGCGGCCAGCGCCTGCGCGAACGCCGGCACCATCGGTAGCGGCGGTCGCGGCGCGCGCTTGAGGGCGGGTGCGCCGCTGTCGATGCGCTGCATGGCCTGGCGCAGCTGGCTGGCGAATTCGCGCCTGCCGGGCAGGTCGGCGACCGTCAGCAGCCGGCCGTACTGGCCCATGGCCGCGCCGTTGCCAGCTTCCGCGCCATCGCGCGACCACAGGTTCAACGCGGCGTGGGCCTTGAACGCGGCCATGCCGCACAGCAGCCTGCCGCGATGCAGGAAGGCCGGCATGCCCCATTTGATCGCCTCCTCGGCCTCGGGGCAGGCCGCGTGCACGCGCTGGCGGATCTCGCGCAGGATCGGCTGCGCGAAGGCGGCGGCGTTGGCGATGTAGGCGTCGACGCGGGGATCGGGAGCGGGCATGGCGGGGCCTCGGATGGGCGGAGCCTGCCGTCAGTCGCGCGCCAATACAAGCCCGCCGTGCGGCGGGCACGCATTTCCCCGATGATGGCGGGGCGCTCAGGCGCCGCGGAAGCGCCGCGCCAATCCACTCACGACGGCGATGGCGGCGGTCAGTGCGGCCATCGACAGGAACTGCAGGCGGGTTTCCGGCGCGGACAGCAGCAACGCGAAGATCAGCCCTAGGATCGCCAGCGCCAGCACCGTCAGGTACGGGAAGCCGGCCATGCGGAACGGCAGCGGCGTGCCCAGGCGCTCGGCGCGGCGGCGCAGGATCAGCTGCGAGACCAGGGTGAGGGTCCACACCAGCAGGCAGGTCGAGCCGACCACGTTCAGCAGCACCGGCAGCACGCGGTCCGGGTACAGCAGCTCCAGCACGGTGGCGGCGAAGCCGAACAACACGCTGGCCAGCACCGCCAGCATCGGCACCTGGCTGCCGCTGACGCGCGCCAGCCAACGCGGCGCCTCGCCGCGCGCGGCCAGCGAGTGGATCATGCGCGAGGCGCCGTAGAGGTTGGCGTTGAGCGCCGACAGCAGCGCGATCACCGCGATCACGGTGATCGCCGTGGCCGCGCCGGGGATGTTGGCGACCTGCAGCACCGCCGCGAACGGCGATTTCAGCGATTCGCTGGTCCACGGCACCACCGCGATGATCACGCCGATCGAGCCGATGTAGAACACGAGGATGCGCCAGGCCACGGTGCGGATCGCGCGCGCCAGGCTGCGCTCGGGGTCCTGGGTCTCGGCTGCGGCCACCGCCACGATCTCGGTGCCGCCGAAGGCGAACACCACCACCAGCAGCGCCGCGCCGACGCCGGCCAGGCCATTGGGCGCGAAGCCGCCATGGTCGAACACGTTGGACAGGCCCGGCGAGGCCACGCCCGGCAGCAGCCCGCACAGCAGGGCGATGCCGACCAGGATGAAGGCGACGATGGCGGCGACCTTGAGGATGGCGAACCAGAACTCGAACTCGCCGTAGTTGCGCACGCCCATCAGGTTGATGACGGTGAACGCCACCATGAACGCCAGCGAGGTCAGCGGCACCGACAGCTGCGGCAGCAGCGTCGCCAGCAGCCCGGCCGCGCCCACCGACTCGGCAGCGATCACGATCACCAGCTGCACCCACCACAGCCAGCCGATGGTGGCGCCGGCGGTGGCGCCCAGCGCATCGGCGGCGTACACCGAGAACGCGCCGCTGGCCGGCCGCGCCGCGGCCATCTCGCCCATCGCGTGCATCATGATGATCACCAGCGTGCCGGCGACCAGGTAGGACAGCAGCACCGCCGGGCCGGCGGCGTGGATGCCCACGCCCGAGCCGAGGAACAGGCCGGCGCCGATCGCGCTGCCCAGGCCCATCATGATCAGCTGGCGCGGCTTGAGCGCGCGTTCCAGTTTCTGCGAGGAGGCCGGGGGGGCGACGGAAAGAGGCTCGGACATCGGCAGGCTTCGGCAGGCGGAAAGGGCGACACCATACCGCGTTGGCCGCCGTGCGTGACCGTTCCGATGGTTGGGTGTTGCGTGCGCTTGCAGCAATCCTTTGTGGGGGGATCGCTTTATCCTTGCGGGTGGCTGAGTTTCCCTTCTCCCTTCGGGAGAAGGTGCCCCGAAGGGGCGGATGAGGGGCGAACGGAGTCCGTGATGGCTAACCATCTGGACTCCGTTCGGCCCTCTCCCCAACCCCTCTCCCGGTGGGAGAGGGGCTCTGATGCAGCCTTTCCCCCGCCACGATGGCCTTGCACGAGACGGTAATGAGCCTGAAAACCCTGAATCCCTTCGATCTGTTCGACGTGCGTTCGCTGCTGAGCGAGGAAGAGCGCGCCGTGCAGGATTCCGTTGCCCGCTTCACCGACGAGCGCGTGCTGCCGATCATCGGCGACTGCTTCGACCAGGGCCGCTTCCCCACCGAGCTGATCCCGGAGATCGCCGACATGGGCCTGCTCGGCTCCTCGCTGCCGGAGCAGTACGGCGGCGCCGGCCTCAACAGCGTCAGCTACGGCCTGATCTGCCAGGAACTGGAGCGCGGCGACTCGGGCCTGCGCAGCTTCGTCTCGGTGCAGAGCTCGCTGTGCATGTACCCGATCCATGCCTACGGCTCGGAAGAGCAGCGCCTGCGCTGGCTGCCGGACATGGCGCGCGGCAAGGTCATCGGCTGCTTCGGCCTGACCGAGGCGCACGGCGGCTCGGACCCGGCGAGCATGAAGACCCGCGCGGTGAAGGACGGCGGCGACTGGGTCATCAACGGCTCCAAGATGTGGATCACCAACGGCTCGGTGGCCGACATCGCCATCGTCTGGGCCAACACCGACGAGGGCGTGCAGGGCTTCGTGGTCGAGAAGGGCACCCTCGGCTTCACCGCCCAGGAGATCAAGCACAAGATGAGCCTGCGCGCCTCGGTCACCGGCGCGCTGTTCTTCGACAACGTGCGCGTGCCCGACGCCAACCGCCTGCCCAACGTGAAGGGGCTCAAGGGCCCGCTGGGCTGCCTGACCCAGGCCCGCTACGGCATCACCTGGGGGCCGATCGGCGCGGCCATTGCCTGCCTGGACGAAGTGCTGGCCTACACCAAGGAGCGCATCCTGTTCGGCCGCCCGGTCGCCGCCACGCAGAGCGCGCAGATCAAGATGGCCGACATGGCCCGCCGCATCACCGCCGGCCAGCTGCTGGTGCTGCAGCTGGGCCGCCTGAAGGACGCCGGGCAGATGCAGCCGCAGCAGGTGTCGCTGG
>JAEWOJ010000157.1 GCA_023399815.1 Pseudomonadota bacterium | reverse complement strand
CCCCCCCCCGGGGCGCCCCCCCCCCGTCGCTCCTACATTCCCGGAATGCCCGCATGGATGACCTGATCCCGTTTCCCCTGCCTCCCGGCCAGCTGGCGGAGATCGAGGCCGCGCATGCGCAGCCGCTGCGGGCGTACCACGACTTCGGCCATGTGCAGGCCTTGCTGCGCCATCATCGCGATGTCGCCAACGGCCCCGGCTGGCGGCAGCCGCGCGAGGTGGCGCTGGCGATGCTGTACCACGATGCGATCTATGAAGCCGGACGCAGCGACAACGAGTTGCGTTCGGCGCAGATGGCGCGCGAGGCGATCGCGCGTTGGCTGCCCGACGTCGGCGTGGATGCGGAGCGGGTGGCGTCGCTGATCGAGTTGACCGCGCGCCATGGCAGTTTGCGCGGCGAAGAGCTGGACGCGGATGCGGCGCTGTTCCTGGATGCCGACATGGCCATCCTCGGCGCGCCGCCGGCGGTGTTCGATGCCTATGACCGGGGCATCGCCGAGGAGTACCGCGGCAAGGTGCCGGGCTTTCTTTTCCGCCTCAATCGCCGGCGTTTCCTGAAGGGGGTGCTGGTGCAGCCGCGCATCTTCTTCAGCGATTTCTTCCATGCGCGCTATGACGCGCAGGCGCGGGAGAATCTGCGGCGGGTTACGGGTTGAAGCTGCTTTTGCTTTGACTTTGGCTGCTGCCGTTGCTGGCTTTTGCGTTTGACTTCCCCCGGCCGTAGAGCGAGCCGAGCACCGCAGCGGGCCGAGGGGCGAAGAGGCGCACGTGTCTGAGCGAAGCGAGTTGTGCGCCGTCCCCTCGGCACGCGAGGAGCGCAGGGGACCGATGCGGCGCAGCCGCATCGGCTCGCGGCCCGGCCCGTGCTTTCTTTGGGCCACGTTTCTTTGCACGAGCAAAGAAAGGTGGCTCGCTCCCCGAAGGGGAGCGAAAGCCTTTGATTCTGCTTCCGCGTTCGCATTTGTTTTCCGGGGAGTTCGCAGGAGAAACCTGAGACGAGGTCCCAGGGGCTCCCAACGGCCAAGGCGCAAATCGTGAAAGCAGAAGTTTGAAAGCAAAGCTTTCACTCCTGCTTCGCAGGAGCGAGTTACTTCTCTTTGCTCGTGCAAAGAGAAGTAACCAAGAGAAACACGCCCCTGCCTCCGCGCCCACGGCACTACGTGCCGCGGGTCCACTCCGCCGCCGGGATTTTTTGACGAGACATCCCTGTCTCGTCAAAAAACGACGTGCATCCCTGCACGTCGCCCCTGTGGGGTCTTGTCCGCCGGCTCCGTCGCTGCGGAAGGGGACCCCGACGTCAAAAGCACGAAGCAGGATCACCGGCAACAGCAACAGCAACAGCAACAGCAACAGCAACAGCCGAAGCCACATCGGCAGCCACCGCCACAGCTGTGCGGCCTTGCAGGGGCCATGGCCTAGAATTGTCCGATCCTGTTTTGATGGCGGCCATGCCCGCCGATGCGATGACTTCGATCTCGACGCCCGACCCGGACCCGCGGCCGATGCCGCCGGAGGAACCGGGGCCCAACGAATGCTGCGGCAGCGGTTGCCCGCTGTGCGTGCTGGACCTGTATGCCGACGAACTGGTGCGTTACCGCCAGGCGCTGGCGGCGTGGAAGCTGCGCCATCCGGAAGCCGAGGACTGATACCGCGGCTTCGATGCCATTCCCGCATCGGCAGGCGTAGGCTTGGCGGTCTCTCCGGTCAAGGAAAAACTTCATGGCGCGTGCGTCGCTGGGCCTGCTGATGATGGTGGCGAGCCTGCTGGCCGCACCGGTGCTGGCGAAGGAGCCGGTCAGCCATGGCCGCTTCGAGCAGGTGCCGGTGCTGCTGCCCGACGGGCCCGTGCAGCGCGTGGTGCTGTGGTTCGCCGGCGATAGCGACGCCGCGCAACGGCTGGCGCGTCTGCAGGCGCTGCGCGATGACGGCGCGATGGTGGTGGACATCGACACCCGCCACCTGGCCCGGGTGCTGGCGAAGGAGGGCGGCAGTTGCGGTTTCTCCGCCGGCGACGTGGAGAACTTCTCGCGCTACGTGCAGGCCTACCTGCACGTGCCGACCTACCGACTGCCGATCCTGGGCGGCGATGGCGCCGGCGCGGCGCTGGCCTATGCGGTGTCGGCGCAGGCCGGCCCGGGCGTGTTCGCCGGCCTGCTGACCGAAGGCTTCTGCCCGCGCCTGCAGGACGCCGGCATGGTCTGCGGCGATGGTGTCCGCGACGGCAAGCCGGTCCCGGCGCCGCTCGCTTTCCCGTGGCTGCAGGCCGCGCCAGGCAGGAACGACGCCTGTCCGGCCGGCGCGGTCGATGCCTTCCTGCAGGCGGTGCCGCTGGCCCGCCGTTTCCGGCGCAGTGCCGGTGGCAGCGCGCTACCCGGCGAGGTCGCGGCGGCGCGCGTGCTGGGCGCGCAGCGTGGCGTGAGCCTGCCGCCGGTGCCGCACGAACTGGATGGCCTGCCGCTGGTGGAAGTGCCGGCCGCCGGTGGTGGCGACACCTTCGCGGTGTTCGTCTCCGGCGACGGCGGCTGGGCGGGGCTGGACAAGGAGGTCGCCGGCGCGCTGGCGCAGGCCGGCATCCCGGTGGTGGGCGTGGATTCGCTGCGCTACTTCTGGAGCGAACGCACGCCAGCCGGTTTCGCCGCCGACCTGGAACGCATCGCCCGCCATTACGCGCGGCAATGGCAGCGCCCGAGACTGGTGCTGATCGGTTTCTCGCAGGGCGCGGATGTGCTGCCGGCGGCGATCAACCGGCTGTCCGCCGATACCGATGCGATGCTGGCGATGACCGCGCTGCTGTCGGTGGGCACGCATGCCGACTACGAATTCCACGTCAGCAACTGGCTGGGCGGCGGCAGCGAGCGTGGGTTGCCGATCGCGCCGGAGATGCGCCGGCTGCCGGCGGCGCGGACCGTCTGCGTCTACGGCCAGGACGACGACGAGGCATTGTGCCCGCAGCTGCCGGCGGGTTCGGCGCAGGTCGTGCGCCTGCCCGGCGACCATCACTTCAAGGGCGACTACACGGGGCTGGCGCAGGTGATCCTGCAGCGGCTGCGCGCGCTCAATTCGACTGCCGGCGCGGATCCAGCGAAATGAGCCGGGTCACGTCCAGCAGCGCGGCGGGCAGGTGCACGCCGCCCGGCGCGGCGAGGTAGCGCGGGCGCCATTCCGGGGCGAACTTGGACTTGAAGCGACGCAGGCCGCCGAAGCCGTAGAAGCGCTCGCCATGGCGCGCGACGAGGTTGGCGAAGCGGTTCCAGCGCCCGGCCAGGCGGTGTTCGGCCAGCCCGGTCAGCGGCGCCATGCCCAGTGAGAATCGCGTATAGCCGTTGGCTGCGCCCCACAGGAACAGCTCGATGAACAGGAAGTCCATCGTGCCCTTGGGCGCGTCGGGACGGTGCCGCATCAGGTCCACCGACAGTTCCTGCGCGACCGGCGCCTGCCACAGGTTGGCGAAGGCCACGATCCGGCCTCCGGCCTCGACCAGCGCCAGCGGGAAGCGGCACAGGTAGTCCGCATCGAAGCTGCCGAGCGAGAAGCCCTTCTCGTCGCCGGCCTTCTCCTCCAGCCAGGCATCGGAGATCGCCGCCAGCTCCGGCAGCAGCGGCGCGACGGCCTCGGCCGGCACCACGCGGAAATCCAGGCCGGCGCGCTTGCCCTTGTTCCAGGCTTGGCGCAGGTCCGCGCGGGCGCTGCCTTCCAGGCTGAAGCGGGCCAGCGACACCATCGCCTCCTCGCCCAGCTTGACCAGGGTCAGGCCCAGGTCAAGATAGGTCTGCCAGTACCGGTCGCCGGTCTGGTAGAACACCGGGCGCAGGCCGAGCCGGTCGGCTTCCTCGCGGAATTTCCAGATCAACGCCCGCGCCGTGTCCGGCGGACCGACCGGGTCGCCCATCGACACCAGCGAGCCGCCGTAGCGCTGCATCATGACGAAGCCGGCGCCGTCCGCGCTGCGCAGGATCGCCTTGTCGCCGGTCATTGCCAGGCAGGCCTGGGTGTCGTGGGCCTGGAGCAGCAGCGGCCGCAGGTGTTCGAGCAGCGCGCCCCCGGGGACCGGCAACGGCGTGCGGGTGCTGTGCAGCAGCCGCGCCAGCCCGAACACTATCACCACCACGCTGACCAGCAGCAGCGCCCGCAGGGCGCGCGGCGCGTTGCCGGAAGTGGCGAACTGCCACCACAGTTCGTTCTGGTACTCGACGTGGCTGTAGACGAAGAACAGCAGCCACACCGTGGCCACCAGCACCAGCGCCACGTTGCGCAGCCACGGCCACGACCAGGCTTCGTCCATCAGCGCGCCCTGCCGGTAGAACTCGCGCCGCGCCGCCCACAGCGCCGCCGCCACCAGCGGCAGGGTCAGCGCCACCAGCGCATGGCCGCCGCGCAGCCACGCCGGTATCGGCAGCGCGATGCCCAGTGCCAGCGCGATCAGCCATGCCGCATGGCTGCGCCGTTGCAGGCCCTGGCCGATCAGCAACAGCAGCACGCCGCCCAGGCTGCCCAGCAGGTGCGAGGTCTCCACGATCGGCAGCGGCGCGTGCAGCGGACGATGCCGCGGCACCGGCAGGGTGCCGTCGATCACCAGCAGCGCGCCGACCGCGAACACCGCCAGCGCGATGACCTGCGGCAGCCACGGGCGCAGCACGTTCCAGGCGGTGCTGGCGCCGCTGCGCAGGGGCTGGCGGATGCTGGCCAACCCCGCCAGCAGCGTGGAGAGGAACAGCGGGACCAGGTAATAGGTGACGCGGTAGGCCACCGCCGCGGCGAGGATGGCGGCCGGCGCGAGCTGCGGCAGCAGCTTGAGCAGGCTCCATTCGAACACGCCCAGCCCGGCCGGCACGGTGGAGACCAGGCCGGCCACCACCGCCACCAGGTACAGCCCGACGAAGCCGATGTAGCCGACGCCGTCCTGCGCCGGCAGCAACACGTAGAACGCGGCCGACGCCAGCCCCAGTTCCACGACGCTCAGCGCGGTGACTTCCAGCACCGTGCGCCGGTCCGGCAGCCAGACGCGGTGGTCGCGCCAGCCGATGCTGCGGCCCTCGCGGCCCACCGACAGCCACATCAGGCCGAAGCCCAGCAGCAGGGCGATGCCAAGCAGGCGTACCTGCGGCGCCGCCAGCGGCAGGGCCAGCGCCGCCGCGCCAGGTTCCAGCCACAGCGCCAGGCCGAGCAGCACCCAGGCGCCGAACACGAAGCCCAGCGTGCTCATCAGCACGACCTGGCCGATCTCGGCCAGTCCGAGCCCGGCGCTGCCGTAGCTGCGCACGCGGATCGCGCCGCCGGTGAGCGCGGCGAAGCCCAGCGTCTGCCCGGCCGCATGGGCGAGGAAGGCGGTGAGGGCCACGCGGCTGGCCGGCAGGCGCCGGTTGGCGCGGCGCAGCCCGATCGCATCGAAACCGATCAGGCAGCCGTAGCTGGCCACGCCCAGCAGCAGGGCCAGCCCCAGCTGCGACCATGACAGCGCGTGCAGGGTGTTGCGGATCTGGCGGTAGCCGTGCTCGCTGAACTCGCCGGCCAGCGCGTGCAGGGCCATGCCCATGATCGCCAGGGTGACGAGTACCGCGGCGAAGCGGCGCCAGCCAGTGGTTCCGGGAGCGGTGAGGGTGCTGCGGTCGGCCATGCGGGGCGGGTGGCGATGCGCCATCGGTGGCGCGGGGATGCAAAGACTATCGGCACGGCGTGACGATGCTGGCAAGCGGTCGCGCGCCCTTCAGCCGGCGGATGGGCAAGGGGAACGGATAAGCTGGCGTCGTCGCCCATCCATTCCGGAGTCCACCCTGCCCATCGCCGACCACACGCAATCATGGAACGCCGTGCGGTTGGCCGCTTCGGCAGCGCTGGCCGCATTGCTGCTGTTCGCCGCAACGGCGACATGGCTGCAGTTCGCGCGCACCGACCTGGACTGGGTGCGCGCCACACTCAGCCTGTACCTGCAGGGACCGCACGGACTGTGGCTGCGGACCGCCTACTGCGTGCTGGCGGTGGCGATCGCCGTGCTCGCCGTGGCGTTGCATGCGCAACTGAGTGGACCGGCACGACGCGGCTTGCCGCTGGCCCTGTTCTGCAACGCCGGCCTGGCGCTGGCCACGGTGACGGTGGGCGACAGCTGGTTGCCGGAACGGGCGCCATTGCTCGCGCCGCTGGTGCATGCCGTGGCCGCGCAGGCCGCCTTCCTCTGTGTCGCCACGGCGATGCTGCTGCAGTCCTGGTGCTTCGGGCGCGATCCGCGATGGCGCGGTTTCCATCGGTTCGCCTGGTGGTGGGCGTGGCTGGCGTTCGCCGGGTTGTGGCTGCACGTGCTCTGGCGCGACACGCCGCGCGGCCTGGGGCAGAAGCTGGTGATCGCGCTGGTGGTCGCGTGGCTGGCGCTGGTCGCCCTGCGCCTGTGGCGGCAGCCACGGGGCCGTAGCTGATGGCGGATTGCGCTCCTGTTGCGCTGGCCGTGCTGCCCGCGTGCGGTGTTCGGAATGTTCACGCATCCCCATGCGCTGCGCTCCGCCATGGGCCGTGGGACTCCGCCTGCGACGGAGCGCAATACATTCTGCAACCGCCGGTTCGGGGCACAATGCACGCCATGTCCATCCACGGGAAGCACCCATGATCGAGCGTTTCGATACCGGTCCGCGCATGTCGGAAATGACCATCCACCACGGCGTGGCCTACCTGGCCGGACAGGTGCCGGAAGACACCAGCGCCGACATCGTCGGCCAGACCGAGCAGGTGCTGCAGGCCATCGACGACCTGCTGCGGCTGGCGCCGACCGACAAGAGCCACATCCTGCGCGCGGAGATCTTCCTGGCCGACATGGCCGATTTCGCCGGCATGAACCAGGCCTGGGACAAGTGGGTGCCGCAGGGCGCCACCCCGGCGCGCGCCACGGTGCAGGCCAAGCTGGCCAACCCGGAGTGGAAGGTCGAGATCGTGATCACCGCGGCGATGCCGTAAGAGACCGGTGCCGTAAAGGAAAGGACGGTAGCGCCCGACCGTTGGTCGGGCGGCAGGCTTTCGCGAACTGGTCGATAGTGCCGACCAACGGTCGGCACCCACCCGACTCACGGATAGTGC
>JAEWOJ010000147.1 GCA_023399815.1 Pseudomonadota bacterium | reverse complement strand
TCCGTCGCGACGGGGCTTCACTCCGGTACCCGGGCCGCTAGTTACGTCGCTCCTACAGCAGATCAGGCAGAGCGCTTCACTCTTTCCCGAAGCGGATCTCGCGGACTTCGTCGAAGTCATTGTCGTCGCCGGTATCAGGCTGCATCCGGGTTTCCAGGACCGGCCCGGCCAGCTGCCCGGCGCGTGCGCCCGGCAGCGCACCGGCCGCGGCTTCGTATTCGGCGACCAGTTGCTGGCGGCGCGCCTCGGGCACTTCCTGCCAGTGGCAGCCGACCAGCGCGCCTTCCAGCGAATAGAGCAGGTTGAGGCTGGGCTTGAAGCCGGCGCGGCGCACCTTGACGAAGGCGCCGACCGCACCGACCGCGGCCAGGTCCTCGGCGCTGCGCAGCCCGACCTGGCGCAGCCACGCCGCGCTCTTGGGGCCGATGTTGCGCAGCTTCAATGCGCTCACGCCAGCGCCTCGACGAACGCCTGGGCGATGGCTTCCAGGCCCAACTGGTCGTCGGCGTCGAAGCGCGAGGCGACCGGGCTGTCCAGGTCGAACACGCCGACCAGGGCGCCGTCGTGGACCAGCGGCACCACCAGTTCCGAGCGCGAAGCCGAATCGCAGGCGATGTGGCCGGGGAAGGCGTCCACGTCGTCCACGCGCTGGGTCTGGCGGGTGCTGGCCGCCGCACCGCACACGCCCTTGTGCAGGGGGATGCGCACGCAGGCGGGCAGGCCCTGGAACGGGCCGACCACCAGCTCGGTGCCGTCGAAGAAATAGAAACCTACCCAGTTGAGCTGCGGCAACGCGTGGTACACCAGCGCCGACAGGTTGGCGGCATTGGCGATGCGGTCGGTTTCGCCGTGGACCAGGGCGCGGGCCTGGGCCAGCAGCTGGGCGTACTGTTCCGGCTTGCTGCCGGTGAGCGTGGTGGAACTGAACATCCCCAGAGTCTAACCGCTGCCCGCCTGCGATGGCTGTCCGGCTGTCCGCGGGCGGATGGGAGCGGGCCGTCGAAACGGGTTGATCCCTGCCCGGATGGCGGGCAACACGCGGGCGTGCGGGATCGGAAAAGAAAGGTAATTCCTAAGCAAACCGGACCAAATCCGAGAGGATTTGGCCATGAGACGTTGCCCTGACTGTGACGGTTGCAGGCACTACGGACTGGCGGATGGACGGCTGAAGTGCCGGGCATGTGGCAAACGGTTCACGTGGACATCGGTGTGGGATTCAGTGCGCCTGTCGGGCGCCAGCAAGCAGCGTCTGCTGGAACTGTTCGTACTGGGTGTGCCGTCCTACCGACAGCGCTTCCGCAGCGACACGACGGCTGCTACGCGTGAGCGGTTCTACCGGCTCGTGCGCGCGTGCTGCGCGATGGCGGAGCAGCTTCGGGAGCCGTTGGAGGGCGCGCTGGAACTGGACGAAACCACGTTTGGGGGCGCCAGGAAGGGCAAACGCGGTTGGGGGGCTGCCGGCAAGGTGATCGTCTTTGGATTGATCAAACGCAACGGCCGGGTCAAGGCCATGCCGATCGCGGCGCATGACCGAGCCTCGGTCATGCAGCGGATCGATGCGCACAGCCGCGAAGGCTCGCTGTACTACACCGACCAAAGGCAGGCCTACGCCACCTTACGGTTGCGCGGCGAGCATGTGATGATCCGCAAGGAGAAGGGAAGGCCGGTCGGGCGCGACCACATCAACGGCATTGAAGGCTTCTGGAGTTATGCCACGAACTGGCTGTATCCCTATCGGGGCGTGCCCTCCCGATACTTCCATCTGTACCTGGCCGAAGTTTGCTACCGCTTCAACCACCGCGAGCAGGATCTCAAACCCCTGCTTTTGAAGCTTCTACGCACAACTTCTATCCAGGAACTACGGCCCATTCTGGTCCGAAAAGATTAGGAATTACCAAAAGAAAAGGACCCGGCAACGGGAGGGGATGTTGCCGGGTCCGGACAGGGCGCGGGGAGGGATCCGCGCCCTGCTTGAAAGCGGTGGTCAGCTGGTCTTGGCGCGGGCCCGCTTGCCGGCGCCGTCGAACGGCTGCCGTGCCAGCTCGCCCAGCGCCTGGCCGGTCTTCAGGCCGAGGCCGACGATCTCCTGCCCGGCCGAGGCCAGCCGCTGCAGGTTTTCCTGCGCCACCTGCAGCCCCTTGGGCAGCAGCGACTGCAGGTCATCCTGCGGGCCGGGCTGCGCCAGTTCGCCGAGGAAACCGGCGGTGGCGGTGGCATTGCGCTCGAAGGTCCGCAGCTGCACGCCGAAGGCGCTTTCGGCGTTTTCCAGCGCCAGGCGGTTGGCGCGGTTCGCCAGTGCCGTGAACTGTCGCGTGTAGTCGCTGAAACCGTTGTCGAACCGGGCCGCCATCGCCATGCCTCGTCGTTTGTTGCGATGCAGCATAGCGCGGAGTGGCGGCCTGGGGAAGCCCACGGGGATGGGTGGGGCGCTCAGTCGCCGCGATAGCGGCAACCCGAGGTGCAGGTCTCGTGCACGGTCACCGCGCTCAGCAGCGGCAGCGCCGGCTTGAGCCGGTCCCAGATCCATGTCGCCAGGCGCTCGCTGGTCGGGTTTTCCAGCCCCGGGATGTCGTTGAGGTAGTGATGATCGAGCTGCTCGTAGAGCGGCTGGAAGGCCGCCTTGATGTCGCCGAAGTCCATCACCCAGCCGGATTCGGCGCCCGGTTCGCCGCTCACTTCCAGACGCACCCGGAACGAGTGGCCGTGCAGGCGCGCGCACTTGTGGCCGGCGGGGACGTTGGGCAGCCGGTGGGCGGCCTCGAGGGTGAAGTCTTTGAAGATGTCCATGCCGCGATTGTAACGGCCAGGGCGGGAAATCCTCCTTGCGAATAAATTCATCCTTCCATCCGTATGAAGGGATGTTATATTTTCTTTTCGTTATATCCGCATGAAGAGATGTAATTGGCCGGTTCCGGGCCGAACTGGCTGAATGCGGGTTGTTTCCTCCCCCTTCGTTTTCGTATCCCCGATGTCCAATCTCTCCCCGCTCGTGGTGGCCGTTGCCGCCGCACTGGCCGCGCCTTTGTCCGCCGCCGCCGAATCCGCCGACGCACCCGTCGGCACCACTCTCTCCGCCGTGCAGGTCACCGGCTCCAACATCAAGCGCAGCGACACCGCCGGGCCCAATCCGGTGCAGGTGGTCAGCCGCGAACAGATCGAGCAGACCGGCAAGTCCACCCTCACCGACGTGCTGCGCACGCTGTCGGCCAACGCCGGCAACAGCTTCGACGAGCAGTACACCGGCAGCTTCGCCGCCGGTTCGGCGTCGATCGGCCTGCGCGGGCTGAGCCCCAAGAACACGCTGGTGCTGGTCAACGGCTACCGCGTGGCCAACTTCGGCTTCGCGCTCAATACCCAGGACACCTTCGTCGATCTCAACGCCCTGCCGATCAGCGCGGTCGAACGCATCGAGGTCCTCAAGGACGGCGCGTCGGCCGTCTACGGTTCCGACGCCATCGCCGGCGTGATCAACATCATCCTGCGCCGCGATTTCCAGGGCGTGGAGGTCGGCGGCGGCTACGGCGCTCCGACCCAGGGCGGCTACGACGAGAAGAAGGCGCACCTGCTGGTCGGCTTCGGCGACCTCGACAGCCAGGGCTGGAACGTGCTGTTCGGCCTGGACGTGCTGCGCCGCGGCCGGCTGGATGCCGACGAGCGCGATTTCACCCGCAGCGGCGATTTCCGCGACAGGGCCGGCGGTCGCCTGGCCGGCTGGAACACCGCCGGCGGCAACTGGCTGCTGGACCCGAAGAACCCGCAGCCGTTCGCGCCGTGCCCGCAGGGCAGCGTGCTGCGCCCGTACAGCGACTTCGGCAGCAGCCTGCCGGGGGAGGCCTGCGCCTTCAACGCCCAGCCCTACAAGACCCTGCAGCCGGGCGCCGAGCGCTACCAGGCCTCGCTGGGCGCGACCCTGCGCCTGGGCGAGCGCAGCGAACTGTTCGGCGACCTGCTGTACAGCCATAACCAGGCCGACCAGATCTTCAGCGCGCCGCTGGTGGTGGGCCCGGGCCTGCGCGCCTACGACCCGGCCACCGGCACCCTGGTCACCATCCCGGTGGCGCTGCCGGTCGGCCACCCGGACAACCCGTACGACGTGCCGCTGCCGTTCGAATACAGCTTCTCCGACCTCGGCCCGCGCCTGAAGGAAAACACCCAGGTGTTCTACCGCGCGCTGGCCGGCGTGCGCGGGCAGGGCGAGCGCTGGGACTGGGAGGCGGCACTGGCCACCTCGCAGAGTCTGCAGCGCGAATACGTGGACAACTTCGTCAACCGCTACGCGTTCGAGCGCATCCTCGCCGACGGCAGCTACGACTTCCTCGACCCGGTCAGCACGCCGCAGGCATTGCAGGAACTCCGCCTGCAGACCAAGCGTCCGGGCTGGTCGCGGCTGGACAGCGCCAGCTTCAAGGCCACGACCAGTCTCGGCAACCTGCCGGCCGGTCCGGTGGGCTTCGCCTGGGGCGTGGAGTTCCGCAAGGAGAAGCTCGATGCGCGCACCAGCGCGCAGGTGCTGTCCGGCACCGAACTGCGCCCGGCGATCAACGTGGTCGATGGCGAGCGCAAGGTCGGCGCCGCCTACGCCGAGCTGAGCGTGCCGCTGCACCGCACGCTGGAACTGCAGCTGGCCGGCCGCGGCGACCACTACGACGACTTTGGCAGCGCGTTCTCGCCCAAGGCCGCGCTGCGCTGGCAGCCGCTGGCCTCGCTGCTGGTGCGCGGCTCGTTCTCGCGCGGCTTCCGCGCGCCGTCGCTGCCGGAGATCGCGCCGGGCCAGACCATCAGCTACGGCAGCGTGGTCGATCCCTACGATCCCATCGCCCCGGGCGGCAGCCGCGGCATCACCAACCTGCGCACCGGCAACCCGGACCTGGACCCGGAGCGCTCGAAGAACCTCAACTTCGGCGTGATCTGGTCGCCGGACCGCGACACCAGCATCGGCCTGGACTACTACCGCATCGCGCAGAGCAACCTGGTCCAGCCCGACAGCGCGCAGTTCATCGTCGACAACCCGCAGCTGTTCCCCGGCCGCGTGCAGCGCGACGCGCAGGGGCGCATCCAGATCATCACCAACCAGTACGCCAACCAGGGCGAACTGACCACTTCCGGCCTCGACCTGGAGTTCAGCCGCACCCTGCGCACCGCCGCCATCGGCAGCTTCACCGTCGCCGGCAGCTGGAGCCACCTGCTCGAATTCAAGCAGCCGCTGGTGGCCGGGCAGGCGCCCTACGACGGTGCCGGCAACAATCGCCTCGGCGCGCTGCCGCGCACGCGCGGCACCACCTCGTTGAACTGGTCGGCCGGCGACTGGGACAGCGCCCTGAGCGTGCAGTACGTGGCCGGCTACGCGCAGCGCGTGGCCACGCAGACCAGCAACCCGGGACTGCGCGGCAGCGTCAAGCCGTACCAGCAGCTGGATCTTTACGTGGCCTACAAGGGCATCGCCGACACCACGCTGTCGCTGTCGGTGCAGAACCTGGCCGACCGCGACCCGCCGTTCGATCCGGCTGGCGGCGCCAACGGCTTCGACATCACCCAGTACAACCTGCGCGGCCGCTTCGTCAGCCTGGGGGCGACGTACCGGTTCTGATGGCAGGAAGCCGCGCGCCCGCAGGGCGGGACGGCGACGGGCGCGATGGCATCCGCGGTCCGGGATGCCATCGCGGCCCTGGCCGCTCCGGTCGATGGCCGCGGCGTCGATCTCTCCGGTCGTGGCTGCGTGGGCAGGGATGCCCGCGTGGCCGCGATCTTTTGCCATCGTCGGCCAGGCATCCGTGACGCCGGAGCTCCTTGCGGTGGGGCGCGTGGTTGCATCGATCGCGCCACGCCCGCGTTGCTTGATACAAATTCCTATTTGAAAATGATTCTCAATAAAATAGAATGGTGAAGCCGGGGTGAATTCGCCCCGTTCATCGGAACCTGTTCATGAGAATCCATTCCATCGCCCTGCTGCTGGCGGCCGTCGCCCTGCCGGCGGCGGCGCATACGCCCTTCCTCGCGCCCACCAGCTTCGACGTCCGCGAAGGCGGCACGGTCAGCCTGGATGCCGCGTTCGCCGAGGCCTTCTTCGTGCCGGAAGTGGCGTTCGACAACAGCGAATTCGTGGTAACCGACCCGTCCGGCAGGACCCGCGCGGCGGAGACGGTGCAGCGCCTGCGCACACGGACGGTGGTCGAGCACACGCTGGATGCGGGCAAGGGCACCTATCGCTTCAGCACCGGGCCGCGGCTCGGCGCGTTGTTCCGCACCTGGGAGCTGGGCGGCAAGCGCGAAAGCACGCGCGACCCGGCGGTGAAGATCCCGAGCGGCGCCACGGTCGTTTCCGATTTCCAGTCGCTGACCCTGGCCGAGACCTACGTCAGCGTCGGCGCGCCCGACCGCGCCGCCTTGGCGGCGCGCGGCAAGGGGCTGGAATTCGTGCCGGTCACCCACCCGAGCGACCTGTACGCGGGCGAGGACTTCGAGTTCGTCGTGCAGTACGACGGCAAGCCGTTGCCAGCGCAGAAGGTCGAGGTGACCGAGGCGGTATGGACGTCCGACCGCACGCCGGCGGTGGAGACGCTGGAGAGCGATGCCAGCGGCCGCGTGCGGCTGAAGCTCGCCCGGGCCGGCACGTTCCTCGCCCTGGCCCGCCATCGCAGCCCGGCGCCGGCCGGTGCGCCGGTGCCTGAGTACAGCAACAGCTACACGCTCGCCTTCCACGTGCTGACGCCGTGAGGCGCGGCCCTTCCCTGGAGATGTCCATGCGCAGATTCCTTCCCGCGGCGTCGCTGCTGCTGGCGATTCCGTTCGCTTCCCATGCCCAGGCGCAGCGCCCGCCGGCAACCGGCCCGGAGCCCGCGCCGACCGTGGCGGCCTTCCTGGAACAGTTCGACGAGGCCGGCACCGGCAGCGTCAGCTGGGACCGCTTCGTCGCGTTCCGCCAGCAGCGCTACGCGCAGACCGACGAGAACCACGACGGCGTGGTCGACGAGGACGAATACGCCAGCGAGTACCTGGCCCGCCTCGACGCGCGGCTGGAGAAGGCGCGCAGCGGCCACGTCGCGCAGACCCGCACCCGCTTCGATGCGCTGGATGCCGACAAGGACGGCCAGGTGAGCCGCGCCGAATTCGACGCGGTCGGCGAGCGCACCTGGGGCGGCTACCAGAAGCTGCTCGCCGAGGGCGAGCCCAGGCGCGCGACGCCGCCGCGTTCCAGCGATCCGCTGCGCATGCCGACCTCGCACAGCCTGGCCGGGATGCTGGAAATCTACGACCGCAACGGCGATGGCCGGATCGACCGGGCCGAGTTCGACCAGGTGCGGGCGGAGATGTTCGCCGCGGCCGACCGCGCCGGCACGGGACGGCTGGGCTTCGAGGACTACCTGGCCGAGTTCGAGGACCGCCTGGACCGCCGTACCGCCAGCGTGCGCGAGGCCGCCGCGCAGCAGGCGCGCGTGCGCTTCAAGGCGCTGGATGCCGACCACGACGGGCGCATGACCTTCGCCGAGTACCAGGTCTCCGGCAAGCGCCTGTTCGACCGTGCCGACAGCAACGGCGATGGCGTGGTCGACGCGCGCGATCCCGAACCGGCGCCCGTGGCGGCCGGGCATGGCCGCGCCACGCCCTGATCGCGGCAGCACGGCCATGTCGCTTCCCTTCCGCTGGCTGGCCGCGCTCGGCCTTGCGCTCGCCTTGGGCGAGGCGCTGGCCGCGGCGCCGCTGCAGCAGTTCCAGCACGAACAGGTGCTGGGCACCTCGCTGCGGATGAGCGTGGCTGGCGCCACGCCGGCCCAGGCCGAGGCGGCGCATGCGGCGGCGATGGCCGAGATCGGGCGGCTGGAGGCGTTGTTCAGCACATGGCGGGCGGACAGCGAGTTGTCGCGCCTGAACCAGAGCGCCAGCGCGATGCCGGTGTCGCCCGACCTGCGGCGCCTGCTGGGGTTGTGCGAGCACTGGCGCGAGGCCAGCGAGGGCGTCTTCAGCTGCCGCCTCGGCGGCCCGCTGCAGGCATGGCGCCAGGCGGCCGCGTCCGGCGTGCTGCCGGACCGCGTGCAGCTGCGCCGGCAGGCGCGCGCGCTGGCGCAGCTGGAGCCGGACGTAACGGCGGCGACGCTGGCGCCGATGCCCGGCCTGCAATGGCAGGTCGATGGCGTGGCCAAGGGCCATGTCCTCGACCTCGCGCTGCGGCGGGCGCGCGACGCAGCGCCGCAGGCGCTGGGCATCGCGCTGGATATCGGCGGCGACGCCGTCTACTGGGGCGCGCCGGAACCGGGGCAGGACTGGCGCGTCGGCGTGGCCGATCCGCTGGCGCCGATCGACAACGCATCGCCGCGCGCATTTCTGCAACTGCATTCGCAGGCGATCGCATCCAGCGGGCACCACAGCCGCGGCTTCCAGGTGGGGCGGCGCCAGTTCAGCCACCTGCTCGACCCGATGGAGGGCTGGCCCGTGGCCTATCCGCCATCGGCCACGGTGGTGGCGCCGGACGCGGCCACCGCCGATGCGCTGGCCACGGCGCTGAGCGTGATGCCGATCCGCGATGGCCTGGCCTGGGTGGAACGCCTGCCCGGCGTGGAAGCGCTGGTCGTCAGCGACCGTGGCGTGAGCTTCGCCAGCAGTGGCTGGCACCACCTGCTGGCCGCGGAAGCCGGAGTGGCGGCGCAACCGGCATGGCCGCGACCGCTGGTCATCGACTACGAAATCCCCCTGCAGGACGTCGCGCGCTATCGCCCTCCCTACCTGGCGCTGTGGATCGCGCGGCCCGACGGCAGCCCGGTTCGGCAGTTGCTGGTGCTGGGCGACCGCTCGCGCTACCTGCAGGAACTGCCGCAATGGTGGCGCCTGTATGGCCGTGACGACGAGGCCGCCGTGCATGGCATCGCCCGGCCCACCCGGCAGCCCGGCCACTACTCGGTGGCCTGGGACGGACGCGACGACCAGGGGCGACCCTGCCCGCCGGGCGAATACCGCATCGAACTGGAGGCGGCGCGCGAACACGGCGGCCGCCAGCGCCTGAGCCTGGCGGTGCACGCACCCGACGGGCAGGCGCGGCACCTGCCGCGCGCTGGCGACGAGATCGGCGCGCTGCACGCACATCGCGGCGGCGACGCGCCGTAGCGGCGCCCCTCCCCGCAAACGCCCCCAGCACCGCGCCGGCAATGCCCGGCCTTCGCAGCCAGGAACGGCATGCCGCTTACGCGGCGAAACCTTGACCCTTCCTCCTGTGGAGCTTGACCATGAAACCCGTACCTTCCCTGTTGACCCTGGCGATCCTGTCCGGCCTCTCGCCGCTGGCCCATGCCGACGCCGCGCCGGACGCGCGTACCCTGGACACCGTGAAAGTGGAGGCCGCGCGCGAGAAGAACGCGCGCTCGGCCACCCAGAACGTGCAGGTGCTCGGCCGCGCCGAACTCGACGATGAGATGGCCGAGAGCATGGAAGACCTGGTGCGCTACATCCCCGGCGTGAGCATCGCCGACATGGGCCGCTTCGGCGACAACGGCTTCAACATCCGCGGCATGGAAGGCGACCGCATCGCCATGACCATCGACGGCCTGGGCATGGCCGAAGGGCTGGAGACCGCGCGCAGCTACGAGTTCTTCCGCGCCGGCCGCGGCGGCGTGGACATCGACACGCTCAAGCAGGTGGAAGTGGTCAAGGGCGCCGATTCCATCACCGCCGGCAGCGGCTCGCTGGGCGGCGGCGTGGCCTTCACCACCAAGGACCCGGCCGACTACCTCAAGGCCAGCGGCAACGACAGCTTCGGCAGCCTCAAGCTCGGCTACACCGGCCACAACGACGAGAGGCTCGGCGCGTTCACCGTCGCCAACCGCACCGGCATCGTCGAGTCGATGCTGGTCTATACCAAGCGCAAGGCGCACGAGTCCGAGGGCTGGTACGACAGCACCGCGGTGGAAACCGGCAGCGCCCGCCGCCTGCCCGACCCGGTCGACCACGACAGCGACAATGTGCTGGCCAAGGTCGATTTCGTGCTCAATCCCGCGCACCGGCTGGGCGTGGTCTACGAACGCAACCGCGTGGACAACCTGGTCGAGAACCTCAGCCGCGTCAGCGTGCCGGGCTACCTGGAGCGCTGGGGCGACGACAGCAACAGCCGCGACCGCTACGGCCTGCGCTACGTCTGGCAGGCTGGCAACGCGCTGTTCGACACCCTGGAGGCGCAGGCCGACCGGCAGAAGACCGACAGCCGCGGCATCACCCGCGTGGTCACCGGCAGCGGCAGCTCGGCCAATCCCACCGTCACCCCGCGCACCACGCCGTGCACGCTGGCGCTGACCTGCCTGCGCGCCGAGGACCGCTCCACCGAGCAGGTGCTCGACCGCATCGCGCTGGACCTGGACAAGCGCGCTGGCGCGCATGCGCTGATCTACGGCGCCGCGTGGCAGAACCGCGAGATCGACTTCAGCGCCATCGACTACCGCTGGAACAATGCCGGCGTGCTGGATACCGCCACCGTCGATCCCGGCCAGGTGCCGCGCACCGACGCCGCCTCGTGGAACCTGTACCTGCGCGACCGCATCGGCCTGCTCGACGATGCCCTGCAGCTGAACCTGGGCGCGCGCTACGACCGCCACGACTACACCCCGCACCTGGGGCCGACCTTCCAGGACAAGACCGGCACCGTCGGCAAGGTGCGCTTCGCCTCGCCGACCTGGCAGGCCGGCATCAGCTACCTGTTCGCGCCCGGCCACACCGCGTGGTTCCAGGCCGGCCGCGGCTTCCGCGCGCCGACCACCGGCGAGATGTACGCGCCGACCAGCACCACCAGCATCACCGAGGTGGCGACCGGCCAGGTGGTGAGCGTGCCGACCAGCGCCTCCAACCCGGACCTGGAAGCGGAGAAGAGCCTGAACCTGGAACTGGGCTGGCGCTGGGAAGGCGAGGGCTCGCGGCTGTCCCTGTCGGTGTTCCGCGACCGCTACGACGACTTCATCGAAAGCGCGCGCGTGCTCAACAATGCCGGCACGCAGTACCGCACCTGCGCGACGTGCGCCCCGGTGAACGGCTACACCACCACCGTCCTGCTCAACACCGGCGAAGTCACCGTCAAGGGCGTGGAGGGTGAGGGCCTGTGGCGGCTGGGCGACGCCTGGCTGCTGCGCGCGGCGTATTCGCACAACGAGGGCGAGTTGAAGGACGGCAAGCCGCTGGACAGCATCAACCCGGACCGCGGCGTGCTCGGCCTGAGCTGGCAGGGACTGGACCAGCGCCTGCGCCTGACCGGCACCCTGACCCACACGCTGGCCAAGAAGCGCAAGGACGTGAACGTCGCCGCCGACGTGTTCGGTCAGGCCGCCGAACCGTTCCTAAGCGATGCCTACACCGTGTTCGATCTGTTCGGCAGCTACCGGGTCAACGCCCACCTGAAGATCAACGCCGGCATCTACAACCTGTTCGACGAGCGCTACTACCAGTGGGCGCGCATCCGCAACGTCACCCGCGGCGACTTCTACCTCTACGGCTACGCCACCGAGGACGGCATCGGCCGCTACAGCGAACCGGGCCGCAACTACCGCGTCAACCTGACCTGGACGTTCTGAGCTGTTTCTATGGGCTCCACCTTCTCCCTTTCGGGAGAAGGTGCCCGAAGGGCGGATGCGGGGTGAACTACGCGCCGGCCATTGGCTGCCTCGCATCACCTGGCATTCCAGCGGTTGCCGGCCAGCGGCCGGCACTACCTGGTGGCGGTTGCTGGAGGTGTTGGAGGCCTGGGTTTGTGGGTGCTGTAAGTGCTTTGTGTGGGTGCCGACCGTTGGTCGGCACTGGCTGGCAAGCCCACGGCACGGAAGCGGATAGGGGCAGGTCGGGGTTGCGGCCCCGGCACCTTGCACGTGCCTCACGGCAACCCTCGCCGAGGTTACACCCCCGACCTGCGGGGAGGCTCCCCATCTCCGGGCGACGTTCCTCAGGAAAACGGCCGCATCAGCGGCCGTTTTCGTTCATGCGTTCAACGCCGACTCAGACCGCATTGCTCGGCCGCGGCGCATTGCCGCGCCCGCGGCCGCCACGACGGCGGCGCGGGGCACCGGCCGGCTGGCTGTCGCGGCGCGCGCCGTTGCCC
>JAEWOJ010000048.1 GCA_023399815.1 Pseudomonadota bacterium | reverse complement strand
GCCTGGCATACCGCAGTTGCCGGCCAGCGGCCGGCACTACCGGGCCGCCTCGGCGATAATCCGGGCATGAGCATTCGCGAGATTCCCCCTGCCCAGGCCCGTGAGCGTGCGGCTGCGGAGGCGCTGTTGATCGACGTGCGCGAGGCGCACGAGCGCGCGGGCGGCATGGCCGAGGGCGCGCAGGGAATTGCCCTGGGTGAGCTATTGGCCGACCCGCAGGCATGGCTGCCCGCGCTGGATGCGGAAATCGTGCTGATCTGCCAGAGCGGCAAGCGTTCGAGCGATGCCGCCGAGGCGTTGCAGGCTGCCGGTTACACGAACCTGGCTTCGGTCGCCGGAGGAACGGTGGCATGGCGGGCGGCGGGGTTGCCGCTGGTGCAGCCGGAACCCGATGCCGGCGAGCGCGATTTCTACGACCGCTATTCGCGCCATCTGCTGCTGCCGCAGGTGGGCGAGGCCGGGCAACGGTGCCTGCAGCAATCGCGCGTGCTGGTGATCGGCGCCGGCGGGCTTGGCGCGCCGGCGGCGTTCTACCTGGCCGCGGCCGGGGTAGGGCGGCTGCGCATCGTCGACGACGACACGGTGGAGCGCAGCAACCTGCACCGGCAGATCATCCACGCCGACGCCGCGATAGGCGCGGCCAAGGTCGAGTCGGCGCGCGAGCGCCTGCTGGCGCTCAATCCGCATATCGAGGTGGAGGCGATCCGGCAGCGGGTGAGCTCCGACAACGTCGATGCGCTGCTGGAGGACGTGGACGTGGTGCTGGACGGATCGGACAACTTCCCGCTGCGCTACCTGCTCAACGACGCCTGCATCAAGCACGCCAGGCCGCTGGTGTACGCGGCGATCGAGCGTTTCGACGGCCAGGTGAGCGTGTTCGACGCCGGCCGCCAGCGTGGCGTGGCGCCGTGCTACCGCTGCCTGTTCCCGGAGCCGCCGCCGCCGGAGTTCGCGCCCAATTGCGCCGAGGCCGGCGTGCTCGGCGTGCTGCCGGGGCTGGCGGGCGTGATGCAGGCCACCGAGGTGCTCAAGCTGCTGCTGGGCATCGGCGAGCCGTTGATCGGACGCCTGCTGCGCTTCGATGCCCTGCAGATGCGTTTCCGCGAGACGCGCATCCACGCCGATCCGGCATGCCCGGTGTGCGCGGCGGGGCGGTCGTTTCCCGGGTACATCGACTACGCCGCATTCTGCTCGCATCGGCGATGAGCCGGGCGCTGCCCGCGCCGGGGTAATCGCGGTCCCGCGCGGTTTTTGTTCTATCGTGCGCGCAGGCGATCACGGGTGGCACGGCATGACGGCGGAATCCTCGACGGAACTGGTGAAGGTGGTGGCGCTGCTCGGCGCGGCCGTGGTGGCCGTGCCCTTGTTCCGGCGCCTGGGCCTGGGGACGGTGCTGGGCTATTTCGTCGCTGGCCTGGCGATAGGGCCATTCGGCTTCGGCTGGTTCTCCGACCCGCAGGCCATCCTGCACGTGGCCGAACTGGGCGTGGTGATGTTCCTGTTCGTGATCGGCCTGGAGATGCGGCCCTCGCACCTGTGGAGCCTGCGCGGGGCGATTTTCGGCCTGGGTACGGCGCAGATCGTCGCCTGTGCGACGGTGCTCACCGGGGTGGCGATGCTGTTCGGCTACCGGCCGCAGATCGCCTTCATCGCCGCCGCCGGCTTCGTGCTGACCTCCACGGCCGTGGTGATGCAGTTGCTGGGCGAGCGCGGCGACCTGGCGCTGCCGTCCGGGCAGAAGATCGTCTCCATCCTGCTGTTCGAGGACCTGCTGATCGTGCCGCTGCTGGCCGTGGTGGCCTGGATGGCACCGACGCCGGCCGGCACCCAGGAAGGTTCGCGCTGGCTGGGCATCGCCATCGGCGCCGGCAGCATCGCCGGCCTGGTGCTGGTGGGGCGCTACCTGCTCAATCCCCTGTTCCGCATCCTCGCCGCCGCCAAGGCGCGCGAGGTGATGACCGCCGCGGCGCTGCTGGTGGTGCTGGGGGCGGCCCTGCTGATGCAGCTGGGCGGGCTGTCGATGGCGATGGGCGCGTTCCTGGCCGGCGTGCTGCTGTCCGAATCGACCTTCCGTCATCAGATCGAGGCCGACATCGAGCCCTTCCGCGGCATCCTGCTCGGCCTGTTCTTCCTCAGCGTGGGCATGGCCCTGGACCTGTCGGTGGTGGCGTCGAACTGGCGGCTGATCGCCCTGCTGGTGCCGGCGATGATGCTGGCCAAGGCGCTGTGCATCTACGCGGTCGCGCGCGCGATGGGAAGCGACCGGCGGCAGGCGCTGGATCGCGGCGTGCTGATGGCGCAGGGCGGGGAGTTCGCGTTCGTGCTGTTCGCCGCCGCGGCTTCCTCCGGCGTGATCGATGCCAGGGTCAACGCCAACCTCACCGCCGTGGTGGTGCTGTCGATGGCGCTGACCCCGCTGTGCATGCTGGTGTACCGGCGGCTGCAGCGCGAGGGCCAGGTCTCCATCGAGGGCGTGGAGGCGGCCGACGGACTCAGCGGCAGCGTGCTGGTGATCGGCTTCGGCCGCTTCGGCCAGGTCTCCAGCCAGTCGCTGCTGGCGCGCGACGTGGACGTGACCATCATCGACAACGACATCGAGATGATCCGCAGCGCGGCCGAGTTCGGCTTCAAGATCTATTACGGCGATGGCACCCGCCTGGACGTGCTGCACGCTTCGGGCGCGGCGACCGCCCGCATCATCGCGGTGTGCGTGGACGACCGCGCCGCGGCCGACCGCATCGTCGAGCTGGCGCGCCATGCGTTCCCGCAGGCGCGGCTGCTGGTGCGTTCCTACGACCGCGAGCACTCGCTGTCGCTGATCCACGCCGGGGTGGATTTCCAGATCCGCGAGACCTTCGAGTCGGCGGTGGAGTTCGGCCGAGCCGCGCTGATGCAGCTGGGCGTGGACGAGATCGAGGCCGATGTGGTCGCGCGCGAGATCCGGCGTCGCGACGCCGAGCGCTTCGAGCTGGAGATGGCCGGCGGAGGGCTGCGGGCCGGCACCGGCATGCTGTACGGCAATGCCCCGGGCGCGCCGAAGCCCACGCCGTTCACCCCGCCGCGCCGCGAGTCGCGCCCGCTCAACCCCGATGCCATCGCCGGGGCCGGGCAGGCCGACGGTGCCGGGCCCGAGCACGGGACGCCGGGTCCATGACAGGATGTGGCGCTGGCCGGAATCGGGGACAATGACCGCCCCCCGCATTCGCTGCCGCCGCCCATGACTGTCCCCGCAGACGCCTCCCCGCGGACTTCCCGCATCCTCGATGGCCGCCGCATCGCCGAAGAACTGCTCGACGACCTGAAGCTGCGCGTGGACGCGCGCGTCGCGGCCGGGCGCTCGCGTCCCGGGCTGGCGGTGGTTCTGGTCGGCGGCGACCCGGCCTCGGCGGTGTACGTGCGCAACAAGCGCCGCGCGGCCGAGAAGGTCGGCATCGAGGCCTTCGACTACGACCTGCCCGAAGGCACCACCGAGGCGCAGCTGCTGGACCTGATCGACCAGCTGAATGACGACCCGAAGATCCACGGCATCCTGATCCAGCTGCCGCTGCCCGGCATTCCCGATGCCAACCGACTGATCCAGCGCATCGACCCGCGCAAGGACGTGGACGGCTTCCACCCGGAGAACGTGGGCCACCTGGCGCTGCGCGAATTCGGCCTGCGTCCGTGCACGCCGCGCGGCATCATCACCCTGCTGTCGCACACCGACCAGCCGGTGCGCGGCCGCAACGCCACCATCGTCGGCGTCAGCAACCACGTCGGCCGGCCGATGGGGCTGGAACTGCTGATCGCTGGCTGCACCGTCACCAGCTGCCACAAGTTCACCCCGCGCGACGAGCTGGAGCGGGCGGTGCGCAACGCCGACATCCTGGTGGTGGCGGTGGGCATCCCGCAGCTGGTCCCGGGCGAGTGGGTCAAGCCGGGCGCGGTGGTCATCGACGTCGGCATCAACCGCCTGGACGACGGCCGCCTGGTCGGCGACGTCGGCTTCGAGGCCGCCTCCCGCCACGCCAGCTGGATCACCCCGGTGCCGGGCGGCGTCGGCCCGATGACCGTGGCCACGCTGATGCAGAACACCATCGAGGCGGCCGAAGCGGCGGGTTGAGGGCGGCCTGGGGAGCTGGGGAGCTACCCCTCCCTGACCGTCCCCTTTGCCTGCGGCGAAAGGGAGGGGGCAACAGCAACAGCGGGGCAAGCCGCCAGGCGCATGATCCACTCCCTCCCTTTCGCCGCAGGCAAAGAGGAGGGCCGGTGAGGGGTAAAGCCCTTGAACACCCCGCGTCACCCGGCCCGTGCGACACAGCATCGCATCCGGCCCCTGCCATGGGCGGCCGAGAAAGGGTAAAATGCCGCGCTTCCCCACATCTCGGGTATGCCGATGCTGCGCATCCAGGCTGAAGCACTGACCTACGACGACGTCTCGCTCGTCCCCGCCCACTCCATCGTCCTGCCGCAGGATGTCGACCTCGGCACGCGGCTGACCCGCGGCCTGCGGCTGAAGCTGCCGATCGTCTCGGCGGCCATGGATACCGTCACCGAAGCGCGCCTGGCCATCGCCATGGCCCAGCTCGGCGGCATCGGCATCATCCACAAGAACCTGCCGCTGGAGCAGCAGGCCGCCGAAGTGGCCAAGGTCAAGAAGTTCGAGTCCGGCGTGATCCGCGACCCGATCACGGTCGGCCCGGAAACCAGCATCCGCGACGTGCTGGCGCTGACCCAGGCGCACAACATCTCCGGCGTGCCGGTGGTGGGCAGCGACGGCCAGCTGGCCGGCATCGTCACCCATCGCGACATGCGCTTCGAGACCGAGCTGGACGATCCGGTCCGCCACATCATGACCAAGAAGGACCGCCTGGTCACGGTGAAGGAAGGCGCGGCCTCGGACGAAGTGCTGCAGCTGCTGCACCGCAACCGCATCGAGAAGGTGCTGGTGGTCAACGACGCGTTCGAGCTGCGCGGCCTGATCACCGTCAAGGACGTCCAGAAGAAGACCGACAACCCCAACGCGGCCAAGGACGCGGCCACGCGCCTGCTGGTCGGCGCCGCGGTGGGCGTCGGCGGCGATACCGATCGCCGCGTCGAGGCGCTGGTCGCCGCCGGCGTGGACGTGCTGGTGGTGGACACCGCGCACGGCCATTCGCAGGGCGTGCTGGACCGCGTGCGCTGGGTCAAGCAGAACTTCCCGGACGTGCAGGTGATCGGCGGCAACATCTGCACCGGCGATGCCGCGCTGGCGCTGCTGGATTGCGGCGCGGACGCGGTCAAGGTCGGCATCGGCCCGGGCTCGATCTGCACCACGCGCGTGGTCGCCGGCGTCGGCGTACCGCAGGTCACCGCGATCGACATGGTGGCCGAGGCGCTGCAGGACCGCATCCCGCTGATCGCCGACGGCGGCATCCGCTACTCCGGCGACATCGGCAAGGCGCTGGCCGCCGGCGCGTCGACGGTGATGATCGGCGGCCTGCTGGCCGGCACCGAGGAATCGCCGGGCGAGACCGAACTGTTCCAGGGCCGTTCGTACAAGAGCTACCGCGGCATGGGGTCGCTGGCGGCGATGGAGAAGGGGTCCAAGGACCGCTACTTCCAGGACGCGGCCACTGCCGACAAGCTGGTGCCCGAAGGCATCGAAGGCCGCGTGCCGTACCGCGGCCCGGTCGGCGGCATCATCCACCAGCTGGTGGGCGGCCTGCGCGCGACCATGGGCTACGTCGGTTGCGGCACCATCGAGGAGATGCGCACCCGGCCGAAGTTCGTGAAGATCAGCGGCGCCGGCCAGCGCGAGAGCCACGTCCACGACGTGCAGATCACCAAGGAACCGCCGAACTACCGCGCCTGATGAAGCAGGAACGAGTGAAGAGGAACGAGAAACCAGTGTTTCCGTTCCTCTTTTCTCATCAATCAGCCGCTTTTGCCTCTACTCGTTCCTCGTTCCTCTTCACTCACTCCTCGCTCTATGGCCAACATCCACAACGACAAGATCCTCATCCTCGATTTCGGCGCCCAGTACACGCAGCTGATCGCGCGCCGCATCCGCGAGTTCGGCGTGTATTGCGAGATATGGGCCTGGGACCACGATCCGGCCGAGATCGCGGCGTTCGGCGCCAAGGGCATCATCCTGTCCGGCGGCCCCGAATCGACCACCGAGCCGGGCTGTCCGGCCGCACCGCAGGAAGTGTTCGACAGCGGCCTGCCGCTGCTGGGCATCTGCTACGGCCTGCAGACCATGGCCAAGCAGCTGGGCGGCGGCACCGAGGCCGCCGACCAGCGCGAGTTCGGCCATGCCGAGGTGAAGCTGCTGGGCAACGACGGCCTGCTGGGCGGCCTGTCCGACCACAACGGCGAGCCGCGCCTGGACGTGTGGATGAGCCATGGCGACCACGTCACCCACGTGCCGCCGGGCTTCTCCATCACCGCCATCACCGACCGTATTCCGGTGGCCGCGATGGCCAACGAGGAAAAGCACTGGTACGGCGTGCAGTTCCACCCGGAAGTGACCCACACCAGGCAGGGCGCGGCGCTGCTCAAGCGCTTCGTCACCGAGATCTGCGGTTGCGCCACGCTGTGGACCGCGGCCAACATCATCGACGACCAGATCGCCCGCGTGCGCGAGCAGGTCGGCAGCGACGAGGTGATCCTGGGCCTGTCCGGCGGCGTCGATTCCTCGGTCGTGGCCGCGCTGCTGCACAGGGCCATCGGCCAGCAGCTGACCTGCGTGTTCGTCGACACCGGCCTGCTGCGCTGGCAGGAAGGCGACCAGGTCATGAAGATGATGGCCGACAACATGGGCGTGAAGGTGGTGCGCGTGAACGCCGCCGACCGCTATTTCAAGGCGCTGGAAGGCGTCAGCGACCCGGAGGCCAAGCGCAAGATCATCGGCAACCTGTTCGTCGAGATATTCGACGAGGAGTCGAACAAGCTCGGCAACGCCAAGTGGCTGGCGCAGGGCACGATCTATCCTGACGTGATCGAGTCGGCCGGCAGCAAGACCGGCAAGGCGCACGTGATCAAGAGCCACCACAACGTGGGCGGCCTGCCGGAAGACATGAAGCTCAAGCTGGTCGAGCCGCTGCGCGAGCTGTTCAAGGACGAAGTGCGCCGCCTCGGCGTCGAACTCGGCCTGCCGCGCGCCATGGTCTACCGCCACCCGTTCCCGGGCCCGGGCCTGGGCGTGCGCATCCTCGGCGAAGTGAAGCGCGAATACGCCGAGCTGCTGGCCCGCGCCGACGCCATCTTCATCGAGGAACTGCGCGTGGCCGACCTGTACGACAAGACCTCGCAGGCCTTCGCGGTGTTCCTGCCGGTGAAGTCGGTCGGCGTGGTCGGCGACGCCCGCGCCTACGAATGGGTGATCGCGCTGCGCGCGGTGGAGACCATCGACTTCATGACCGCGCACTGGGCGCACCTGCCGTACGACTTCCTCGGCAGGGTCAGCAACCGCATCATCAACGAGCTGCGCGGCGTCTCGCGCGTGGTCTACGACATCTCCGGCAAGCCGCCGGCGACGATCGAGTGGGAGTGAGTTTGCCTGCTTTGTGCGGCTTTCCGGACATCAGTGAGACGCCTGGTTGCCCGTGGTAAAAGCCGCGATGAAGCCGGAGGAGGGCCTGGACGCCGCAGCGATACCAAAGCTGCGGAAGGCGCTTTGGGCTGGATGGAGACTCACGCGTTAGTGGCAATATGGCGGCGGCACGTCGTACGCGGGCCTTTTCCGAGCCGAGCGCAACGAGTCCGCCGTGTCGGGCTCCAATTCCACTACGGAATTGGTCGCCTTTCGACAGGGCTATGAACGGACTGCCCGTCGTCGCGCGAGGCTCGGCGCCGTTCCTGCCCATCGTCCGTAGGCCTGCGAAAACAAGGACAGGTCGCTGAGTCCCAGCTCCTCGGCGATCTCTTTCATGGACAGGCGCCCTTCGTCGATCAGCGCCTGCGCCTTTGCCTTGTACATGCTGTTCGATGGGTCGCGGAAGCAGGTCTCTTCCGCCCGGGGCCTGCGCTCTAGAGGAAGCCCGTGCGGTAGAAGTCGCTGATGCTTGCCACGTGGGGCCATGTGCGGATGGACCGGCCAACGTCGACCGGTCGCTGTCCTCCAAGTGCCACGCCAAGGCGAGAATGCAGCCGGGACTGCCGCTTGGCAGCCGTGAAGCACTCCATGACGCTGCGATGCAGAGCAGCCTTTCCGCACTGATGTGGCGAAACAGATCGGCCTGTGGTCGCTGGCAGCGTCATCTCATGGGCTGGGCGAAACGGATTGCAGGGCCAGTGCCAGACGTGCCCGGTTCGCAGCGCGCAACTGCTGCAATCCCAGTTCGCGCGCCATCGCGGTGTACGCCGATTCGCCTTGAGCGCCGAGTGCGATCACGGTACGGGCCAGCGACGCCAGTTCTGGAAGGCTGATCTCGTCTGCGGCCCGTGTGCTGTCCTCGTCGGCAGGCGCCCTGAAAGGCGGCTCCGCCGCAGGATCAAGGTGCTCGGGCCAGTAGAACGTGCCCACCTCTTCATTGGTCGTCCGATAGCGGGCTCGTGCGATCTGGAACACGCGCTCGCGGATGCGTGTGCCTGTGCGCAGCCAGCCGTGGGCCCGCGCAATGCGGCGGGCCAGCAGGGCATCAAGCACGGGCCCCTCGTGATCGATGACATGGGCAATCATGGCCGACAGGATGTCGTTGTAATCACCGTCGAAAAAGCGATCGGGATTGGCGCCGGCGACAGCGTCAGCGGGGCTGGTGACCCGATAGGGCGAGGCCTCCGATGGCGCCGTTTCGGCGGTGACGGCATGGGCTGGCGCTGCAGAGTCCCGACGAGCAAAGACTTCCTCGATTTGCCGTGGTGGAGCTGTCGCCGGGGCCTTCGATGCGGTCGGATCTGCATTGTGGGTGAGGGGCGCCGTTTCTTGGTCCGGTTTCGTCGCTGACGCCATGGCCTGCGCGCTGGCCGCTTGCGCCAGGTGCTCGGCCTCGGCTTCGCGCTCGGCCTGTTTGGTACGCTGCTCGCGCTGGGCTGTAAGCTGCGCTTGCAGTCGAGCATCCAGCCTGTCGAGCGTGCCCGCGGGATCGATCCACCAGTCGGTGGACCAGACCCGCACGATTTCCCATCCCAGGCCACGCAGGACCTGTTCACGCAGTTTGTCGCGATCGCGTGCAGTGGCGCTGCGATGATACGTGGCGCCGTCGCATTCCACGCCGGCCAGGTAACGTCCAGGCGCGTCGGGGTCCACGATGCCAAGGTCAACGCGGAAGGAGGAAGCGCCAATCTGTGGCTGGACACGCCAACCACGCTGGGCAAGGGCCGTGGCCACGGCCTGTTCGAAGGGGCTGTCGAAGCCGCCCAGGCTGCCTTTGTTCGCTTCTGCCAGTGCGCGGGCACCGCGTTCGGCAAATTCAAGGAAGTGCTTGAGGTCGCGTACCCCGATAGCCTGAGTGCGTGCCAGATCCATCTGCTCCGCGCGGAAACTGGCGAATACGCGCAGTTCGTGACGTGCGCGGGTGATGGCCACGTTGAGCCGGCGTTCGCCGCCCTGGCGGTTGAGCGGGCCGAAGTTCATGGCCAGTTGGCCCGCAGGATCGGGGCCATAGGTGATGGAGAAGTAGATGAGATCGCGTTCGTCGCCTTGCACGCTCTCCAGATTCTTGACGAACAGTGGTTCCAGTTCGCTTTCGGCGAAATAGGGCTCCAGTCGCGGGTCTGCCCGCCGGGCTTCGTCGAGCAGGTCCTCGATCAGTTTCTGCTGTTCGGCGTTGAAGGTGACGACCCCGAGCGTGAGCCCGCTTTCGCGGAAACCAGGCGCTGTCAGGCGGCCCACGATATCGGCAACCAGCGCCTTGGCCTCGGCCGGATTGGTACGCGCTCCTCCCTTCTGGTATGCCCCCGAGACCAGTCGCAGGCTGACCGCGCGATCATGGGTGACGGGGGAGGGGAAGGTGACCAGTTCGCCTTTGTAATAGGCGTGGTTGGAGAATGCGATCAGGCTTTCATGGCGGCTGCGGTAGTGCCAGTTCAGGTCGCGGGTCGGCAGGTTTGCACCGATGCACTCGTCGAGGATGCTCTCCAGGTCGGCTTCGACATCCTCGTCGTCCAGCCCGGATTCGGCGCGATCGAAGAAGGAGGTGGGCGGCAACTGCTTGGGATCGCCGACCATGACGACTTGGCGGCCGCGGGCGATGGCGCCGATCGCATCCCAGACCGGAATCTGCGAGGCTTCGTCGAAGATCACCAGGTCGAAGGCGTTGGCCCCTGCCTGGAGATACTGCGCGATGGACAATGGGCTCATCAGCAGGCAGGGCGTGAGCTTGGTTAGTACCTCGGGAATCTGGGCCATCAGTTCCCGCAAAGGCAGGTGCGCGCGCTTCTTGCCGATCTCGTGCCGCAGCACTCCCCATTCGGAGTTGCGGCTGACATCGTCCTGCGAGGGTAGCTCGGTGCACAGGCGGGCGCGCAACCAGTCGCGGGTCAGGGCAGTGAAACGTTCGTCGAGCTCCCGGAAGTCGCGGATGCGCTGTTCGTGCTCGGCGCTGACGAAACCGCGGATGACCGGCTCATGATCGACCACGGCGTTGAGCCACCAGCGCGCATGGTTGGTTTCGAACGTTCGGCGGGCCTGCCCTGGTCCGACATGGTCTTGTTCGATGCCCTGCACCAGACTGGTCAACCCGAGTGCAAGCGCCTCGCCGCGTGCCTGGCGCCAGGCGCACCAGCTGCGCAGGCTATGCTCGGCGCGCATGATGGATTGGCCTTGCTCGATCAGCCCGTCGAGTGACAGGGACTGCCATTGCGTATGGGCATCCTCCGCGAAATACCCGGCTGTCGCGAGCATCTCCCTGCGGGCGAGCAGTTGTTGCCATGTCTCCACGTATCGAGCGCCGGCCAGCGCGATGCGGCCACCGGGTTCCAGCAATGCATTGGCATCGCCCAACAGGGCATGCAGCGGGGCCTTGCAGGCCGAAATCTGTTCGGGTGTGGTGGCCAGGCGCGCCAGTACGGAGGCCAGATCCTCACGAAGCCTGCAAGCCTGTGCAAGCTCGTCCAGAGGGGTAGCCAGTCCTTTCCACAAGCCGACGGTGGATTCACGCAAGTCGTCCAGCGCAGCCAGCGCTTGCTCGGTTTCTGCTCGCTGGCGAAGCGTCTGGTGATCGCGTGCCAGAATGGGGCCGCAAGCACCTTCCTCGACCAAGGCGTGGGGCGCATCCGGAGAGCCTTGTTGGGGATGCCTTCGCCGGTAGCTCAGGAAATCCAATGCAGCGCGCAGGCGGTCGACTTCGGTGGCGTGGCCGGCCCACAGGCCATTGGTTGTCGTTTCCAGCGAGGCATGCGTGGCGATGTCCTGGTCCAACTGGCGCAGTCGGCGCGCCCTCTGCAAATCGGCCTGCAGGGCAGCCCCGCACTGACCATCCGCGATGGCGTCGAAGCCATCGTCCTCCCACGCCCGGCCTTCGCGCACCGCGGCCAGGGCAGTCTGCCAGCGCAGGGCCGTGCGGACCTTGTCCTCTTTGGTATCCAGTCCTGACCAGACGGCTGCACATTCGGGCGCGGGAGGGTTGGCGTGAAGCTGTTGGCGCAAGGCACGGATGGCATTCCAGTGCTGCAGATCGTTGCTTGTATCTGGCTTCGATCCTCCTTTGATGGCGCTGGACAGCTGTGCCGTGACCTTGCGTTTGCCCAGCCAAGACTTGGGCCAGAACGCCTGCTCGGCCTGTTCCCACCTCCGCTGCAACTCTGCGACATCGAGCTGTTCGATCGATGCGCCATAAGGCGCCGACAGCGCTGCGTGGTGGTGCGCGATCTGGGCCAGCAGGTCGAGCCCCTGGTTCAGTTGCACGACCGTGCGAGGTGCCCATGGCTCGCCGAGCTGTGCATGGAGCTGTCGGTGTTCGGTGAGTGCTGTCAGGCCATCGGTGCAGGCGGTCACGACGGAAGCGGGCCATGGCGTAGACAACCGGGCATTCAGTTCGGCATGGCGGTGCACCAGCGCTGCGCCGTCCTGCAGCCGTTGGCACAGAGTGCGTGCGTCGGGGCGCAGGACGAAGCACCAATCGTGCCCCGCTGCCGATGGCAGGCATTGGGCCAGGGTCAGCAGCGCTTCGCAGGTGTCGGGCGTCAACGGGGGCGAAGGCAGGCCAATGGCCTGGATGAATGCATCGGCTGATTCGATCGTCGCCTGGGTGGCGGGGAGCAGGTCGCGCGCGGCGGCAATCAACTGCTGTTGCCAGGTAGGCGACCAGTCCCCGTGGCCAATCAGCGCCAAGGGGTGCTTTGCCAGCGAGGCATGGCCGATGGCTTGCGCGTTGACTTCCAGCCGGTCCACAGCATGGCGCAACTGCTCCATGCCAGCATGGTCGTGCTGATCGGCCGAGGGCCAGGCCAACGCCAAGGCCGGGACATCGTGTCCCGCGCTGACGGTGCCGATCGCGTCGAACAGGCTCAAACCGTTGCGGCGTCGCTGATGCAGACGTTCGACATAGATGTTCAGTGCATCCCGCAGGCCCTTGAGTTTGTCGGCTTCTGCCCGCCACTGCTCGGCGTCGGCTTGTCCGCTGCTGGACCAGGCGGACTGCAACTGGGCCAGTACGTCGAGTTTGCGCGCCTTGCTCGAGTGCAGCTCCAGGCAGAACTCGCCCAGGCCGATTTCGCGCAGACGCCGGTAGACGACGTCCAGCGCCGCGATCTTCTCGGACACGAAGAGCACGCGCCGGCCCTGTGCCAGGGATTGGGCGATCAGATTGGCGATGGTCTGGCTCTTGCCCGTACCGGGTGGGCCGATCAGGACAAAGTCCTTGCCCTGCGAGGCGGCCAGCACGGCCGACAACTGCGAGGAATCCGCTGGCAGGGGGCAGAACACCTGCGTGGGATCGAAGTGCTGATCCAGTTCGCGCACCTGCGGGAACGGCGCACCCGGCGGATAGGCATCGCACGGGGTATCCAGCAGGTGGCGTACGACCGGGTTCTCGCGCAACTGTTCGCTGCGCTCGGCCAGATCTTTCCACATCAGGTACTTGGCGAACGAGAACATGGACAGCACCACGTCCTCGGTCACTTCCCAGCCCTTGATGTCCTTGATGGCGTGGCCGACGCTCTTCCAGACCGCCGCGACGTCCAGGCCGTTATCGTCCCGCGGCAGTTCGCCTTCGAGGGCGCCCAGGCTCAGTTCGAAGTCTTGGCGCAGCATCTCGATCAGGGTCGGGTTGAAGCGGGGCTCATCGTCATGCAGGCTGAGCGTGAAGCCCGAGCGGGCGCTCTTGCGCTGCAGGCTGACCGGCACCAGGATCAAGGGGGCACGGTAGCGCTGACCGTCACGATCCTCGCGTGTCCAAGACAGGAAGCCCAGGGCGAGATAAAGCGTATTGGCACCGCCTTCCTGCAGAGTCGTGCGGGCGCTGCGGAACAGCTCCGTCAGACGCGAATCGAGTTCGGTTTCGGGAACGCCGACGAAAACCTCGCGTTTCTGCAGGGCTTCCAGTGCATGCGCACGGCGCACGTTCTCGCGTTCGCGGGCTTCGTAGATGGCCTGGTCGCGCGGATCGGCACCGTCCATCAGGTCCGGACGCGGTCGCAGCTTCAGGGGCTGGCCGCTGGCCAGCAGGTCTTCCAGCGCGCCCGGATCGGGCGCTTCCAGCTTGAGCGCCTTCTTGCCGCCCTTGAAGTTGAGCAGGTTGTTGCGAAGCGAAAGGTCCAGCAGCTTGCGCTGCCAGCGAAGCAACCGGTCCTTGGGATCGAGCTGGCTGGCATCTTCCGCATTGGCCGGCGCGCTGTCGGAAAGATCCGGCGCGTCTTCGATCGTTGGCATGGCGGGTGTGGACGACGACGCTTCGGTATCCGCCGCCGTGGCAACTGCCGCTTCCGCGCTGGCCAATGGCTTGATGCGCTGCAGTCGTGCCCGGCGGATGTCCACGGCCAAGCGGAATTCCGCATCCTGGGATTCATCCACCTGCTGAGCGCCGCGCTCGGTGGCATAGCTGAAGGGGACAGTCGGGCGCTGGGTGATCAGGGTGGTCTCGAACAGCACCAGCTCCTTGAGCCTGAGGCGCTTGCGCAAGGCGGTCACGTCGTCGACGACCGTGGTGGAGAATTCCTCGGGTTGCAGCCAGACACCGGCAAAGGCATGGCCCTCGGTGAAGACCAGCAGCGGGTTCAATCCGGCCTGCTCGAGTGCGGCGCAAAACAACAGCGCGAGGTCAAAACACGTTCCAATACCCGCGCTTTCGATCTGGCCGGGGCTGCGCACCTTCTGGCCCGATCGCTCGAAACTGGCAGGGGGCAGGGCATAGTCCAGTTGCATGCCAGCCGCCGCTCCCCAGATGGCCGAGGCCAGTTCCCAGGCGCGCTTGGCGCCACCGGCGTAGCCGTCCAGCGCGGGATTGCGATTGTTCTGGCGCAGCACCTCGGCGGTTCGCTTGAGCAGCCTGTCCACGGCTGGATCGTTGGGTTGGACGAACGCGGCGACCAGGTCGGGCAGGTGCGAGATGCCGCCCCATTGATTGCGTGGCAGCAACTCCAGATGGGCATCGCGGTGGGCGAGGGCAGGGATGGAGGCATCTGCGCCCACGGTGCGCAATACCAGCGAGACTGTGGCTGTCTCGGCTTCGGTCAGTCGCGCCAGCAATCCCCCGTCCAGGTGCAGGTCCAGGTCGCGGATCGGGTATCGGGAGCCCGCTGCCAGTGAATCGATCCGCCAGCGGCGCGGCTTCAGAAAGGGCGGGTCGGACGTCAGGATCAACTCGACCTGCTCATGCGTATGGTCGGTCTCGTTGATCAGCCAGAGATCCCGGATCAGCGGGACCGCATTCTGAAAATCCGCCAGGTTCAATTTGGCGATCAGGGTAACGTCGATCTTCGGTTCGGCAGCAATGGCCGAACCATCCGTTTGTGTCTCTTCCATGGAATCCCCTGTAGTACACCTGCCGTAACGGGCATTACGCCCTGTTACGCAGTTGCAGGATATCAGCTCCAGTTGCCGGAAATTTCGGCAGATGGAACCCTGGCAGAAATCGGCAAGTCAGCACTGGGCAGCCAGAAGATGAAGGGCGCGGATCGCCGTTGAGCCCGTTGGTTGAAACTTGGTGGCGGCACATGGTCCAGAAAGCGATTCATAGCTGAATTTCGGGTATTTTGAAAATAATTGTTTTTCAGATATTCTGGATTTATTCGGATTCCGGGTATTCGCCATGCCGCCGACGTCACATCCCCTGATCACTGCGGGCCAACTTGGGGCGATGCTGCAGGCTGCACGCAAGGCCCAGGGATTGACCCAGTCGGCGCTGGCCAGCCGTATCGGCCTGAGCCAGTCGCGGGTCTCCCATCTGGAACTCAATGCCCATGAGCTGAGCGTGGAGCAACTCCTCGCATGGTGTGCAGCGCTGGGCCTGGAGTTGGCTGTGGGAACCCGCGGCAACGCTGTGATGCCGGCGCCGCCGACCGTGGATTGGTGACATGGGGCGCCGATCGCACAGCCGCAGCCTGTCCATCTGGACCAACGGCGTTCGCGTCGGCAGATGGACGATTCCCACTCGTGGGGAGATGGAACTGCAGTACGACGCGGATTGGCTTGCTGCCGATAGTGGCCGACCGCTGTCGTTGTCGCTGCCGTTCAACCTGCAGAACCTGCCGATCAAGGGCGAGAAGGTTGCCAATTATTTCGACAACCTGTTGCCGGACAGTGATGCGGTCCGCCGCCGCGTGGCCGAGCGATTCAGGACGGGTTCGACCGAGCCGTTCGACTTGCTGAAGGCCATCGGGCGCGACTGTGTGGGTGCCGTCCAGATCCTGGATGAGGACGAGGTGCCAGCAGGCTTCGATCGTATCGAGGGCGTGCCCCTGTCCGAGGAGGATATCGAGCGGCACCTGATCGAAACCGTTTCGCCACAGGCTTTCGCTGCGGGTCGGGATCCGGATGCGGACTTCCGTATCTCTCTGGCAGGTGCGCAGGAGAAGACCGCATTCCTGTGGTGGGGCAATCGATGGCTCGCGCCGCGTGGCGCTACACCGACGAGCCACATCTTCAAGCTTCCGCTCGGCCTGATGGGCGGGCGGCGGGCGGACTTCAGCACGTCCGTCGACAACGAATGGCTGTGCTTGCGGCTGCTGAAAGCCTACGGATTGCCCGTGGCTGATGCCCGCATCGCGACCTTCGGCCGACAGCGTGTGCTGGTGGTGGAGCGTTTCGACCGGCGCGTCGCACCCAATGGGCAGTGGCTCATGCGTCTGCCTCAGGAAGACTTCTGCCAGGTCGAGGGTTGCTCGCCATTGCGCAAGTACGAGAGCGACGGCGGTCCAGGGCTCAAGGCCCTGTTCGGCACGCTGCGGCAATCGGTGAATGCCGAGGCTGACATGAAGACGTTGATGGCGGCGCAGGTGCTGTTCTGGTTGCTGCGGGCGCCCGATGGCCATGCCAAGAATTTCAGCATCCAGCTTCTGCCACGTGGTCGCTTCCAGATGACCCCGCTGTATGACGTGATGTCGGTCTATCCGGTGTTGGGCAATGGCCCCAACCAGTGGTCACCGTATGCAATCAAGTTGGCGATGGCCTTGCTTGGCAAGAGCCGGCATTACGAGATGCAGGGCATCCAGCGCAGGCACTTCAACAGCACCGCGCAGAAGGTTGGCTATGCCTCCACCGCCGAGCCGATCATCGAGGAAATCCTTGCCCGGACCCCGGCAGCCATTGCCGAAGTGCAAGCCGAGCTGCCGCAAGACTTCTCGCCGCGCGTCCTTGACGCCATCTTGGGCGGGCTGGAACAGGCGGCCAGAACACTCGCTGGGATGACGCGGTGAGCAGGGAGGAAGAGTCGGTCGTCCCACAACAAGGCCAAGCGTGCCAGGAAGCATGGTGATCGGCGACAAGGCCGAAAGTGTCGACGCCGCATGAATCGCTCCCTGAGCCATGCCAGCATCAAGCGGGCTTTTTGCCGGTGAACGCCGACGGCAGGAATGACGCCGAAGTGGGTGACGTGAAAGACAAGAGCGCCGTAAGGCGCCCTTGTCGCTTTGATGTGATCAGGGAGTATCCCTGCCTGCCGTGATGCCCTGCCGTAGGGGCGAAGACTTATTCGCTCGGCTTTGCGGTCAGGCTGGGGGCCTGCGTCGCCGCCCGGCGCGCCAGCACCGCCTCGCGGCGGGCGATGTAGGCGTTGGCGGCGAGGATGATGGCCGCGCCCAGCAGCGTCCAGTGGTCCAGGGTTTCGTCGAACAGCAGCCAGCCCAGCGCCACCACCAGCGGCAGCTGGGTGAAGCTGATCGGGGTCAGCGCCGACACTTCGCCCAGCCTGAGCGCGCGCGTCCACAGCAACTGCCCGATCGTACCCAGGATGCCGGTGGCCAACAGCCACGACCAGGCGACGCCGCTGGGCCATACCCAGACGAACAGCGCCGGCACCAGCGACAGCGGCACCCAGAACACATAGGTGTAGAACACCACCGTATCCGGGCCGTCGACGCGGGTGAGCTGCTTGATCTGGATCGAGACCAGGGCGCTGAGCATGGCGGCCGAGACCGCGATCAGGCTGCCGGCCTGGAAGCCGTGCGCGCCGGGGCGCACGATCACCAGCACGCCAACGAAGCCGGCGATCACCGCAGCCCAGCGGCGCACGCGCACGGTCTCGCCCAGCCACAGCACCGCGGCGATGGTCACGAACAGCGGCGTCGAATAGGACAGCGAGACCGCCTGCGACAGCGGCAGGTGGCCCAATGCCCAGAAGCCGCACAGCATCGAGGCCAGGCCAATCGCGCTGCGCAGCAGGTAGCGCGGCAGCTGTTGCGTGCGCAGCGGCGCGTGGCCGGGCCGCAGCAGCACCGGCAGCAGCGCCAGCAGGCCGAAGGCATTGCGGAAGAACGCCACTTCCTGGGTCGGCACGTGGGCCGTGGCGTAGCGGATGGCGATGGCCATCAGGCCGAAGGCCATGGCGCTGCCGAACATCAGCAGCGCGGCGCGGAGCGAGGCAGGGCGGGCGGTAGTCGTGGCGACGGCGTTCACCAGCGTGCGCCGACCAGCCGCGGCTCGGGCTCGATCGGCACGCCGAAGGTGTCCAGCACCGAGGCGGAAATGCGGCGGGCGAAGGCCAGCAGCTCGGCGCCGGTGGCGTTGCCGTGGTTGACCAGCACCAGCGCATGGTTCGGCGACACGCCGGCATCGCCCTCGCGTTGGCCCTTCCAGCCGCAGGCCTGGATCATCCAGGCCGCCGACAGCTTGCGGCTGCCTTCGTCGTCGCCGGGAAACACCGGCAGCTCGGGATGCTGCTGCCGCAGCACCTCGGCCTGCTCGCGCGGCAGCATGGGGTTCTTGAAGAAGCTGCCGGCGTTGCCGAGCACATCCGGGTCGGGCAGCTTGCGGCGGCGGATGGCGATGACCGCATGGGCGACGTCGGCGGCCACCGGCTGCTCCACGCCCATCGCCTGCAGTTCCTCGCCGATGCCGGCGTAGTTCAGGCGCAGCGCGTGCAGCAGCGGCAGCCGGAACTGCACGGCGGTGATCAGGTAGCGGTCGGCCTCCTGCTTGAACACGCTGTCGCGGTAGCCGAAGCGGCAGTCCGCCTGGTCCAGCTGCACCCATTCCTGGTGCGTGGTGTCCCAGGCCTCGACGGACTGGATGAACTCGCCGACTTGGGCGCCATAGGCGCCGATGTTCTGGATCGGCGCGGCGCCGACGGTGCCGGGGATCAGCGCCAGGTTCTCCAGCCCGGACAGGCCCTGGGCCAGCGACCACATCACCAGTTCGTGCCAGACCACGCCGGCGCCGGCGCGGACCACGGCATGGTCGGCGCGGTGCTCGAGGATGGCGACATCGCGGTTTTCGAAGCACAGCACGGCGCCTTCCGGGTCGGCGGCAAGCAGCACGTTGCTGCCGCTGCCCAGCACCAGCAGCGGCGACGGTGCCACCGCGGCCAGCGCGTCGGGCAGGGCGGCCGCGTCGGCGACGCGCAGCAGGCGCGGGGCGCGGGCGGCGACGTGGAAGGTGTTGAGGGAGCGCAGCGGCGCGTTTTCGGTCAGCGACCAGGGTGCAGCGGTTGTCATAGCGGAGCGACGGCGCCTCGGGACGGGGCCTCGCGGCGGCGGCGGATGGCATCCACGCATTCGCCGATCAGAGACGGGCCACGGAAGATCAGCCCGCTGTAGCACTGCACCAGCGTCGCGCCGGCGGCCATCTTCGCCGCCGCATCGGCGCCGGACAGGATGCCGCCCACGCCGATCAGCGGGATGCGCTCGGGCAGGCGCGCGCGCAGACGGCGCAGCACCAGGGTGGACTGCCCCAGCAGCGGCGCGCCGGACAGTCCGCCAGCCTCGGCGGCGCGCGGATCATGCTCGACGCCGGGACGGCCGACGGTGGTGTTGGTGGCGATCACGCCGTCCACGTCCAGCTCGCCCAGCACGCGGGCCGCCGCCTCGATGTCGGCATCGCTCAGGTCCGGGGCGACCTTGACCAGCATCGGCACGCGCCGGCCATGCACGCCGGCCAGCCGCTCCTGCGCCTCGCGCAGGCCGCCGACCAGGCGCCGCAGCGCCTGTTCCTCCTGCAGTTCGCGCAGGCCGGCGGTGTTGGGCGAGGAGATGTTGATGGTGATGTAGTCGGCCAGCGGGTAGACCTTTTCCATGCAGGCCAGGTAGTCGGACAGCGCATCCTCGTTGGGCGTGTCCTTGTTCTTGCCGATGTTGATGCCCAGCGGGCCGGTGCGGTTGCGGCTGCGCTCGACGTTGCGCACCAGCGCATCGACGCCGTCGTTGTTGAAGCCCATGCGGTTGATGATGGCCAGATGCCCCGGCAACCGGAACAGGCGCGGTTTCGGGTTGCCGGCCTGCGGGCGCGGGGTGACGGTGCCGATCTCGACGAAGCCGAAACCCAGGCCGAACAGCGCGTCGATGTGCTCGCCGTTCTTGTCCAGCCCCGCGGCCAGGCCGACCGGGTTGGGGAAGTCCAGGCCGAACACGTTCAACGGCATCGGCTGCGGGCGCGCGGCCAGCAGCGGCGTGGTGCCGGTGCGCCAGGCCAGCTCCAGCGCGGACAGCGCCAGGCCATGGGCGCGCTCGGCGTCGAAGGCGAACAGGAAGGGGCGGGCAAGGGGATACATGGTGTTTCAGTCCAGCGTGCCGGCGAAGGCACGGGTTCGGTATTCGAAGGCGACCCGTCCATCGACCGCGTGGGCGTCGAACAGGCGGCGCAGGGCCTCCAGCATCGGCGCATGCTGCCGGTGTCCGGCCTGCGGCGCATAGGAGGAGGACAGCAGGCGCCCGCGCAGGCCGTCGAAGTCCAGGTACTGCACGTTGGGCAGCTGGACCATGCCGCGCAGGCCGGCGCCGAACCAGTCGCGCATCGTCGCATCGTCCTGGTAGCGCTCGGCCACCGCGTCGTAGTCGGTGCCGAAGTCCCGCAGCAACTGCTCGTACCCGGACAGGAACGGCGAGACGTCGAGCAGGCGCGAGTTCCAGTACACCAGCGCCAGGCCGCCGGGCTGCAGGATGCGCCGCCATTCCGGCCGCACCGCCGCGGTGTCGAACCAGTGGAAGGCCTGGGCGACGCTGATCAGGCCGACGCTGGCGTCGGCCAGCGTGGTGGCTTCGGCGGTGCCGACGGCGAGGGCGAACTGCGGGTAGTCCGGCGCCAGCCAGTGTTCGGCGGCCTGGCGCATGGCGGCATTGGGCTCGACCGCGACCACCGGATGGCCGGCGTCGAGGAACAGGCGGGTGGAGATGCCGGTGCCGGCGCCGATGTCGGCGACCGGCGTGGTGGCCGGCACGCCGATGTCGCGATGCAGCCATTCCAGCAGCGCGGGCGGATAGCCCGGGCGATAGCGGACATAGTCCGCCACCCGGTTGCTGAAGCGTTCGGTCGGATCGCCGGGAGCGCTCACGCGTACCTCAGGAATTCAGCGCGGCGATCCAGGCCAGGCCGCCGAAGAACAGGAAGAAGACGAGGATGCCGAGCACCCACATCGCCACCGACAGCCAGCCCAGCACCAGTCCGGTGACGGCCAGACCGTCGCCGTCGAGCTGGCCGTTGCTGCGGCGGATCTCGCCGCGCGCCATGTGGCCGAAGATGATGCCGCCGAGGCTGCCCAGGAACGGCAGCAGGGTCCAGCCAAGGATGCCGGCGACCAGCGCGATCACGGCGTAGCTGCTGGTCTGTCGAGGTGCGGGAATGCTCATCGGTGGACCTCCATTGCGGATGATGAAGCCCTCTCCCCGTGGGGAAAGGGGCACGGCTTGCGCGCTATTGGCGCACGCGTCCCGGAGCGCCCACGCCGTTGGCGTGGGCCGGGGTGCGGAGCGGGGGAGGACAGGGGGCGAAGCCCTCGCAGTGTTCAACTGCACGTAACTTCGCCCGGACCCTCATCCGCCCCTGCGGGGCACTGCATTCGGCACGTCCATGTGCCGCGCAACCCGGCAGTCCTGCCGGGTTGTCTCCCGGAGGGAGAAGGGAACCCTTACAGGTCGAACTTGATGCCCTGCGCCAGCGGCAGCGAATCGGAGTAGTTGATGGTGTTGGTCTGGCGGCGCATGTAGACCTTCCATGCATCCGATCCGGACTCGCGGCCGCCACCGGTCTCCTTCTCGCCACCGAATGCACCACCGATCTCGGCGCCGCTGGTGCCGATGTTGACGTTGGCGATGCCGCAGTCGCTGCCGGCCGCCGACAGGAACTTCTCGGCCGACTTCAGGTTGGTGGTGAAGATCGACGAGGACAGGCCCTGCGGCACGCCGTTCTGCATGTCGATGGCTTCGTCCAGGGTCTTGTACTTCATCACGTACAGGATCGGGGCGAAGGTCTCGTGCTGGACGATCTCGTCGGTGTTCTTCAGGCCGGTGACGATGGCCGGCAGCACGAAGTTGCCCGGGCGGTCGATGGCGGTGCCGCCGGTCTCGACGGTGCCGCCGGCGGCCTTGGCCTTCTCGATCGAGGCCAGGAACTGCTGCACGGCTTCCGGGCTGTTCAGCGGGCCCATCAGGTTGGCCGGGTCGGTCGGGTCGCCGATCTTGCCTTCGACCTGCGTGTAGGCCTTGACCAGGGTGGCCAGCACGTTGTCGTAGATGGACTCGTGCACGATCAGGCGGCGAGTGGTGGTGCAGCGCTGGCCGGCGGTGCCGACGGCGCCGAACACGATGCCCGGCACGGCCAGCTTCTGGTCGGCGGTCTCGTCCAGGATGATGGCGTTGTTGCCGCCCAGCTCCAGCAGGCAGCGGCCGAGGCGGTGGGCGACGCGCTCGTTGACGATGCGGCCGATCTGGGTCGAGCCGGTGAAGGAGATCAGCGGCACGCGGCGGTCGTCGACCAGCTTCTCCGACAGCGCGGTGCCGGCGTCGTTGATCAGGAAGAAGATGTCCGGGAAACCGCCTTCCTTCAGCGCCTCGTTGCAGATCTTCATCGTGGCGATGGCGGTCAGCGGGGTCTTGTTGGACGGCTTCCAGATGCACACGTCGCCGCAGATCGCGGCCAGGAACGCGTTCCACGCCCACACCGCCACCGGGAAATTGAAGGCCGAGATGATGCCGACCAGGCCCAGTGGGTGGTACTGCTCGTACATGCGGTGGCCGGGGCGCTCGGAGTGCATGGTGTAGCCGTACAGCATGCGGCTCTGGCCCAGCGCGAAGTCGGCGATGTCGATCATCTCCTGCACTTCGCCGTCGCCTTCCGGCTTGGACTTGCCCATTTCCAGCGCGACCAGCGAACCCAGCGCGTCCTTGTGCCGGCGCAGCGCGTCGCCGCACAGGCGCACGGCCTCGCCGCGGCGCGGAGCCGGGGTGGTGCGCCACGCCTTGTAGGCTTCCTGCGCGCGGGCGATCACGGTTTCGTAATCGGCTTCGGTGGTGGCCTGCACCTGCGCGATGACTTCGCCGGTGGTCGGATTGCGCGGCGAGAGCACGCCCGCGCCGGTGGCGGCGGACCATTCGCCATTGCCCAGGTAGGTGCCAGCGTTGGAAGCATCGAGGCCGAGCGCCTTGAGCATTTCGAAGGACATGAAATCTCCTGATTGCTTTGCGTTGGGGGGCGCAGCCGCTGGCAACGGTGGGGTGCGGCGTGCAGGATCGCGATTTTAGCAGAGCCGCGGCGGTTTCCCGACGCCGGGTGGCTGCAGGCGATGGCGATGACGTGCCACAATACGCGCCCCCGGGCCCCGTAGCTCAGCTGGATAGAGCGGTCCCCTCCTAAGGGACAGGTCGCACGTTCGAATCGTGTCGGGGCCGCCATCGCATCGATGGCCGGCCGGGGAGCGCCGGCAGGCAGCCTCTGCGCCCATCTGCTTCTTCTCTTCCGCCGCAGGCTTGCGGCGCCGGCGTCGGCGCGCACAGACTGGCGCCCATGCTCTCCGCCGACCGCCACCTGCGCCGCTATCTGCGCCCCACCGGGCTGGAATGCCACGACTACGCGCAATGGGTGCTGCCGGTGCGCGGCGACCTGCAGTTCGAGGTGGGCGGGGCCGGCGGTCATCTGGACCTGCTGCAGGGCGCCTTCGTCGCTCCGGGCGAAACGCACGACCTGGAAGCGCTGGGCGACAACTGCTGTCTGATCATCGACTGCCATCCCGGCGTGCTCGACGACGACACGCTCGAACACCTGTGCCGGCAGCGCTGGCTGGCGCTGTCGAAGGACATCCGCCAGCGCTTGCAGCACCTCCGCGCCCACGGCATGCGGGAAGACCCGCTGCCGCCGCTGTTGCGGTATTTCGCCCCGGCGGGCAGTGGCGCGCGGCTGCAGGCGCTGTGCATGTCGGTCGCCGCGGCGCCGGGGGCGGACTGGACGGTGGCGCGCATGGCGGCCGCGGTCGGCGTCGGCAGCAGCCGCCTGCATGCCCTGTTCGGCCGCGAGTTCGGCCTGTCGCCGCAGGCCTGGGTCAGTGCCGCGCGCCTGCGCTGGGCCAAGCAGCAACTGCGCGGCAGCGACGCCCGCATCAGCGACATCGCCCAGCGCGCGGGCTATTCCGAACAGAGCGCGCTGACCCGCGCACTGCGCCGGGAAAGCGGGATGACGCCGCGGCAGTGGCGCGCCGGGCAGCAGTAGCCTCGGTCAAGACGCCCGCGCGGCGGCCTGCCTACACTGCGCGCCCCTCCATGGTGATGGTGCAGTGAGCGTGAACCGTTCGATGAGCGTTGGCATCGCCAACGGCGTGGCCTCCGGTGCGCTGTGGGGCGTGGTGTTCCTGGCGCCGGCGATGCTGTCCGGGTTCGCGCCGCTGCTGGCCGCCGCGCGCTACCTGGTCTACGGCCTGATTGCGGTCGCGCTGCTGGTGCCGCGCTGGTCGGCGCTGCGTGCGCGCATCGGCCGCGGCGAATGGGTCGCGCTGGCCTGGCTCAGCCTGCTGGGCAACCTGCTGTACTACGTGCTGCTCTCCATCTCGGTGCAGTGGAGCGGCGGCGCGGCGGCCTCGCTGATCGTCGGCATGGTGCCGGTGCTGGTGGCGGTCACCGCATCGCGCGAACCGGGCGCGGTGCCGCTGTCGAAGCTGGCGCCGGCACTGGCGCTGTGCGTGGCCGGCGTGGTGCTGATGGGCTGGGCGGCGATGGTGTCCTCGCATGTGCAGGCCAGCGTCGGGCAGCGCCTGGTCGGCCTGTTGTGCGGCGTCGGCGCGCTGGTGTCGTGGACCGTCTATTCGGTCGGCAACGCGCGCTGGCTGGCGCGCTGCCCCGACGTGTCGGGCCACGACTGGTCGCTGCTGACCGGCGTGGCGACGGGCGGGCTGGCGCTGCTGGTCGCCCCGCTCGCGTTCGCCGGTGGCGGGCAGGGGCGCCCGGCGTCGGAATGGGGGCTGTTCTGGCTGATCGCCGCCGCGGTGGCGGTGTTCGCCTCGATCCTCGGCAATGCCTGCTGGAACCGCGCCAGCCGCGCGTTGCCGCTCACCCTGGGCGGGCAGATGATCGTGTTCGAGACTCTGTTCGGCCTGCTGTACGGCTTCCTGTGGCAGCAGCGCTGGCCCTTGCCGCTGGAACTGTTGGCCGCCGCCTGCCTGGTTGCCGGCGTGGTGCTGAGCGCCGCGGCGCACCGCCCGGCGGCCGCGGCGCTCGCGCCCAGCTGAGCGCCGATTCCGCGCAGGCGGGCAGGGGCGCATCGATGCGCGGCGCAGTGGATGTGTGGTTGCCGCCCATTGCCGAAGACCTGCCGGTTCCGGGAGATCGGCGCAACGGACAGGCTTTTGCGCGACGCTTGCCGGTCAGATGCGCGATGTTGGCCGTTGATGACATTTGCAACCGATGCCTGCGGTTTCGTTGACGATGCCGGCAAGTGCTCTTTTGCATCGCAGCACTTGACAGCCCGTTCATGGCTGTTGTCCTCTTGGGCGCATGAACACGCCGCAGCCCGCCCTCGCCATCGCCCGCACGCCCATCGGCGCGCCGGCCGGCGGCCGCGTGTCCATTGCCACCACTACCACCATTACCGTCACCACTCGCCCGGTGCGGCCCGTCGTCTTCGCGTAGTTTCCGAACACCACGGCCCCGCACCCGGATCAGGATGCGGGGGAACTCCATCCTGATGCGTGTCGGGGCCTCCAGCCGAGGTCCATCCGATGTCGCCAGTTGCCGCTTCACCCGCCGATCCCGTCGCGGATGCCGCCGCCGTCCGTACCGTCGTCCACAAGTTCGGCGGCACCTCGGTGGCCGATGCCGACCGTTACCGCCATGTGGCGCAGCTGCTGCTGGCGCGCGACGAGGACGTGCAGGTCACCGTGGTGTCGGCGATGAAGGGCGTGACCGACGCGCTGATCGACCTGGCCAGGCTGGCGGCCGCGGGCGATGGCGACTGGGACGAGCGCTGGCACGAACTGCGCGCCCGCCATCGCGCGGCGGCGGTGTCGCTGCTGGCCGAGCATTCCGGGCCGACCATCGAATGGCTGGACGCGCGCTTCGACCGCCTGCGCGAGATCCTCGCCGCGCTGGCGGTGATCGGCGAACTGCCGCGGGAAGTGCTGGACCGCGTGCAGGGCCTGGGCGAAGTGTTCTCGGCGCAGCTGCTCGGCCGCCACCTGCAGGCGCTGGGCGAGGACGCCGACGTGCTGGACGCGCGCGAGGTGCTGGTGGTGAACCACGGCGAGCTCGGCGTGGACGTGGACTGGAAGGCCAGCGCGGCCAGGCTCGCGCTGTGGCGGCAGTCGCACCCGGCGCGGCGGCTGGTGGTCACCGGCTTCGTCGCCCGCGACCGCAAGGGCAACATCACCACGCTCGGCCGCAACGGCAGCGATTTCTCCGGCGCGATCTTCGCCGCGCTGTTCGCCGCCGACGAGCTGCACATCTGGACCGACGTGGACGGCGTGCTGTCGGCCGATCCGCGCGTGGTGCCGGAGGCGGTGCAGCTGGAAACGCTGAGCTACGACGAGGCCTGCGAACTGGCGTATTTCGGCGCCAAGGTCGTGCACCCGCAGACCATGTCGCCGGCGATCGAGCGCGGCCTGCCGATCATCATCCGCAACACCTTCCAGCCGCAGCACCCGGGCACCCGCATCACCGCGGCCAGCGTCGGCGGCGGCCCGATCAAGGGGCTGACGCTCAGTCCCGACCTCGCCGTGCTGAATGTCGAAGGCACCGGCCTGATCGGCGTGCCGGGCACCGCCGAGCGCGTGTTCGCCGCGCTGCGCAACGCACAGGTGTCCGTGGTGATGATCTCGCAGGGCTCGTCCGAGCATTCGATCTGCTGCGTGGTGCGCCAGGCCGAGGCGGCGCGCGCGCGCGCGGCGCTGGTGCAGGCGTTCTCGCACGAACTGGCCGCCGGCCAGGTGCAGCGCGTGCAGCTGACCGAAGGGGTCAGCGTGCTGGCCGCGGTGGGCGACGGCATGGCCGGCCAGCCGGGCGTGGCCGCGCGCCTGTTCGAGGCGCTGGGGCGGGCGCAGGTCAACATCCTCGCCATCGCGCAGGGATCGTCGGAGCGCAACATCTCGGTGGCCATCGACGGCCGCGACGCGACCAAAGCGCTGCGCGCCGCGCACGCCGGTTTCTGGCTGTCGCCGCAGACCTTCTCGGTCGGCGTGATCGGCCCGGGCAACGTCGGCGCTGCGCTGCTGGAACAGCTGCGCAGCGCTCACCCGCAGCTGCTGGCGCGGACGCGGCTGGACCTGCGCCTGCGCGCGGTCATGTCGCGCACCCGCATGCTGCTGGAAGCGCGTCAGGTGCAGGGCGACTGGAAGGTGGCGTTCGAGGCCGCCGCGCAGCCGGCCGACCTGGACCGCTTCACCGAACACCTGCTGTCCGCGCGCCTGCCGCATACGCTGATCATCGACTGCAGCGGCAGCCCGGAGGTGGCCGACCGCTACGCCGGCTGGCTGGCCGCCGGCATCCACGTGGTCACGCCCAACAAGCAGGCCGGCTCCGGCCCGCTGGCGCGCTACCAGGCCATCCGCGAAGCGGCCGCCGCCACCGGCGCGCGCTTCCGCTACGAGGCCACGGTCGGCGCCGGCCTGCCGGTCATCACCACGTTGCGCGACCTGGTCGATACCGGCGACGAGGTCGCCGCGATCGCCGGCATCTTCTCTGGCACGCTGGCCTGGCTGTTCAACCGGTACGACGGCAGCGCGCCGTTCTCGCAGCTGGTCGCGCAGGCGCGTTCGATGGGCTACACCGAGCCGGACCCGCGCGACGACCTGTCCGGCGTGGACGTGGCGCGCAAGCTGGTGATCCTGGCGCGCGAGGCCGGCCACGCGCTCAGCCTGGAGGACGTGGCGGTGGAAAGCCTGGTGCCCGAGACGCTGCAGCAGGCCAGCGTGGAGGATTTCATGGCACGCCTGCACGAGGTCGACGCCGGTTTCGGCAAGCGCCTTGCCGATGCGCGGGCGCGCGGCAACGTGCTGCGCTACGTCGCGCGCTTCGCCCCGGGGCAGCGGCCCACGGTCGGCCTGGTCGAGCTTCCCGGCGACCACGCCTTCGCCAACCTGCGCCTGACCGACAACGTGGTGCAGTTCACCACCGGCCGCTACTGCGACAACCCGTTGGTGGTGCAGGGGCCGGGCGCCGGCCCGGAAGTGACGGCCGCCGGCGTGTTCGCCGACGTGCTGCGGGTGGCGGCGGGCGAGGGGGCGCGACTGTGAGCGAGCGGCGCAGGGCGGCCGATGCCGGCCCAAACGAGGCGCGCGCCTTCGCCCCGGCATCGGTGGCGAACGTGGCGGTCGGCTTCGACCTGCTCGGCTATGCCGTGGCCGGCGTGGGCGACACGGTGACGGTGCGGCGCATCGAGGTGCCCGAGGTCCGCATCGCGGCGATCCGCGGCGCCGCCGCGGAACTGCCGAAGGATGCGGCCGGCAACACCGCCGGCGCGGCGCTGATCGCGCTGCGGCAGGCGCTGGCGCTGCCGTTCGGCTTCGAGGTCGAGATCGACAAGGGCATACCGCTCAGTTCCGGGATGGGCGGCTCGGCGGCGTCGTGCGTGGCGGCGCTGGTCGCGGCCAACGCGCTGCTGGACGCGCCGCTGACCCGCGAGCAGCTGTACCTGCATTCGCTGGAGGGCGAGGCCGTGGCCAGCGGCAGCCGCCATGGCGACAACCTCGGGCCGATGTTCCTCGGCGGGCTGGTGCTTTCGACGCTGGAACGGCTGGTGCCGGTGCCGGTCCCGGCGCAGTGGCACAGCCTGCTGGTGCACCCGGATGCGCTGCTGGAAACGCGCCGCGCGCGCGCCGCGCTGCAGGGCAGCTACGTGTTGCAGGCGTTCGTCGCGCAGAGCACGAACCTGGCGCTGGTGCTGGCCGGTTGCCATGCCGGCGATGCCGGACTGGTGCGCGCCGGCCTGCGCGACGTGCTGGTCGAGCCGCGCCGCGCGCCGCTGATCGTCGGTTTCGACGCGGCCAAGCAGACTGCGCTGGATGCCGGTGCGATGGGCGCGAGCATTTCCGGCGCCGGGCCCAGCGTGTTCGCGTGGTTCGAGACGCGCGAAGCGGCGGAGGCTGCGGCGCCGGAAGTGCAGGCCGCCTTCAGTGCGGCGGGCTTCGACAGCCAGAGCTGGGTGACACCATTGAACAGCCCGGGCGCGCAGTTGCTTTGAGCTCCTGATCTTGAGCCCCTCTCCCATCGGGAGAGGGGTTGGGGTGAGGGGCAACGGAGTCCAGGTGGTTCAGACATCACTGACTTCGCCCGCCCCTCATCCGGCGCTTCGCGCCACCTTCTCCCGTTGGGAGAAGGGAAAAGCCCAGCACTTCATTACCTGGAACCCCGCCATGCACTTCATCTCCACCCGCAACAACGCTCCCGCCGCCACGCTCAGCCAGGCCATCGCTGCCGGCCTGGCGCCCGATGGCGGTCTGTATGTTCCGCTGCGGATGCCGCCGCGCCGTGCTCTGCAGGCCGGGGCTTCGCTGGCCGCCACCGCGACGGCGCTGCTGCAGCCGTTCTTCGCCGGCGACGCGCTGGAAGCGGAACTGCCGAAGATCTGCGTCGAGGCGTTCGACTTCCCGGCGCCGCTGCAGCGACTGGCCACACGCAACGACCACGTGCTGGAGCTGTTCCATGGGCCGACGGCCGCGTTCAAGGATTTCGGCGCGCGTTTCCTCGCCGCCAGCCTGTCGCGGCTGCGCGCCGGGTCGGAGCGGCCGCTGACGATTGTCGTAGCGACCTCCGGCGACACCGGCGCCGCCGTCGCCGCGGCCTTCCACGACCAGCCCAACCTCAAGGTGGTGGTGCTGTATCCGGATGGGCGCGTGTCGCCGCGGCAGGCGCACCAGCTGGGCTGCCTGGGCGGCAACATCCGCGCCTTGCGCGTGGCCGGCTCGTTCGACGATTGCCAGGCCATGGCCAAGCAGGCATTGAACGACGCCGACCTGCAGGCGCAGGTGCCGTTGAGCTCGGCCAACAGCATCAGCCTGGGGCGGCTGCTGCCGCAGATGAGCTACTACGCGCATGCGGCGCTGGCGCATCACGCCGCGCAGGGCACGCCGCTGAATTTCGTCGTTCCCACCGGCAATCTCGGCAATGCGATGGCGGCGGTCATGGCGCGCGCGCTCGGCGTGCCGCTGGGGCGGATCGTGCTGGCCACCAATGCCAACCGCGTGCTGCCGGACTATTTCGCCGGCGGCGACTACCGGCCCAGGATCAGCGTGGCGACGCTCGCCAATGCGATGGACGTGGGCGCGCCCAGCAACTTCGAGCGGCTGCGCTGGCTGTATGCCGGCGACGACGCGGCGCTGCGCGCGCAGTTCGTCGCGCGCGCGGTGGACGATGCCGGCATCCGCGACACCATCGCCGCGCGCCATCAGCGACATGGCGAAGTGTTCTGCCCGCATACCGCCACCGCGGTGCGGGTGCTGGAGCAACTGCGCGCCAGCGGCGAGGCGGCGGCGCACGAGCACTGGGCGGTGGCGGCGACCGCGCACCCGGCCAAGTTCGAATCGGTGGTCGAACCGCTGATCGGCCGCGAAGTGCCGGTACCGCCAGCCCTGGCCGAACTGCTGCGGCGCCCGGCCCATGCCGAGCCCTGCGCGCCGGAATACGCGGCGCTGCGCGACAGGCTGCTGGACTGATCCGCGCCGGCGCCGCGTTGTCCACAGCGGATGTGGAGCGCGGCGAGGAAAGCCTGTGGACAAGTATCCGCCGCGCCAATGCCGGCGGGCATTCGCGCCGGTCTGGTCAAAAAGACGCCAGGCCGGCGATCGGGGCTCAGGCGGCGTGCGGGCGGGGGAGGTCGCCGGACCGGTCGTGCCTGCTGCCGCGTCCGAACAGGCTGAGCAGCCATGTCGCCGACGGCAGGGTGGCCAGCATCAGCAGCCAGCCGGCGGCGATGAAGCCACCGGCGGAGAACATCGGCAGGCCCGACACCACGGTGAAGGCGGTGGCGAAGGCCACGGTGGCCAGCGCGCAGTGGAAGCGCAGCCGGCTGCGCCCCAGCCGCAGCAGCAGCCAGGCGGCGGGCAGCGCGAGCAGCAGGTTGATCGCGAAATCCTGCAGGGTCACCGCGCCATACCAGGCGTTGCCGGACAGGCCGGCGTCGGCGAGCCAGGCAGGGACCGGGTTGTGGACGGCGATCAACGGGCAGGCGTACACGGCCAGCAGTACGAAGCCTATGCCGATGGCGATGGAGAGCAGTGTGGCGACGGGACGCGACATGGGGCCTCCGGGACATGCCGCCAGCGGTGCGGCGGCGGGCGTTCCCAGCTTGCAGGGCCGGAATCGGGGCGTCAAATGCCGGGCGGGCGGCTCAGCCGAGGTCGTCGTTGGCCAGCTTCTGCAGGCCGGCGAAATCCAGGATCTCGACCACGTTCAGGTGCGGCAGGGCGATCAGCCCCTGCTGGCGCAGCTTGGTGAAGGTGCGGCTGACCGTTTCCATGGTCAGGCCGAGGTGGTCGGCGATGTCGCCGCGTCCCATCGGCAGCGCGATGCGGTTGCCGACCTGGCCCTGCATCGCCTCGCGCGCGGCCAGCCGCAGCAGGAAATCGGCCAGCCGCTCCGGCGGTTGCAGCCGGGCCAGGGCCAGGGCGTTGTCCTGCGCGGCATCCAGTTCCTGGCAGGCGCGCTGCAGCAGCTTGCGCTCCAGGTGCGGATAGCGCTGGCGCAGGTCGCGCATCTGCGAGGTCGGCACCCGGCATACGCGGCTCTCGGCGATGGCCTCGATGTCGTAGCGGTGGTGGTCGCTGCCGCTCAGGCCCACGTAGTCGCCGGGCAGCACGAAGCCGTTCACCTGGCGGCGACCGTCGGCCAGCGTGCGTACCAGCCGCAGCGCGCCCTCGGTCACGGTGAAGACGTGCGCGCGCGGTTCGCCGCTGCGGGCCAGCGTGGCCCCCAGCGGTACCGGCATGGACAGGGTGATCTGCTCCAGGGCCTGCACCTCGTCGCAGGACAGCGCCGAACACACCGACAGGTGGCGCACCGAACAGTGCAGGCACTCGCGCGCGCCACTGCCATCGGCAGCGGGAGAAGCGGCGGTTGATGGCTCGGAACCGGGGACGGGCCGGGTCATGGCGTCGGGGCAGGGGAGATGGCCAGATGATACTTCATGCGGCTGGCGGGGCGGGCTGGGGCTAGAATTGGCGGCTGTCCACCCCACCGAGTTGCAGGAGTTTCGCCCGTGATCAAGCCCCGTACCCCGCCCGGCATCATGGAATTGCTGCCGCGCGAGCAGATCGCGTTCCAGCGCATGCTGGACGTCATCCGCCGCAACTACGAGCGCTTCGGGTTCCTGCCGGTGGAGACGCCGGTGTTCGAGCTGTCCGACGTGCTGCTGACCAAGTCCGGCGGCGAGACCGAGCGGCAGGTGTATTTCGTGCAGTCCACCGGCGCGCTGGCCAACGCCGCCGCCAGCCCGGTTGAAGCGGGCAGCGCCGCCGGCCTGCCGGAACTGGCGCTGCGCTTCGACCTGACCGTGCCGCTGGCGCGCTACGTGGCCGAGCACGAGCACGAGCTGACCTTCCCGTTCCGCCGCTACCAGATGCAGCGCGTCTACCGCGGCGAGCGCGCCCAGCGCGGCCGTTTCCGCGAGTTCTACCAGTGCGACGTGGACGTGATCGGCAAGGACGCGCTGAGCATCCGCTACGACGCCGAAGTGCTGGCGGTGATCCATGCGGTGTTCTCGGAGCTGCGCATCGGCCGCTTCGCCGTGCAGCTGAACAACCGCAAGCTGATGCGCGGCTTCTTCGAGGCGCAGGGCGTGGCCGATCCGCAGCAGCAGGCGCTGGTGCTGCGCGAGGTCGACAAGCTCGACAAGCGCGGCGCCGACTACGTGCGCGAGACCCTGGTCGGCCCGGACTTCGGCCTGCCTGCCGCGGCCGTGGAGCGCATCCTCGCCTTCGTCGAGGTGCGCTCGCAGTCGCATGCCGACGCGCTGGCGAAGATCGACGCGGTGCTGGCCGAGGCCGGCGAGGGCGCCAGCGAATCGCTGCGCGCCGGCGCCGCCGAGCTGCGCGAGGTGCTGGAACTGGTCAGGGCGCTGGGCGTGCCGGAAAGCGCCTGCTGCCTGAACTTCTCCATCGCCCGCGGCCTGGACTACTACACCGGCACCGTCTACGAGACCACGCTGCTGGACCACCCGCAGATCGGCTCGATCTGCTCCGGCGGCCGCTACGAGGACCTGGCCAGCCACTACACCAAGAGCCGGCTGCCGGGCGTGGGCATCTCCATCGGCCTGACCCGTTTGTTCTGGCAGCTGCGCGAGGCCGGCCTGATCGACGGCATCGCCGAGAGCAGCGTGCAGGCGATGGTGGCGCTGATGGACGAGGCGGCGATGCCGCACTCGCTGGACATCGCCCGCCGCCTGCGCGCCGGCGGCATCAACACCGAAGTGCAGATGGAGCCGAAGAAGGTCGGCAAGCAGTTCCAGTACGCGGCCAAGGCCGGCATCCGCTTCGTGGTGCTGGCCGGCGAGGACGAACTGGCGCGCGGCGTGGTGGCGGTCAAGGACCTGCTGCGCGAGCAGCAGTTCGAGGTCGCCCGCGACGAACTGGCGTCCACCCTGCAGGTGGAGCTGGAGCAGGCGCGCGCCATGGCGCGCTGAATCCCCGTCGCAGGCACTGCAGCAGACGCCCCGCCGATGCGGGGCGTCTGCGCATTTCCCGGCCCGGGTTCCGGCACTGCCCGGCCGCCCGGCCGGAGCAGGAGTGCCTCCGGTACTTGCCGAAGTAGGTCGGGGCTACGCCCCCGACCGGCTGTTGGCTGCCGAAGGAGCCGCCAGCAGGCTGCAAAGCAGAGCATCGGGGGCATGGCTCCGGCCTGCATGGCGCACTGAGGTCCCGCATCGCGGAGCCTCTCTTCGTCGCCTTGCCGGTGGCGTTCAGGGAGCAGGCTGGGGCGATGCCTCGTTGACCGGTGGAAGCAGTCCGGCCTGCCTCAGCATCGCCAGCAGCCGTTCCCGCTGCCCGTCGTCGCCCGCAGGCAGGCCGCGCAGTTGCTCGATGACCCGTCCGTCGCGGACGGTCAGGAACGTGGGCATTTCCCAGTCGGCCGGAAGCAGCGGCCATCCGTCGCGGTCGTGGATCGGCAGTATCGGTTGCGTGGGGTGGCGCTGGTTCCAGTCGCCGACCGCGGCCATGTCCTCGATCCCGGGTGGCGCCGCCAGCCACGTGGCATGCCCGGCAAACACCGGGCCCAGTACCGGATCCTGTTCGATGAGGGTGGCTGCTTCCTCGGAGAAATGGCAGCCGGCAAGGACCAGTACCTGTGCCGGCGTCAGGTCGATGGGCGCGGGCTTCCAGGCAAGGGGGCCCGCCTGCTGCCGCCAGACGAGCGCACCGCCGGGCGGAGCGGCCTGCGTTTCGAAGCGCGCGGCAGCCGGCAGCGCATGGCGCTGCGCGTAGCGCCGGGCATCGTCGAACCTGCGGGCCAGCAGCAGCGTGTCGAAGGGCAGGCTGCGTCCGCTGGCAGGCAGTGTGCCGCGGCGTTGCAGCTCGGCGGCGGCCTGGAGTACCGCATCCACGTGGTCGGCGCGCATCTGCTCGAACTGGGTCTGTCGTAGCAGGCGCAGCAACAGGCGCAGTTCGTAGTCGGACAGCCTGCCGATCGCCGCCGGATCGTCCAGTTCGGGAAATGCCGTGGCCAACGCGGGCCGGGCATCGCCCAGGAGGTAACGGTTGTAGCGGGCTTCGAATGGGCTGATGGTGGCGGGCATCGGCACCGGCATGCTGGCCCATTCGAGGGACGGGTTGTCGGCCAGGGCCTCCATTCCGAACAGGCCGAGGATGCGCCGGCCCTGTTCCCGGGAAAGAAGGCCGAGCTCGGTCAATGCGGGTTGGGCGCGGCCGTTGCCGAAGCGGATCCCGGCGAGGAAGCGGGCGCGTGCGCCGGGCGGCAGCGCGTCCAGCGGCGAAGATTGGTCCACGTGCAGGGCAAGGTAGCGTTCGAGCGTCGCGGCCGAGGTGATCGGCGGCGCGGCCAGGGCTGGCGAGGCCAGTGCCAGCAGGGCAAGGGGGAGCCAGCGGCCGATGTTCATGGCGGTGTCGTTCCCATGTCGATTGCAGGATTGAAGCATTCCGCGGGTCGCATGACAAAGATCCAATGTCCCGGGTTTGACCCCCGGCGGCCTCTTGGATTAATGTATTAGCACGCTATTACATTGGTACGTATGAAGACGCGCCCCGACTCCGACCGCGAAAAGGCCTCCGACGCTTCCCTCAAGGCGCTGGCGCGCGCATTCGCCGCGCTGGAGCGGCCGCAGGACGTGCAGGCCTTCCTGCGCGACCTGTGCACGCCGGCCGAACTGGAGGCGATGGCCGACCGCTGGCGGGTGGTGCCGTTGCTGCGCAAGGGCGTGCCGTACCGCGAGATCTACGACCTGACCGGGGTGAGCGTGACCACCATCGGCCGGGTCGCGCGCTCGCTCGAACATGGCGCCGGCGGTTACGCCGCCGCCATCGAGCGCCTGTCCGCGCGCAAAGCCGAATCCAACTGAGACAAGACCATGAGTGCTTCCACCTCCGCGCCGGTCCGTGACCGGCTGCGCATCGCCATCCAGAAGAGCGGGCGCCTGGCAGACCCGGCGCGCAGCCTGCTGGCCGCCTGCGGGCTGAGCTGGCGGCAGAGCCGCGACAAGCTGTTCTGCTTCGGCGAGTCGCTGCCGGTGGACCTGCTGCTGGTGCGCGACGACGACATTCCCGGGTTGATCGCCGATGGCGTCTGTGATCTCGGCGTCGTCGGCCTCAACGAACTGGACGAGCAGGCCAAGGCGCGCCGCCAGGCTGGGCTGCCCGACGCCTACCAGCCGCTGCGCGGCCTCGGCTTCGGCCAGTGCCGGCTGATGATCGCGGTGCCCGAGGAATGGGACTGGCAGGGCCCGTCGCAACTGGCCGGCAAGCGCATCGCCACCAGCTACCCGGCGATCCTCGCGGCTTGGTTGCAGGCGGAGAACATCGATGCGCAGGTGGTGGAACTGTCCGGCTCGGTGGAGATAGCGCCGAAGCTCGGCACCGCCGACCTGATCTGCGACCTGGTCTCCAGCGGCGCCACGCTGGCGGCCAACCAGCTCAAGCCTGTGGAGACCCTGCTCGACAGCGAGGCGGTGCTGGCCGGCCCGGTCCACGAACTGGACGACGCCCGCGCCGGCCTGATGGCGATGCTGCTGCGCCGCCTGGACGGCCTGACCCGGGTGCAGGACCGGAAGCTGCTGATGTTCTCCGCCGACGAGGAGCGCGTGGACGCGCTGGCGCGGCTGCTGCCCGATGCCGAACCGCTGCTGCGGCTGCCGGGCAACGGCGGCGCGGTGCGCCTGCAGACCATGTGCAACGGCGCGCTGAGCTGGCAGCGGCTGGAGGAACTGGAGCGCGCCGGCGCGCAGGGCTTGATGGTGCTGGCGGTGGAGAAGTCGCTGGCATGAACATCCTCGACTGGAACGCACTGGACACCGACGCGCAGGCAAGGGCGCTGACCCGGCCGGTACAGGCCGTCGCCGCGCAGACCCGCGAATCGGTCGCCGCGCTGATCGAACAGGTGCGCGAGGACGGCGACGCGGCGCTGCGCGCCATCACCGCGCGCTTCGACGGCGTGGCGCTGGATCGTTTCGACGTGAGCGAAGCCGAATTCGCCGCCGCCGAACTGGCGGTGCCGGCGGACCTGCGCATCGCCATGCAGCAGGCGGCCGACCGCATCGATGCCTACCATCGCGCCGGCATGGCGCAGCCGTATTCGCTGGAAACCGCGCCGGGCGTGGTCTGCGCAAAGATCATCCGCCCCATCGGCCGCGTCGGCCTGTACGTGCCGGCCGGCAGCGCGCCGCTGCCTTCGACCGCGCTGATGCTGGGCGTGCCGGCCAGACTCGCCGGTTGCCGCGAGGTGGTGCTGTGCACGCCGCCGCGCCGGGACGGTACGGCCGATCCGGCGGTGCTGGTGGCCGCGCGCCTGACCGGCGTGCACCGCGTCTACAAGCTCGGCGGTGCGCAGGCGATCGCGGCCATGGCCCATGGCACCGAAACGGTCCCGTCCTGCGACAAGCTGTTCGGCCCGGGCAACAGCTACGTCACCGAGGCCAAGCAGCAGGTGGCGCAGGCCGGCGCCGCCGCCATCGACATGCCGGCCGGGCCGTCGGAAGTGCTGGTGATCGCCGACGCCGGCGCCAATCCGGCCTTCGTCGCCGCCGACCTGCTGTCGCAGGCCGAGCATGGCCCGGACTCGCAGGTGCTGCTGCTCAGCGACGATGCGGCGCTGATCGTTGCCGTGCGGGACGAAGTGGAAAAACAGGTGGCGCGGCTTTCGCGCGAGGCCATCGCCCGGCAGGCGCTGGCGGCCTCGCTGCTGGCCAAGGTCGATTCGATCGAACAGGCGTTCGCCATTTCCAACCGCTATGCGCCGGAGCACCTGATCCTGGCGCTGCGTGAGCCGCGCGGTTGGCTGGAGCATGTGGAAGCCGCCGGCTCGGTGTTCCTTGGCGACTACACGCCCGAAGCGCTCGGCGACTACTGCTCCGGCACCAACCATGTGCTGCCGACGGCCGGCGCCGCGCGCGCCTACAGCGGCGTCGGCGTCGCCAGCTTCCAGAACCAGATCAGCGTGCAGTCGGCCAGCGCCGAAGGCATCGCCGCCATCGGTCCCTGCGCCCTGACCCTGGCGCGTGCCGAGGGGCTGGACGCGCATGCCAATGCCGTCGCGCTGCGACTGGAAACGACGCCATGAGCGCGGTGCTCGACCTGGTGCGCGACGACCTGCGCGGCTTCGCCGGCTATTCCTCCGCGCGCAGCGCCCAGCTGGAAGGCGAGGTCTGGCTCAATGCCAACGAGTCGGCATGGGCGAATCCGGGCGATGCGGCGGCCAGCTGCCGCCGGTATCCGGAGCCGCAACCGCAGGCGCTGCGCGAGCGGCTGGCGACGCTCTACGGTTGCACCGCCGAGCAGCTGCTGATCGGCCGCGGCAGCGACGAGGCCATCGACCTTCTGGTGCGCGCCCTGTGCGTGCCCGGCCGCGACGGCGTGCTGTATACGCCGCCGGTGTTCGGCATGTATGCGGTCAGTGCGCGCCTGCAGAACGCGCCGGCGCTGGAAGTGCCGCTGCGCGACGACGATGCGGGCCTGGTGCCGGACATCGGCGCCATCATCGCCACCGCGAAGCAGGGCAATGCCCGGCTGGTGTTCCTGTGCTCGCCCTCCAATCCCGGAGGGCTGAGCATTCCGCTGGTGCAGGTCGAACAGGTGGCCGTCGCCCTGCGCGGCCAGGCACTGGTGGTGGTGGACGAGGCCTATGCCGAGTTCGCCGACGTGCCTTCGGCGGTGACGCTGTTGCCGCGCCACGACAACGTCGCGGTACTGCGCACGCTGTCCAAGGCACACGCGCTGGCGGCCGCGCGCATCGGCTGCGTGATCGCCGATGCCGGGCTGATCGCGGTGCTGCGCCGCTGCCAGGCGCCATACCCGGTTCCGGCGCCGTGTTCGACGCTGGCGCTGGACGGGCTGGACGACGCGGTGCTGGCGCAGACGCGCGAACGCATCGTCCTCGTGCGTGCCGAGCGCGAGCGCCTGCGCGCCGCGCTTTCGGCCCTGCCGGGCGTGCGCCGGGTCTATGCGTCGGACGCGAACTTCCTGCTGGTGCGCTTCGCCGATGCCGAGGCCGCGTTCCAGCGCCTGCTGGTCGCCGGCGTGGTGGTGCGCGACCAGCGCGCCGCGCCGCGGCTGCACGATGCCTTGCGCATCACCCTCGGTACCCCCGAACAGAACGAGCGCGTGCTGGGCGTGCTTGCCACGCTGGAGCCCGCCGCATGACCCCCATCCTGTTCGTCGATCGCGACGGCACCCTGATCGAGGAGCCGGCCGATTTCCAGATCGACGCCTACGAGAAGATCCGCTTCGTCAGGAACGTCATCCCGGCGATGCTCAGGCTGCGCGACGCCGGCTACCAGTTCGTCATCGTCTCCAACCAGGACGGGCTGGGCAGCGCGGCCTATCCGCAGGAAAGCTTCGACGGCCCCAACAACCTGATGCTGCAGATCTTCGCCAGCCAGGGCATCGTGTTCCGCGACGTGCTGGTCGACCCGAGCTGGCCGGCCGACAACAGTCCCAACCGCAAGCCGGGCATCGGCATGATGCTGCCGTACCTGCAGGATCGGAATATCGACTGGGCGCGCTCGGCGATGGTCGGCGACCGGCCCACCGACCTCCAGTTCGCCGAGAACATGAGGATCCGCGGCTTCCAGCTGCGCACCGGGCAGTTCGGTGGCGAGTGGGACTGGGATGGCATCGCCCACGAGCTGGCCGATGCGCCGCGCCGCGCCACGGTGCAGCGCGACACCAGGGAGACGCAGATCCGCGTGGCCGTCGATCTGGACAAGGTGGCTGCATCGAGAATCGACACCGGCCTGCCGTTCTTCGACCACATGCTCGACCAGATCGGCCGCCACGGCGGTTTCGCGCTGGAGGTGCAGGCCAAGGGCGACCTGCACATCGACGAGCACCACACCATCGAGGATACCGGGCTCGCCCTGGGGCAGGCGCTGCGCGAGGCGCTGGGCGACAAGCGCGGCATCGGCCGCTATGGCTTCACCCTGCCGATGGACGAGACCCTGGCCAGCGCCGCGCTGGATTTCAGCGGGCGTCCGTACTTCGTGTTCGACGGGGAGTTCAGGCGCGAGCGCGTCGGCGACATGCCGACCGAGCTGGTGCCGCATTTCTTCCGTTCGCTGTGCGACGCCGCCGGCCTGAACCTCAACCTCAGGGTCGAAGGCGACAACGACCACCACAAGGTCGAGGCCTGCTTCAAGGCGCTGGCGCGGGCGCTGCGCCAGGCGATCCGCCGCGAAGGCACCGAATTGCCTTCGACCAAGGGGGCACTGTGAGTACGGTCGGCCTGGTCGACGCCGGTGGCGCCAACCTCGGTTCGGTGCGCTATGCGCTGGAGCGGCTGGGCGTTGACGTGCGCATGGTGCGCGAACCCTCCGATCTGGACGGATTGCCGCGGGTGATCCTGCCGGGTGTCGGCGCCGCGGCCGAAGGCATGCGGCGGCTGCATGCGCAGGGGCTGGTGCAGCCGCTGCGCGAACTGCAGGTGCCGCTGATGGGCATCTGCCTGGGCATGCAGCTGCTGTTCGAGCGCTCGGAAGAGGGCGACGTGGAATGCCTGGGCCTGTTGCCGGGCGTGGTGCGCCGCCTGCATCCGGCAGTGGGCGTGCGCGTGCCGCACATGGGCTGGAACAAGCTGCTGGCGCTGCGCGAATCGCCGTTGCTGGACGGCGTGCCGGCCGGTTCCAGCGCCTACTTCGTGCACAGCTATGCCGCCCCGGTCACCTCCGACACGGTGGCGGCCTGCCATCACGGCGGCCTGTTCACCGCGGTGGTGCAGCGCGGCCACCTGTACGGCGCGCAGTTCCATCCCGAGCGCTCGGCCGGCCCCGGCGCGCGCATCCTGCGCAACTTCATCGAGAACGACCTTTCATGAGTTTCACCGTCTATCCCGCGCTCGACATCCGTAACGGGCTGGTGGTGCGCCTGTTGCAGGGCGACTATGCGCAGCAGACCACCTACGGCGACGATCCGCTGCCGCGTGCGCAGGCGTTCGCCGCCGCGGGCGCGCACTGGATGCACCTGGTCGACCTGGACGCGGCCAAGGCCGGCGGCTACACGCTGGCCCCGCTGCTGGCACAGATCGCAGCGAATACGTCACTGAAAGTGCAGACCGGCGGCGGCGTGCGCGGCCGCGACGACGTGGCGCGCATCCTCGATGCCGGCGCCAGCCGCGTGGTGATCGGCTCGCTGGCGGTGCGCGAGCCGGAGCAGGTGCTGGCCTGGCTGCAGGAGTTCGGTGCGGACCGGCTGACCATCGCGCTGGACACGCGGCAGGATGGCGATGGCGTGTGGCGGCTGCCGGTGCACGGCTGGACCGAGACCGCCGACGTCACCCTCGACGCGCTCGCCACCCGCTACGCGCAGGCGGGCATGCAACACCTGCTGTGCACCGACATCGCCCGCGACGGCATGTTGTCCGGCCCCAACATCGCGCTGTATGCACACCTGTCGAAGCTGTTGCCCGGCGTGGCGGTGCAGGCCTCCGGCGGCGTGCGCGACGTGGCCGACGTGGCCGCGGCGAAGGCGGCCGGCTGCGCCGGCGCGGTGCTCGGCAAGGCCCTGCTCGAAGGCCGGCTGCGGCTGGAGGAGGCACTGGCATGTTGAGCCGCCGCATCATTCCCTGCCTGGACGTGCGCGAAGGCCGGGTGGTCAAGGGCGTGCGCTTCCGCGACCACGTCGACATGGGCGACATCGCCGAACTGGCCCTGCGCTACCGCGACGAGGGCGCCGACGAACTGGTGTTCTACGACATCTCCGCCAGCCCGGAAGGGCGCTCGGTGGACCGCGCCTGGATCGAGCGCGTCGCGCGCCTGATCGACATCCCGTTCTGCGTGGCCGGCGGCATCCGCGACGTGGAGACCGCGCGCGACGTCCTCAACGCCGGCGCCGACAAGATCTCGATTAACACGCCGGCGCTGGAACGGCCGGCGCTGATCGGCGAGCTGGCCGACACCTTCGGCCAGCAATGCGTGGTGGTGGGCATCGATTCCATCCGCGAACCCGACGGGCAGTGGCGGGTGCGCTCCCATACCGGCGACCCGGCGAAGACCCGCGCCGAGGCGCGGTTGACCCTGGACTGGCTGCGCGAGGCGCAGCAGCGCGGCGCCGGCGAGATCGTGCTCAACTGCATGGACAGCGACGGCGTGCGCAAGGGCTACGACATCGTCCAGCTGCGCCAGGCCCGTGCCCTGTGCAGCGTGCCGCTGATCGCTTCCGGCGGCGCGGGGACGCCGCAGCATTTCGCCGACGTGTTCGAGCAGGCCGACGTGGATGGCGCGCTGGCGGCCAGCGTATTCCACTCCGGCGCCATCGCCATTCCGGAATTGAAGCGCTTCCTGCGCGAACAGCAGATCGAGGTACGCGATGTCTATTGATAACCCCTTCGACCCGGCCGCGCTGGACTGGGACAAGGTCGGCGGGCTGATGCCGGTCATCGTGCAGGACGTCGCCACGCTGCGCGTGCTGATGCTCGGCTACATGGACCGCGCCGCGCTGGACCGGACGCTGCAGGGTGGCAAGGTCACCTTCTTCAGCCGCAGCCGGCAGCGCCTGTGGACCAAGGGCGAGACCTCGGGCAACCACCTGGAACTGGTGGCGGTCCGTACCGACTGCGACGCCGATACGCTGCTGGTCAGCGTGCGTCCGCACGGGCCGACCTGCCACACCGGCAGCACCAGTTGTTTCGGCGATGCGCCGGGGCAGTTCCTGGGTGCGCTGGACGCGCTGGTCAGGCAGCGCGAGCACGACCGTCCGCTCAACAGCTACACCACGACACTGTTCGAGAAGGGCACGCGCCACATCGCGCAGAAGGTGGGCGAGGAGGGCGTGGAGACCGCGCTGGCCGGCGTGGTCCAGCGCGACGACGACCTGCTCGGCGAATCGGCCGACCTGCTGTTCCACCTGATCGTGCTGCTGCGCGCGCGCGGCCTGTCGCTGGACGACGCGGTGGCGGTGCTGGAGCAGCGGCATGCGAAAGCGGCGGAGAAGTCGGCCGGTTGAGCGGCGGGTCGGGGTTGCACCCCCGACGACGCGGTACGGGAGGCAGAGAGCGCCGGGGGCACGGCCCCGGCCTGCATGCACCGGTAGGAGCGACGTGAGTCGCGAACGCGACCAGGCCCCGATCGCGACTCACGTCGCTCCTACACCCGTATCCGCCGGTTCCACTGTCATGCGACGGCGCGATAATGCGCACCTTCCATCTGCTTGGCGAGGCTCCGATGCGTCACTCCCTGCTTGCCGGCTTGTTGCTGGCCTGTATGCCGCTGACGGCTGCGGCCTCCTGCGTGGAAGGCACGGTATTCGAGGATGCCAACGGCAACGGCATGCGCGATGCGGGTGAGAAGCCGCTGCCGGGCATCCGCGTTTCCGACGGCGAGCACATCGCCGTGACCGGCCGCGATGGCCGCTATCGCCTGCCGGATTCCGTGCAGCCCACGGTGTTCGTCATCAAGCCGGCCGCGCATCGCGCCGCGCCGCGCGCCGACGGCCTGCCGGACATCTGGCGCCCGCGTGCCGGCGAGACCGGCGGTGGGCAGTGCCGGCCGTTCGCGCTGGTGCCGCAGCTCGATGCGCCGGCCAGCTTCCAGGCGCTGGTGATGGCCGACAGCCAGACCGCCAGCCCGCTGGACGTGGACTACTTCGAGCGCGACATCGTCGCGCCGCTGCGCGGCCGGCACACGGCGCGGCTGGGCATGACCCTGGGCGACATCACCAACGACGATCCCTCGCTGTATCCACTCCTGGTCAAGGCGGTGGCCTCGCTCGGCGTGCCGTGGCTGCACGTGCCGGGCAACCACGACCTGGACTCCGGCGCGGACAGCGACGCCGCTTCGCTGGACAGCTTCCACCGCCAGCTCGGCCCGGACACCTATGCCTGGGAGGAGCCGTCGATGGTGTTCATCGGCCTGGACGACGTCATCGCCCAGCCGGGGCGCAAGCCGGCCTACGTCGGCGGCCTGCGCGAGGACCAGTTCGCCTTCCTCGAGCGCTACCTGCCGACGGTGCCGAAGGACCGGCTGGTGGTGCTGGGCATCCACATCCCGCTGTTCGACCACGTGTTCCGCGCCGAGGACCGCGCGCGCCTGTTCGCGCTGCTGGAAAAGGTGGAACATCCGCTGGTCCTGAGCGGCCATACCCACAACCAGAACCAGGTGTTCTGGAGCGCGGCGCAGGGCTGGCAGGGCGCGCGGCCGCTGCACGAGTACAACGTCGGCGCGGCCTGCGGCGCGTTCTGGTCGGGGGTGAAAGATGCGCAGGGCATTCCCGACACCACCATGTCCGACGGCACGCCCAACGGCTACGGCCTGCTCGACGTGCAGCCGCAGGGCCGCTACCGCGTGGAATACCGCGTCGCCCGCGCGCCGGCCGACGCGCAGATCGCGCTGCATGCGCCGAAGGTGCTGCGCCGCGGTGCGTATCCGGCCTGGGGCGTGTACGCCAACGTGTTCATGGGCTACGACGGCCTGCCGGTGGAGTTCCGCGTGGACGGCGGCGACTGGCAGCCGATGAAGCGCGTCGAGCAGCCCGATCCGCGCCTGCTGGTGGAGAACGTGGCCGACGACCTGGCCGACGGCCTGCGCGGCTACGACCGCTCGCCCGAGGCGACGCCGTCATCGCACCTGTGGCGCGCGGCGCTGCCGACGAAACTGGAGGCGGGCGAGCACGCCGTCGAGGTGCGCGCCACGCTCAGCGGCAGGGAATACCGCAGCCGCACCACCTATCGCCTGCAGGACGCGCAGCCCTGAGCGCAGGGCTCAGGGCTGCGGCTTGACCAGCCGCTTGTGCACCTCGGCCAGGCCGATCAGCGCGGCGCTGCCGTAGTACGTGTGGTATTCGGCCACCATCTCGCCGTTGACCAGCACCGGGTCGGTCGCGGCGAGCCGGCGCGCTTCCTCGATGTCGGCCACGGCGAAGACGAACAGCCCGCGCCAGCCGTCCACGCCATCCAGCGGACCGGCCAGCACCAGCTTGCCCTCGTCCGACAGGCGCTGCATGTTGGCGAAGTGGCCGCGGAACATCGCATCGCGTTCCGGCCCGTCCGGCACCCTGTTCGGCCCGGTCTTCAGGATGACCAGCACATAGGCGCGCATGCCGCGTTCGTCGGCGCCGAACGTCGTCGCCAGCCCCGGGTCATAGGCCGGCGCCGCCGCCGGTTGCGCGGCAGCAGGCATGGCAAGCATCAGCAACGCGGCAAGCGCGCCGGCAGGCATGAAGGACATGACGTTCTCCCGAAGTCGAGTGCAGGCATCGTACTGCAGGGTGGCCGGTGCAATACCGACCCTGGAATCGCAGGCAACGCAAATACGCAAATACCCGTAGGAGCGACGCGAGTCGCGATGGGGTCTTGCCGAGTGTTCTGCCGAAAGCCCCATCGCGACTCGCGTCGCTCCTACACGCTGCTTCTATCGCGATTTTGGGGTGCTGGCAGCGGAGGCCTGGTTCCCGGGCGGCAGTGGCTGCGGCGCATGCCCGAACGGGTACGGCACCGGCGCGCTCCCGGGCAGGCCCATGCGCCACCGCGCCAGCACCGGCGCGATCGCCTTGCCGGCGAAGAGCTGCGGTTGCGACGGCAGCTCGCCTTCTTCCTGCTCCCGCCGGCGTACGCTGTCGCGGGCCATGCCGAAGGCGGCGGCGAAGTCGTTGGTGGCGTTGAGCGCCTCGACCAGGAAGGCGCGGCCGAACCAGGTGGCGCTGTCGGTGTTGCCGCAGCCGAACGACGGGCGGTCCTTGCGCGCGGCGGTGATGACCATGCGGTTGGGCGCCTTCAGCACCGGCACGAACCCGCCCGAGTAGCAGGCCGAGACCACGATCACCGCATTGCCGATCTTCGCCTCGTCCAGCAGCTGCGCCAGGTCCTCCGGCGCGAGGTAATCCTCCTCGTCCGGTCCGGTGTGCAGGTAGACGCTGTTGTCGTCCAGGCCATGGCTGCTCAGGTACAGGAACAGCACGTCCTCGCGCGGGTCCAGTAGCTGCCCCAGCCTGTCGAGCGCATGGCCGATGCTCTCGTAGGTGGCCAGCGGCAGCCTGCCTTCGCCGGCAAGCGTGTCCGGCTGGTTGGCCAGGGCCACCATGCGCCCGGCCGCATCCCAGCGCTGCGCCGACAACTGCCGCAGGTAGGCGACCTCGTTGCGGAACACGTCCTCGTCGGCGTCGCCGGCCACGCCCAGCACGTACACGTCGGTCACGCCCGGCCGCTGCGGCGGCAGGCGCTCCAGCGTGGCGTCGAGCAGGGCCAGCTGCGCGCCTTCCAGCTTCGGCGTGGTCGGCTCCCACACATCGGGCCCGGGCGTCTGCGCCAGCGCCGGCCAGATGCAGGCGAGCAATGCCAGGACGGGCGCCATCGCCTTGGAGCGTCGGACGATGCGCATCATGGCGGAGGTTGTGGACGTCATCGGTACAGGCGCGCGGGAGGGCGGGGCGATTCTAGCGTGGCCGTTGCGGGCCACCGTCGGTCCCGGCCGTGGTTCAGTGGCTGACCGGAGCGCCCGCCTGTGCCGCCTGCTCCCGCAACGGCTTTGCCAGATGGACGACATCGCCCCCTTCCATGCCGGCGATGTGCTCGAAGCCTTCGCTCAGGTACAGGCGGATGTTCTGCGCGCTCCGGGCGCCGGTCTCCAGCGTCGCCCGGGCGCACGCCGGTCCGGCCTTGCCTTCCACGAGCCTCAGCAGCCAGCGCCCGAGGCCGGTTCCGCGCATGTGCGGGGCCACGGCCAGGCGGCCGATGTTCCATGCGTCGCCATCGCGCCGGGCGCGGACCATGCCGAGCAGCTTGCCGTCGCGCCACAGCCCGAGCGCGGTCCACTGCCCGAGCCAGTTGCGCGCGTCGTCGAGGCCCTCGTGCAGGGCCGGGATGTCCAGGGTCTGGTTGGCAAGCGCCTCGTCCACCCAGCAGCACCGCTGGAGGACGATGACGTCGGGCGCATCCGCCGGCGTCAGACGCCGGGCATGGGAGCCGGCGACCGGTCCCGCCTGCGTCGCGCCGTCCAGCGGCTCGCGCATGGGCCGCAATGCGTGGCCGAGCCTGACGACTTCCCCCAGCAGCCGGGCCGCGAGGCCGTCCAGGCGCTCGTCCTGCCGCACCTGTCCTTCCGCGATGGCGTCGCCGATGCGGAGGGAGACGGTCGCCCCGGTCGGGACGAGCCGCAGCGCGGACGCGACCTGCCTGGCGTGCTGCACCGACCGCGTGCCGGCGGAGGTATGGCCGTAGCTGACGAAGCCGGCTGGTTTCCATGCCCATTCGCGGCCGAGGTAGTCGAGCGCGTTCTTCAGGACGGCGGGCATGCCGTGGTTGTATTCGGGCGTGACGAAGACGAAGCCGTCGACGCCGTCGACCAGCGCGCTCCAGGCCAGCGAGTGCGGCTGCCGGTAGAGGCCGGACGCGGGATGCTCGGGTTCGTCCAGGAACGGCAGGTCCAGGTCGGCCAGCGAGACGGGTACCAATTCCACGTCCAGCGCCTCCGCGTGCGGCGCGGCTGCGCTCATGAACCAGTCCGCGACCGCGGGGGCCAGCGCGCCGGGGCGGGTGCTGCAGGCGAGCACCATGATGCGGGGTTTGTTCGTTGACATGTAATCGAGATTGGCGGATATTCGATTACATGTCAACGAAAAAGAAAGCAGCCACCTCGGACTGGCTCGACGGCGACGAGGAGGGCGCATGGCGCGCCTTCCGGCGCATGACGGTCGGCGTGCGCACGCGGATCGGCCAGGCCCTGGCCGCCACCGGCTTGTCCGAAGCGGACTACGAGGTGCTCAGCACCCTGGTCGAGCGCCCGGACACGACCAGCACCCTGCACCTGCAGGCCGCCAAGATGGGGTGGTCGCGCAGCCGGCTCTCGCGGCATGCCTCGCGCATGGAGGCGCGGGGGCTGATCGAGCGTGCGCCCGACCCCGAGGATGGCCGCGGCTGCCTGCTGGTCCTGACCCGCGCGGGCCGGGACGCGCTGCGCGCGGCGACGCCGCGGCACCTGGAGTCCGTCCGCCACCATTTCGCCGACCTGCTCGATGCCGACGACCTGCGCGACCTCAAACGGATCGCGGAGAAACTCTGCGCGGGCGGCCCATGCTTGCCCCCGGTCGAGGGCAACCCGGCTTGCCCTCAGGAAGGTTGAATCCCGGCCAGGATCAGGTCGATTCCGGCGAGGAACTGCTGGCGGTCGTCGTGGCGGGGCAACACCGCAGCCATGCGATGCACGAAAGGGAATTCGGCCGGGTCGAGCTGCGTCCAGCGCAGTGCGGCACTGCTCAGGATTTCGGTCCTCGATGCAAGGCGGGGCGCCAGCATCGCGTTCGCTGCATTCTGTCCGGCAGTGCCAAGGATGTAGTTGACAAGAATCGAGGTGCATTCGTATTGCGCCGGCTCGGGAATGCCAAGCTTGTGCAGTGAACCGCCTATGCCTTCGACGATTTTCGCCAGCGCAAGCAGCAGGGGAGATCGCGAGAACTGCGTCCCCACCCAGGGATGCGCGTCGATTGCATCGAATACGCCCAACGCGATGGCCCGGATCGTGTCTCCGGGCGCCGACGCTTCGGCGATGGCGGCCATTGCCCGGGCGATGACATCGTCGGTTGCCGCTTCGAGGAGTTCATCCTTGTTCGCGATGTGCCAGTAGATTGCCCCGATTCCGGTCGAAAACTGCTTGGCGACCGCGCGCAGGGTGAGCCCTGCCTCGCCCTGGGCATCGAGGATCCCGATCGCCGCTTCGACGATGCGTTCCTTCGACAGTGCGTCGGTGCGCCTTTCGGCATGTCTGGATTTTCTCTTCATCGCCTGATGTTGACATGGGTGGAACGGTGTTCCAATAATTTATGGATCGACGTTCCACCGGCATGGGCGTGACTACTCCATCGATCACCATCGTGGGTGCGGGCCTCGGCGGCCTGACCCTTGCGCGGGTCCTGCATCTTCACGGGATCCGGCCAATGATCTTCGAGGCAGAGGCCTCGCCCGAAACCCGCGCACAGGGCGGGCAGCTCGACATCCACGAGCACAACGGCCAACTTGCCCTCGAAGCAGCGGGTCTGATCGACCCATTCCGTTCGCTCATCCACGAAGGCGCCCAGGCATCGCGCATCCTCGACCGGCACGGCACCGTGTTGCTCGACGAACCCGACGATGGCAAGGGTGGGCGGCCGGAGGTCCTTCGCGGCGACCTGAGGCGCCTGCTCCTTGAATCCTTGCCCGCTGGCACGATCCGCTGGGGCAAGAAACTGGAGTCGATCGTTCCCCTTGGCGATGGGCGGCACCGGTTGGCTTTCGCGGACGGGTCGGCCGAGGCAGCCGACCTCCTCGTGGGTGCGGACGGCGCATGGTCCAGGGTCCGGCCACTGCTGTCGGATGCGCAGCCGGAATACATCGGGGTCACGTTCTTCGAGATCCGCCTCCACGACGTCGAGCGGTCGCATCGGGTGGCGGCAGAGGCCGTTGGCAGCGGCGCCATGTATGCCTTGGCGCCGGACAAGGCGATCGCGGTGCATCGGGAAGCCGGAGACGTCCTGCACACCTACGTGCAACTCAGGTGCCCCGCCGAGTGGGCCATGGAGGTCGCCAACGACGGCGACGCGATTTCCCTGCTGGCGGTGGAGTTCAACGGCTGGGCGCCGGAAATCACCGCGTTGATCACCGAAGGCGAGACTGCGCCGGTCGCTCGGATGATCCACTCGCTGCCGGTTGGGCACCGCTGGGAGCGTGTGCCGGGCGTCACCCTTCTGGGCGACGCCGCGCACCTGATGCCGCCGTCCGGGGAGGGCGCCAACCTTGCAATGTTCGATGGCGCCCGGCTGGCGGCAGCGATCATTGCCAATCCGCAGGACATCGAGGCCGCGCTGTCGCTCTACGAAGAGGAAATGTTCGCGCGAAGCGCGCCCGAAGCCGCCGCCGCATATGAGGTGCTGGAGCTCTGCCTCGGGCAGAGCGCACCGTCCGGGTTCGTGAAGTTCTTCACCGGGGAAGTGGCCTGAAGTGCCGGGCCGGCCGCGGAGCCCCGTGCGCCAGGCCTCGCTGGCTTGGCATCCGGACTACGCGGCTCAGCTTCGCCGTAGCCAGAAATAAATCGGCAATCCCGCCACGACCAGTCCGGCGCCCCACAGCAGCGCCTCGGCGCCGATGCCGCCCAGCGCGTACAGGCTGAAGGCCAGCGCGCCGGCGGCGGCCAGGCGTGAGGCGCCGCCGCTGCCGCGCCACAGCCACGCGGCGGCGCCAGCGAGGTAGGGCAGCAGGGTGGCGGCGGTGGACAGCAGCACCGAGAACTTGAACAGGTCCACCAGCGAGCGGTTGTAGTTGCTGATCACCAGCACGGTGGCGAGCAGGCAGCTGACGATGACGCCGAAGGCCGGGGCGCCGCGCCGGTTCTCGCGGGCGAAGGCGCGCGGCAGCACGCCGTCGCGGGCGGCGGCCATCGGCAGCTGCGCCGCGAGCAGGGTCCAGCCGTTGAGCGCGCCCACGCAGGAGATTGCCATCACCACCGCCAGCAGCTTGCCGGCGCCCGCGCCCCACAGCGCCGCCGCGGCGTCGGCCATCGGCGCGCCGGAGCGTGCCAGCGCGTCGGCCGGCAGCAGGCCCAGCACGGTGGTGCAGGCCAGCACGGTGGCGACGCCGGCGATGGCGGTGCCGGCCACGGTGGCGCGCGCCACCGTGCGCGGGGCATCGTCGACGGATCCGGCCGGCACGGTGGCCGCTTCCAGGCCGATCATCGCCCACAGCGTCAGCGCCACGGTGGCGCCGGCGACGCTGCCCAGCGATTCCCCGCTGGGGTTGAACGGCACGTAGCGGCCGCTGTCGACGAACCACAACGCCACCAGCCCGAACAGCAGCAGCGGCACCACCTTCAGCACGGTGGTCAGCAGTTGCAGGCGGCCGGCCTCGCGCAGGCCGGCCAGGTTCACGCCGGCGCACAGCCACAACGCGACCAGGCCACAGCTGGCCGCGCGCACCGGGGTGGCGGTCAGGGCGGGGAAGAGGGCGCCGACGCTGCCGGTGAAGGCGATGGCAATCGCGGCGATGGCGCACCACATCGAGATCCAGTAGCTCCACGCCACCACGAAGCCGGGCAGCTCGCCGAAGGCGTTGCGCGCGAACACGTAGGGGCCGCCGGTCTGCGGCCAGCGCCGCGCCAGTTGCGCGAAGGTGACCGCCAGCAGCAGCGCGCCGCACAGGGTGATGGCCCAGCCGACCAAGGTGGCGGCGCCATACGGCGCCAGCGTCGCCGGCAGCAGGAAGGTGCCCGAGCCGATCATGCTGCCCACGACCAGGGCGGTGGCGGACCAGAAGCCCAGCGGGCGGTACGAGGTAGTCATCGGATACGGCATGGCGGGGGCGCGATCGCAGGCGCCGCGGGGCGACGGATCGGGCCTAAGGTGGGGAGGGCGTCTGCCGGGGCGGGCGCCGGACGGGGCGCGGATTATGACGCGTTGCCGGCCCGGCCGCGACGGCAGACGCCGGGCAATGACCTTTGGCCCTTTGCAGGCCGTGGCGCCATGTGGAGGCTGGCCGTCTCATTCCCCGATGGATTCCCCATGAAGCTCCGTCCGCTGGCCCTGTCCGTCTCGTTGTCCCTGGCCACCGTGCTGGCCGCCTGTTCGCCGTCCACGCAGCAGGCCGGCGGCGACGCCGCCAGCCAGGCCGCGCAGGCCGGCAAGGCCGCGCAGCTGAACCAGCTGTACGCCGACTACTGGGAAGGCGTGCTCAAGCTCAATCCGCTGCAGGCCACCTTCCAGGGCGACAACCGCTACAACGACCAGCTGCCGGACCTGGGCTCGGCCGAGTACCGCAGGCAGAGCCACGATTTCACCGTCGAATGGCTGGACAAGGTGCAGAAGATCGGCGACGCCGGCCTGGCCGGCCAGGACCTGCTGAGCTACCGCATCTTCGTCGAGGAGCAGAAGCAGTCGCTGGAAGGCGAGAAGTTCCCGGGCTGGATGATGCCGGTCAACCAGATGGGCTCGACCGTCAGCTACGCGGTGCTGCTGGGCTCGGGCCAGGTGGCGCAGCCGTTCAAGACGGTGAAGGACTACGACGACTGGCTCAAGCGCGCTGCGCGCATCCCGGTGCTGCTGGATACCGAGATCGCCAACATGCGCGAAGGCATGAAGGCCGGCGTGGTGCAGCCGCGCGTGCTGATGGAGAAGGTGGTGCCGCAGTTCGACGCGATCATCACCGCCAAGCCGGAGGACAGCCAGTTCTGGGGCCCGATCGCCGCGATGCCGGCCGATTTCCCTGCCGCCGACAAGGAGCGCCTGACCGCCGCGTTCCGCACGCTGATCGCCGAACAGCTGATGCCGGCGATCCGGAAGGAGCGCGACTTCATCGCCAACGAGTACCTGCCGGCCACCCGCGACAGCGTGGGCCTGGACGCACTGCCCGACGGCAAGGCGTGGTACGCCTTCAGCGCCAAGCAGATGACCACCACCGAGCAGACCCCGGAGCAGATCCACGAGATCGGCCTGAAGGAGGTCGAGCGCATCCACGGCGAGATGCGCAAGGTGATGGAGCAGGTGGGCTTCAAGGGCTCGCTGCAGGACTTCTTCGCGTTCATGCAGCACGACAAGCGGTTCGAGTTCACGTCGGAGGACGCGCTGCTGGCGCATTACCGCGGGCTGGAGAAGACGATCGAGGCCAACGTACCCAAGCTGTTCTCGCTGACGCCCAAGGCCGGCTTCGAGATCCGCCCGATCGAGGCGTTCCGCGCGCAGTCGGCCGCCGGCGGCGAGTACATGCAGCCCAGCGAGGACGGCAGCCGCCCGGGCATCTTCTACGTCAACACCTATGACCTGCCGACCCGCAAGACCTGGGACGCGGAGGACCTGTTCCTGCACGAGGCGATCCCGGGCCACCACTTCCAGCTGGCCCTGCAGCAGGAGCTGCAGGGCGTGCCGGCGTTCCGCCGCTTCGGCGGGCAGACCGCCTTCATCGAGGGCTGGGGCCTGTATGCCGAGAGCCTGGGCAAGGACTTGGGCGTCTACACCGATCCGTACAGCTACTTCGGCCGCCTGCAGGGCGAACTGTGGCGCGCGGTGCGCCTGGTGGTGGACACCGGCCTGCATTCCAAGGGCTGGACCCGCCAGCAGGTGCTGGACTACATGTTCGCCAACTCCTCGGTCAGCGAGCCTGACGCCATCGCCGAGGCCGAGCGCTACATCGCCTGGCCGGGCCAGGCGCTGGCCTACAAGACCGGCGAGCTGAAGATCCAGGAACTGCGCAGGCGCGCCGAGCAGAAGCTGGGCGACAGGTTCGACATCCGCGAGTTCCACGCCGAAGTGCTGAAGGACGGCTCGGTGCCGCTGGACGTGCTGGACGAAAAGATCGACCGCTGGATTGCCGGCAAGGGCGCGTGAGGTATCCCCTTCGCCCTTCGGGAGACAGCCCGGCAGGAATGCCGGGCTGTGCGGCGAGGCCGCTCGAAGCATGAGGCACAGAGATGTGCCGAATGCGGGTGCCCGCTCGCGAGGCAGGATGCCGAGGCGGACGGCGACGCCGGCCCGAAGGGGGCGCCACAGGAGCAGCATGCAAGGGCGGAAGAGGGCGAACGGAAGTTCATGACGCCCGGACTGCCTGCACCCCGTCGCCTATCGCCCGATCCCCGCTCCGCGCCCCGGCCCCGCGCCAGCGGCATGGGCGCTCCAGGGCACGCGCGCCGGTGGCGCGCAGGCCGTGCCTTCTCGTCCTGCAGGGCGAGGGGCTTCTCTCTCCATTTCTTTCCGGCAATGCTCCATTGCCGGTGCTGCCGTGACCCCCGCCGATGATCCTCTTGCTGCTGTTGCCCTTGTTGTTGTCCTTGCTGCTGGGAGTCTGGCTGTGGTGGCCGGTGGCGCGACCCGGCAGGCAGCGGCGCTGGTGCGTGGGGCTGGCGTTCGCCGTGGGGCCGCTGTTGCAGCTGATGACGTGGCTGTGGCGGCGGCACGTCTTCGGCGACGCCGCCAGCGCGTGGATACAGCTGCTGTCCGGCTGGCTGATGGTGGCGTTGATGCTGGCATTGGCCTTCGCGCTGCTGCGCGACCTGCTGTGGCTGCCGGCGCGGCTGTCGCGCCGTGCGGCGGCGTTGTGCGCCTTCCTGCATGGCATGCGCCTGCATCGCATCGCCCTCGTGCTGGTGGCCGCGCTGGCGACGCTGGGCACGTACAACGGCCTGAAGCCACCGGAGGTGCACGAGCGCGAGATCGTGCTGGCCTCGCTGCCGCCGGAACTGGACGGCCTGCGCGTGGCGGTGCTGGCCGATATCCACGCCAGCCCGGTCAAGGGCGCATGGCGCACGCGGCGCATCGTCGACGACGTGCTGGCCGCCAGGCCCGACCTGATCGTGCTGCCGGGCGACATGGTGGACGGGCAGGTTGCGGGCAACGCCGGCAACGTCGCCGCCCTGGCCGAACTGCACGCGCCGCATGGCGTGTGGGTGGCGCCCGGCAACCACGAGTACTACAGCAACTACGCGGAATGGATGGCGCACTTCCGGCAGCTGGGCCTCGGCGTGCTGGAGAACCGGACGGCGAAGCTCGCCATCAACGGCCGTACGCTGGCCGTGTCCGGCGTCGGCGACCTGGCGTTCTACCAGCGCGGTGACCTGGTCCATGGCGGCATCGCCCCGGACCTCCCGGCGGTGGTGCGGCAGGCGGCGGGCAGCGATTTCCACATCCTGCTCGCGCACCAGCCGAAGCAGGCGCGGGCGGCCGCGGCCACCGGTGCGATCGACCTGCAGGTATCCGGGCATACCCATGGCGGCCACATCCTAGGAATGGACCGCTGGCTGGTGGCGCCGGCCAACGATGGCTATGTGCGCGGCGACTACCGGGTCGGCGGCATGACCCTGTTCGTCAGCGCCGGCGCCGGCCAGTGGGATGGCTTCAGTGCCCGGCTGGGCGTGCCGTCGAGCATCGACGTGCTGGTGCTGCGGCGGGCCGGCGCCCATCGCGGCGGTCGCGACTGACGTCGCTCCTACATGGGAGACATTGCTGTGTTGTTGTAGGAGCGACGTCAGTCGCGACAGCATGACATCAAAGCCACACCGCATTCCAGTACGCGTAGAACCTTGGTGAAGTCGCGATTCCCGCCCTGACCGGATTCATGACGATGTAACGCGCAACCGCCCGCACGTCCTCCTCCTGGCGCAGCGCATGGTCGTGGAAGCCGCGTCCCCAGACGGGTCTTGCCACGCCGGCGGGGAGAGGCCGGGCACTGTTCGCTTTCAGGCGCTGGACGAGTGGAGCGAGCCCGCCGGTTCCGCCCAACTGGACCAGGCCATGCCAATGGTCGGGCATCAACACCCACGCCAGCAGTCGGGCGTCCGGCCACAGGCGGGCGTCGTTGATGGCCCGTGCGGCAGCCATCGCACAGGCGGTGTCGGTGAAGATCGGCCGTCGCCCATCCGTGATGAACGTGAGCAGATAGAGGTGGTTCGGGAGCGGGATGCGGCCACGACGAAGAGCGGCGTGGCCCGGTCGGTACTCGTCTGGCATGCCCGCAGGGTGATGCGCCCGTCCTGCATGTGCGAGCGGAAAAGCCTGCGTTGACGGGTAGGAAAGCGTCGCGACTTACGTCGCTCCTACATGGGAGACATCGTTGTTGCAGGAGCGGCGTCAGCCGCGACGCCTTACAGCGCGATCTGCTCGAAATTCTCCACACGGGCATGGCCGTGCGTGGCCTCGCCGGTGCGCGGCATCGGGTAGTCGTCCCGGCGGTCCAGCAGCACGGTCCGCAGGCCGGCTTCGCGCGCCGCGTCCAGTTCCTCGACGATGTCGGACAGGAACAGGATGTCGTGCGGCGCGATGCCGATGGCCGCGGCGATGCGGGCATAGCTGCCGGCCTCGCGCTTGCCGCCGATCCCGGTATCGAAATTGCCCGAGAACAGGCCATCGAGGTCGCCGGCGTCGCTGAAGCCGAAGAACAGCTTCTGCGCCGGCACCGAGCCGGAGGAGTACACGTACAGCGGGATGCCGGCGGCATGCCAGCTGCGCAGCACCGCGGCCACTTCCGGGTACAGGTGCGCGGTGTAGTCGCCGTTGCGGTAGCCGGCGTCCCAGATCATGCCCTGCAGCGCCTTGAGCGCGGTGTGCTTGCGGTCCTGGTCGATCCAGCCCTGCAGGGCTTCGACGACGACCTCGTCCTGGCAGGCGCTGGCCGCGATCTCGGTGGCCACGGCATCGAGCCAGCGGCGTACTTCGGGTTCGTGTCCGTGCGCGCGCACGAAGCCGGGCAGGGCGTCGCGGGCGTAGGGGAACAGCACTTCCTTGACGAAGGAGATGCTCGACGTGGTGCCTTCGATGTCGGTGAGGATGGCGCGGGTGGTCATGGCGGTTGGTCCATTTCCTTCTCCCTCCGGGAGAAGGTGCCCCGAAGGGGCGGATGAGGGTAGGGGGAAGCGAGGAGGGTGGAGCGGGTGCGGAAGCGGTTGGCGAGTTCGGTGCATTTCTGCTTCGCCCCCAACCCCCGCTTCGCGCCCCGGCCCTTGCGCTGGCGCAAGGGCGTTCGAGGGGCAGCGAACCGGTGGTTCGCAAACTGCCCCTCTCACCCCAAAGGGAGAGGGGCTTCAAACGTCAAGCATCACGCGGCGTCGGGTTCATAGCGCGGGAATTGCCGCGCGATGTCGGTGCCGGTGAAGTGGCCGACCCAGCCATCCGGCTCGGTGAAGAAGCGGATCGCGACGAAGCTCGGGTCTGCGCCCATGTCGAACCAGTGGGTGGTGCCGTCTGGCACCGAGATCAGGTCGTCCTTGACGCACTCCACCTCGTAGACCTTGTCGTCCACGTGCAGGGTGAACAGGCCCGAGCCGGCGACGAAGAAACGCACTTCGTCCTCCTTGTGGTAATGCTCGTCGAGGAACTTCAGGCGGATCTCGGCGCGGTTGGGGTTGTCCGGCGCGATCGAGGCCACGTCCACGCTCTTGAAGCCATGCGTGGCGACCAGGCGGTCGATGTCCTCGCGGTAGGCGGCGAACACGTCCTCCTGGCTGGCGCCGGGAGCGACCGGATATCTGGCCTGCCAACGCTCGAAGGTGACGCCGATCTTCTTCAGCTCGGCGCTGATGACCCCGCCGTCGCGGCTGTCCAGCAGCGGCGTGGCCGGGTCGGTGTCGTTGAAGATGCGCAGTCGGCTCATGGCGATGGCTCTGGGCGTGTGGGGGATGGAAAGGGTAGCAGGGCCGGCGCCAACGCCGCCTGCATGCGGCATATGCACATATGGCATATACACGCAGACATGTAGGAGCGACCCCAGTAGCGCCCCGGGGTTTTGCGGGGGAGTACCCGTAGCCCCAA